>NZ_JBEZBT010000021.1:49053-133202 GCF_040647235.1 Streptomyces sp. NPDC042638
CGTTGCCGCTGCCCCTCGTCCCACGGGGGTGAGCGGCGTGTTGCCGCTGGCCGCCGACACCAGGGGTGAGCGACGCGTTGCCGCTGCCCCTCGTCCCACGGGGGTGAGCGGCGTGTTGCCGCTGGCCGCCGACCACCAGAGGTGAGCGACGTGTTGCCGCTGGCCGCCGACACCAGGGGTGAGCGACGCGTTGTCGCTGGTCCTCGTCGTCCGGGAGTGGCCGGCCGGCGGCTCGTGGCGGTCCCTCGGACGGTGTCGGCTCGGCTCGGGCGTCATCGGCCGAACCTTTGGGTAGGGATATAAGCCACGCACCACCAGATAACAGTCGGTGGCCCCAATTGCTCGTTGCCGCATCCAAGTTCGACAGGAAGAATTGAGGTCCGCTCCCCGCACGACTCGTCCGTGATCCGGTTGGGCTCCGCTGCGGTGCGCGCTCCCCCGAATCCGACCTCGCCCGCAGTATGGGCGCGTAGCCGAAGGGAGGAACGTGACCTTCGGATTCGCATCGTCCTCGGCGGCCTCGTTGTCGACGTCCACGTCCGCCGCTTCCGCCAGTCGCCTGCTTGAGCCGGCGGAGTGGGCTGCCGCCGGAATCCCGTTGCTGCGCAACCCCCGTGAGGTCGTCAGCGGGCTGCATGCCCGGCATCACCCGAAGCCGCTCACGGCGATCGTGGCGGTGCTCGACCCGGACGAGCGGCTGCGGGCCAGCGCCTCGTTCACACGCCGTCCGGTGCCGGCCGACGGCTGGATGTTCCGCAACGCGCTGCTGGCCCAGCTGCGCCGGGTGATTCCCCATGACCTGCGTCGCCGTACCCCCGTACGGACGGCCGTCCTGCTCTACTGCCGTGAGGGCGAGGGGCGTTGGACCGAAGAGGACGGCGCCTGGATGTGGGGGCTGCGCGATGCCTGCACGCTGCACGGGCTGCGCTGCGGGGCGTACATCACGCTGACCCACGAGGGCTGGCAGGTGCTCGGCGAGGGCCGCGGCGGACGCCGGCCCAACGCGCATTCGGCGCCGGAGCCCTTCGCGATGTCGGAGGCCTCACCGCTCGTGCCACGCACGGGAGGCCCGGTCTCGGAGGTCCTGCGCCGGGCGGCCGCTCGCTGAGCCACTCGGCTCGGACGATGCGACGGTCCGTACCACCGACCGCGCAGCATGACCCGTGCGACCTGCCCGTGCCCGGTGCCCGGCACACCGGCGGGCGCCGCGAGCACCAGTGAGGAGCACAGGCGGGCTCACGTCCTGGATCCGGCGGAACTGCGGATCCGCCTCGGGTGCGCTCCGGGACGACCACCCGTGTGTCCACGGCTACGCCGAGAGGGCACGCTGTCCAGCCCGCGCGCGGTCCGGCGCGGCGACCGGGAACGGGCCCGCGAGGCATAGGCGCCCCGACTCCCCGGCGTCTGCGGCCGAGCGGCCCCGGCCGACGACACGGCCGCAACCCGTCGTCCGGGCACGCCGAAAGCCGCACCGTGCCGATTCCGCCGAGCGGCTCTTCGTCCGCCCGAGCGGCTCTTCGGCACCTCGGTGGGCCCGAGGTGCCGGTCGCCGCTCAGACTCCGGCGCCCAGCACCGAGTTGATCTGCTGCGGGTCACCACAGACGATCAGCAGCGCAGCGGCACGGGCGTGAGCCAGCGGGAGGGCCGTGGCCGCGACGGAGGCGGGGCCTCCGTTGACGGCCACGACGACCACCGGGCGGGACGCGGCGCGGGAGGCGATGGCGGCGTCCGTGTAGAAGACGTCATCACCGGCGTCGTGCTGCGCCCAGTAGGACGCTTCACCGAAGGACAGCTCGTGCTCGGCCCACGGGTGCTGGGCACCAGTGGTGATCACGAGCACGTCGCCGGGGGCGCGGCCGGAATCCAGGAGCAGGTCCACCGCCTCTTCGGCGGCGTCGAGCGCACCCTCGGCCGAAGCCGGGATCAGCTGGATCTGCGGGGCCGCTGTGGCGGCAGCGCCCGGGCCGGAGGGGCCGGGCTTGGCCGGACTCGCGTCACGCGGGGTTCGCTGCACCGGTGGTGTGGGCCGCAGTGGGCCGGGACGACCGGGGCGGGACGGAGCCGCGGGGCGGGGGCCGGGTACGGGACGAGGGGTCGGCGCGGTACGGCCGCTGGCCGGCGTGACGCGGGGACCCTGGGCACTCTCGTGAATCTGAGGCTCCTCGGGAATGAGAGGCATGAGCTGTTATTTATCAAACGTTGGTGCGGCGCGGATGACCGGGGGGCACATCAGTGCGAGCGGAACCGTCAGAAATCGAAGCCGAGCTGACCCTCGATTTCCGGAACGCTTCCGTCCACCCAGCTGCGGACCTTCTTGAGGTGCCGCCACTGGGGCAACGCATCAAGATACGCCCACGACATGCGGTGGTGCGGGGTGGGCCCCCGCTCCTCCAGTGCGGCCTTGTGCACGGGCGACGGATACCCGGCGTTGTCCGCAAATCCGAAGTCTGCATGGTCGATACCCAGTTCGGCCATCATTTTGTCGCGCTGAACCTTGGCGATCACCGACGCCGCCGCGACAGCCACACACGAGCGATCGCCCTTGATCACCGTGCGCACCTTCCACGGAGTGCCGAGGTAATCGTGCTTTCCATCGAGGATCACGGCGTCCGGGCGGACGGGCAGGACTTCCAGGGCGCGGACCGCGGCAAGCCGCAGCGCGGCCGTCATCCCGAGGTGGTCGATCTCCTCGGGGGAAGCATGCCCCAGCGCATAGGCCGTCACCCATGACCGCAGCGTCTCGGCGAGTTCCGTACGGCGCCTGACCGTCAGCAGTTTGGAGTCGGTCAGGCCCTCGGGCGGGCGGCGCAGTCCGGTGATCGCCGCGCAGACCGTGACGGGGCCGGCCCAGGCGCCGCGCCCCACCTCGTCGACACCGGCAATGACCTTCGCTCCGGTCGTGGCGCGCAGGGAGCGCTCGACGGTGTGAGTAGGTGGTTCGTACGGCATGGCGCCCTTAGCGTACGCCGCGGGAATCGCCGCGCGACACCCCGGGCTCCCCCTGGGCGGCGGGAGCGTCGGCGCGGGGGGACAGGCCTGGCGGGACCGCGGCAGCGGGGCTATCAGCCGGTCGATCACGCCTGCGGCAGCCTGATCACTTCATTCGCTTGTGCACATTCCCGATCGGTATCTCGTCATGGCCGGGACGGCGGCGAATACATACCTATGGGGCGGGCCGAAACGAACCTCTGCCCGCTCCGCTCGCAAGGATGTTGATCCCGCAAAGCGGCTCGGCAGTCGACTTCACCACACTTCCGACGATCACCGATCGGGGCATTCCATCAGCACGGGATCACATTCGTGAATGACTGCGCACAACGCGACACCGGGCCACGCGTGCATGACCTGCCGCGCCTGCCGACATGTGGCGAGAAGAGCGGAACGTCATAGTCCCGTAGGCACCCAGTCCGGCAGCGCCTCGGTGCGCCGCTCCCACTCGGCGGGCGGTGCCCCCGCCTTGTCCGCGGCGAGCACGCCGCCCACGATCGCGCAGGTCGTGTCGACGTCCCCGCCGACCTGGGCCGTGGTCCAGAACGCCGTCCTGTAGTCGCCGAGGGCACGCGCGGCGGACCACAGGGCGAAGGGCACCGTGTCATGGGCGGTCGTACGGCGTCCGCAGCCGAGGACGGCCGCGACGGTGGCCGCGTCGCCGTAGTCGAGCATGTCGCGGGCTCTGCGCAGGCCCTGGCCGACGGCGCTCTTCGGTACGAGGGCGATGACGCCGTCGAGGAGGGCCTCGGGCGCGGGCGGCCCGTCCGGCGAGCCGGCCAGTGCCGCCGCCGCGGCCACGGCCATGGCCCCGACCACGGCTTCCCGGTGCTGGTGCGTGGGATAGGCCGAGATCTCCGCCTGGTGGGTCGCCTGCTCGGGATCATCCGCGTACCAAGCGCCCAGGGGTGCGATCCGCATCGCCGCGCCGTTGCCCCAGGAACCCTGGCCGTTGAAGAGCGCGGCGGCCAGCCGGCGCCAGTCCTCGCCCTCCCGGACCAGTCGCAGCAGCCGGTTCACGGCGGGGCCGTAGCCCCGGTCGAAGTCGTGGTGCTCGGCGAAGGAGTGGGCGAGCGCGTCCTGGTCGACCCGGTGGTGGGCGGCGAGGACGGCGACCACGGAGCAGGCCATCTCCGTGTCGTCCGTCCACTGCCACGGGCCTTCCGGCAGATCGCGGCGCTTGAGCAGGGGATAGTTCACGGGAACGAAGAACTGGGAGCCCAGCGCGTCCCCCACGGCCAGTCCGCGCAGGCTCGCCAGGGCGCGCTCGAGGCGCCCGAGGGAAGAGGAGTCAGCGGTCATCGCTCTGCCACTCTAGCCGGTCACCCAGTAGGGAACCGGCTCCCGCCAGCGCTCGAAAGGCCGGTCGAGCCTGTACTTGCCGTCCTCCCCCAGAAGGAGCATCCGCATCTCGGCGTTCCCGGGATTGGACAGGGACTCGAATTCGGCGACCGTCCAGTGGAACCAGCGCATACAGAAGAGCCGCATCGCGAGCCCGTGGGTCACCAGGAGAACGTTCGGCGGGTGGTCGGGGGCCTCGAAGCTGCGGAAGAGGCTCTCCAGGAAGCCGCCGACCCGGTCGTACACGTCGGCACCGGACTCTCCCTGCGGGAACCGGAAGAAGAAGTGGCCGTAGGCGTCGCGGTAGGTCTTCTGGAGGCGCACATCGTCGCGGTCCTGCCAGTTGCCCCAGTCCTGCTCGCGCAGCCGGGGCTCCTCCCGGACACGTATCAGGTCGGGATCGAGGTGGAAGGCGCGGAGCGTCTCGAGGGTACGGCGGTAGGGGGAGACGTACACGCTCACCTGTTCCCGGCCGAAGATCTCCCGGAGCCGCTTGCCCGTCTCCTCGGCCTGCCGCCATCCGCGCTCGGTCAGGGCGAGGGCGTGGTCGGGCTCGCGCTCGTACACGGAGTCGTCGACGTTGCCCGTTGACTCGCCGTGCCGGACAAGGACGATGCGCCGTGGTCGTACCATGCCAAAACCCTAGAGGGAATGAGGGCGGGTCGAGCACCCGTACGGGCTCCATACGGCGTATGTCACACAGTTCCGGCGTCCGGAACCGCTTCCGGCCGGCCGGTACGGCGACATAGGACAGTGCGTTTGCTTGTCCAACCCAGTGCTCTCAGACGGTCCAGGACGGCTCAAGGTCCACGATGTCGCCGGAGAGCGCCGCGACGTCCGCCTCGATCTGGGCACGCAGGGCCAAGCGCTCCACGCGCTCGGTGCGGTACTTGCCGTGCTCGGCCGCGGATCGCCACATCGACAGGATCATGAACTCCTGCTCGGGCGCCTCGGCGAACATGCCGCGGATCATGCCGGGCGAGCCGGCCATCGCGGGGTTCCAGACCTTCTCCTGCATCAGCGTGAAGTGCTCGACGCGCTCCTCGTGGATCCGGCACAGGGCCACGCGGATCAGATCGGTGTCGGTGAAGCGCGGCTCGAACCCCGTCTTCACGTCGAAGCGGTACTCGAACAGCTTGACCTGGGCGTCCTTGAAAGTGCCGGACTGGGCGGCGGCCAGGCGGTCGTGGGAGCGGGCCATGAAGGAGTCGTAGAAGGCACGGCTCTCCCAGAAGGTGAAGACGTGCGCCACCCCCGGCCGCTGCCGGCTCCAGCCTCCGCCCTGCCCCCGAAAACCCGGCTCCCCCGGAAGCCCCGCCCATTTTCGCTGCCCCCGCTCGAAGCCCCGGCGGTCCACCACGGTGCAGCGAATCCACTTGACCAGCACCGCGCCATCGTACGGCCACCGGGCGTGGCGTCGGTCACTCTCCGGCGGAGATCGCCCGCGCGTGCGCTCCCACGCACATGGCACGATGGACAAGGAACCCCGGCCGAAGGGGAGTTGGGGTCGAGCGAGCCGCAGGGGGAAGGGGAAGCCCGGTGACCGGCTTCAACAAGGGAATCCGCAAGGTCGAGGTCTCGCTCAAGTGGGACCCCAGTCCGGGAGGCCGGCCGCCGACCGACCTCGACATCGTCGCCGCGACCTTCGTGGCGGGTGACGCGTACGGGGCTCCGGCCTATCTGGTGCACTTCGACAGCCGTTCGCCGGACGGCACGATCCTCCTCGACCGCGACAGCACGGACGGCAGGGGCTTCGGCTGGGACGAGGTCATGACGCTCGAACTGGAACGCCTCGACGGTCGCTACGCGCGCGTGGTGGTGGGCGTCGTCATCCAGCAACGGTCCGAGCACAAGACGTTCGTCAACGTGCTCAATCCCGCCATGCGCATCCGTGAGGGCTACACCGTGCTCGCGGAGGACGACTTCGGTGCGGTCCTCGGGGCGTCGGCCGCCACGATCGCCGAGTTCGTCCGGGACGACTCCGGCGAGTGGACGTTCCGTCCCGGCGTACACGGCTTCGACGAGGACCCGGCGGCCTTCACCCGGGTCATGGGCAGGCGGCACCGGCCCTGACGTCATCGCTCCACAGCCGTACCGCACGCGTAAGGGGCGCCGGCCATGGCCGGCGCCCCTTACTTCAGCTCACTTCAGGAACAGCGTGTCGTCAGCTGCAGCCGCTGGTCGAGCCGCAGCCCTCGCAGATGTAGCAGGAACCGGCCCGCTGCATCTTCGTACCGCAGGAGAAGCACAGCGGGGCGTCGGCCTGGATGCCCAACTGCATCTCCACCAGCTCGGCACTGGTGTGGGCCTGCTGCGGAGCGGCCTTGGCAGCCCCGGCGTCGGACTTCGGCGTGGCCACGGCCTTCAGCTCCTGGGCGCGCGGGGCCGACTGGGCCAGGCCCTCGACGTCGACCTCGTCCTCGGCCGACTCGTAGGAGCCGGTCTCCAGGTGGCGCTGGCGCTCCTCGGCGGAGTGGATGCCGAGCGCGGAGCGGGTCTCGAAGGGCAGGAAGTCCAGCGCCAGGCGGCGGAAGATGTAGTCGACGATCGACTGCGCCATCCGCACGTCCGGGTCGTCCGTCATGCCGGCCGGCTCGAAGCGCATGTTGGTGAACTTCGAGACGTACGTCTCCAGCGGAACGCCGTACTGCAGACCGACGGAGACGGCGATGGAGAAGGCGTCCATCATGCCCGCGAGGGTCGAGCCCTGCTTGGACATCTTCAGGAAGACCTCGCCGAGACCGTCGTCCGGGTAGGAGTTGGCGGTCATGTAGCCCTCGGCACCGCCGACGGTGAAGGAGGTGGTGATGCCGGGACGTCCCTTGGGCAGGCGCTTGCGGACCGGGCGGTACTCGATGACCTTCTCGACCGTCTCGCGGATGGTCGCCTCGGCCTTCTCGGTGACCTCGGTCTTCTCCTTCTCCTTGGTCTTCGCGGAGAGGGGCTGGCCGACCTTGCAGTTGTCGCGGTAGATCGCGAGCGCCTTGACGCCCAGCTTCCAGGCCTCGAAGTAGATCTCCTCGACCTCCTCGACGGTCGCCGTCTCCGGCATGTTGACCGTCTTGGAGATGGCTCCGGAGATCCACGGCTGGATCGCGGCCATCATGCGGACGTGGCCCATCGGGGAGATGGCGCGCTCGCCCATGGCGCAGTCGAACACCTCGTAGTGCTCGGGCTTCAGGCCGGGGGCGTCGATCACGTTGCCGTGCTCGGCGATGTGGGCGACGATCGCCTCGATCTGCTCCTCCTGGTAGCCCAGGCGGCGCAGGGCCTGCGGGACGGTGCCGTTCACGATCTGCATCGAGCCGCCGCCGACCAGCTTCTTGAACTTCACCAGCGCGAGGTCGGGCTCGACACCGGTGGTGTCGCAGGACATCGCGAGGCCGATGGTGCCGGTCGGCGCGAGGACGGACGCCTGGGAGTTACGGAAACCGTTCTTCTCGCCGAGACGCAGGACGTCCTGCCAGGCCTCCGTGGCCGCGGCCCACACCGGGGTGTCCAGGTCGTCCATGCGGACGGCCGTGCCGTTGGCGTCGGAGTGCTGCTTCATGACGCGCTTGTGGGCGTCGGCGTTACGGGCGTAGCCGTCGTAGGTGCCGACGACGGCGGCCAGTTCGGCGGACCGGCGGTAGGCCGTGCCCGTCATCAGGGAGGTGATGGCGCCGGCCAGGGAACGGCCGCCGTCGGAGTCGTAGGCGTGGCCGGTGGCCATCAGCAGGGCGCCGAGGTTGGCGTAGCCGATGCCGAGCTGGCGGAACGCGCGCGTGTTCTCGCCGATCTTCTCGGTCGGGAAGTCCGCGAAGCAGATCGAGATGTCCATCGCGGTGATGACCAGCTCGACGACCTTCTGGAAGCGATCGGCCTCGAAGGACTGGTTGCCCTTGCCGTCGTCCTTCAGGAACTTCATCAGGTTCAGCGAGGCCAGGTTGCAGGACGTGTTGTCCAGGTGCATGTACTCGCTGCACGGGTTCGACGCGGTGATCCGGCCGGACTCGGGGCAGGTGTGCCAGTTGTTGATGGTGTCGTCGTACTGGATGCCCGGGTCGGCGCAGGCCCAGGCGGCCTCGGCCATCTTGCGGAAGAGCGCCTTGGCGTCGACCTCCTCGATGACCTCGCCGGTCATACGGGCCCGCAGACCGAAGTTGCCACCCTGCTCGACCGCGTTCATGAACTCGTCGTTCACGCGGACCGAGTTGTTGGCGTTCTGGTACTGGACGGACGTGATGTCGTCGCCGCCCAGATCCATGTCGAAGCCCGCGTCGCGCAGCGCGCGGATCTTCTCCTCTTCCTTCACCTTGGTCTCGATGAAGTCCTCGATGTCGGGGTGATCGACGTCGAGCACGACCATCTTGGCGGCACGGCGGGTGGCACCGCCGGACTTGATGGTGCCGGCGGAGGCGTCGGCGCCGCGCATGAAGGAGACCGGACCGGAGGCGTTGCCGCCCGAGGAGAGCAGCTCCTTGGCGGAGCGGATGCGGGAGAGGTTCAGGCCGGCACCGGAGCCGCCCTTGAAGATCATGCCCTCTTCCTTGTACCAGTCGAGGATCGACTCCATGGAGTCGTCGACGGACAGGATGAAGCAGGCGGAGACCTGCTGGGGCTGCTTGGTGCCGACGTTGAACCAGACGGGGCTGTTGAAGCTGAAGATCTGGTGCAGGAGGGCATACGCCAGCTCGTGCTCGAAGATCTCGGCGTCGGCGGGCGAGGCGAAGTACCTGTGGTCCTCACCGGCCTTCCGGTACGTCTTCACGATGCGGTCGATCAGCTGCCTGAGGCTGACCTCGCGCTGCGGAGTGCCCACGGCACCCCGGAAGTACTTGCTGGTGACGATGTTGACCGCGTTCACCGACCAGAAGTCGGGGAACTCGACGCCACGCTGCTCGAAGTTGACCGAGCCGTCGCGCCAGTTGGTCATGACGACGTCACGGCGCTCCCAGCTCACCTCGTCGTACGGGTGTACGCCGGGGGTGGTGTGGACGCGCTCGATGTGCAGCCCCTTGTTTCCCGTCTTGCCGCCCTTGGCTCGGGAACCTCGTGCCGGACCGCTCGCCGTCTCTGTCATGCCGCCTCCCTGTACGGGCAAAAACGCCCCGAAGTACCCGGTTTGTTCCCTTGGGTACGTGTTTGTGTCGTGCGTTGCGGGCATCCTCAGCCGCCGCCCGCAACAGGTCTTTGTTCGCCGCCTTCCGGCCGGAAGCCGGGTCTCCTCCCGGTTTCCGGCCCGCCGGTCAGTCGGCGGCGTGGGCGGGTTCGGGAACCTGAACGGTCCCGCCGGACCCGCGGTCGTCTTCCTGGCTCCCCGCTCCCGCGCCTTCCTGGTCCAGGGCGGGGTCCCGTGTGGCCTCCCTCAGCTCCGCGATGGCGGCCTCGAAGTCATCGAGCGAGTCGAACGCCCGGTAGACGGAGGCGAACCGCAGATAGGCGACGAGGTCGAGCTCCTGCAGCGGGCCGAGTATGGCCAGGCCCACGTCGTGGGTGGTCAGCTCGGCGCTTCCGGTGGCGCGCACCGCCTCCTCGACCCGCTGGCCGAGCTGGGCGAGCGCGTCCTCGGTGACAGGCCGTCCCTGGCATGCCTTGCGCACACCGTTGATGACCTTGGTGCGACTGAACGGCTCCGTGACTCCGGACCGCTTCACCACCATGAGCGAGCACGTCTCCACGGTCGTGAAACGACGGGAGCAGTCAGGGCACTGGCGGCGCCTGCGGATGGACGTGCCGTCGTCGGTCGTACGACTGTCGACCACGCGGCTGTCGGGGTGCCTGCAGAAGGGGCAGTGCATGTTCTCCAACCCTCCTCACAGCAGACTCGTCGGCCTCGCCGGACCCATGGGCCTCGCGAAGCAGCCCTAAGCATAGGCGATCGAGAAGCCGACTCCGACCGGGGGGACCACAACTTGTGGGCCGCTGTAGCCATCCAACCACTACATGTGGGGATTGGGTCATACATAGTGGCGGACACGCGTGTCGCGACGCGGCGGCGGCCGTGGATCCCCGCGGCCACCAGGGCGGACTCGCGGGGGCGGAGCTGTGCCGCTGCGGCACTCGCGGGGATACGGTGGTCGCCACGCGCCGGATGCGTGGCGCTACCGCACGGAGACGCCCCCGGACCCCGGAGTGCAGGGTTCCGGATGGCAGACTGGGGACACAGCTCACGAGGCGTGCAACCACAGCGGTGAAGAGTACAACAATGGCCACTTTTGTCCGCCGAGTGTCGCGTGAGCCATACACCCAGACACGTGATCACGTCACGCGAAACGCACTTTTTCACTCGAACGTGTGTTTGGCGCAACCTTTCGAAAGCAACTACCGTTGTGCAGCAGGGAGACCATCGAGAGGGGCCGCCGTGACCACCACCGCAGACAGTGCCACCATCACCGCCCAGGACCGCTCCCAGGGCCGAGTCGAGCCGGTGCACGCGATGAACGAAGCCACGAATCCCGAGGGACACAAGCGTTCCCTACCGGGCCGACCTCCAGGCATCCGGGCCGACAGCTCGGGGCTCACCGACCGGCAGCGCCGGGTGATCGAGGTCATCAGGGACTCGGTACAGCGGCGCGGTTACCCGCCGTCGATGCGGGAGATCGGCCAGGCCGTCGGCCTGTCCAGCACGTCCTCCGTCGCCCACCAGCTGATGGCGCTGGAGCGCAAGGGCTTCCTGCGCCGCGACCCGCACCGCCCGCGCGCGTACGAGGTGCGCGGATCGGACCAGGCCGTCACCGTGCAGCCCACGGACACCGCCGGCAAGCCCGCCGCGTCCTACGTGCCGCTGGTCGGCCGTATCGCCGCCGGTGGCCCGATCCTCGCGGAGGAGTCCGTCGAGGACGTCTTTCCCCTCCCCCGCCAGCTCGTCGGTGACGGCGAACTGTTCGTCCTCAAGGTCGTCGGCGACTCCATGATCGAGGCGGCGATCTGCGACGGCGACTGGGTCACCGTGCGCCGGCAGCCGGTCGCCGAGAACGGCGACATCGTGGCCGCCATGCTCGACGGCGAAGCCACCGTCAAGCGCTTCAAGCGCGAGGACGGCCATGTGTGGCTCCTCCCGCACAACGCGGCCTACGAGCCGATCCCCGGCGACGACGCAACCATCCTCGGCAAGGTCGTCGCCGTGCTGCGGCGCGTGTGACGGCTGCGGCGGGCGAGTCGGCGGACTCGCTCCCTGACCGGGCCCCGGAACCCCTGCGCCGGTTCCGGGGCCCTGCGCATGTCCGGAGGCGCCGTGAGGGCAGCGGCCTGTCCGGAGGCGCCGTGAGGGCAGCGGCCCTCGGGGGTCCTGACCGGTGCTCCGGTCAGGACCCCGTTTCACTCCGTCTCCGCCTGCTGCGCCGCCGCGTCGATGGCCGCCAGCGACTTACGGACCTGGTTACGGTCCGTGGTGTACCAGAAGTCCGGCAGTGACGCTTTGAGGTAGCTGCCGTAGCGCGCTGTGGCCAGCCGCTGATCCAGTACGGCCACGACGCCCCGGTCACCGGACGCCCGGACGAGACGGCCGGCGCCCTGTGCCATCAGCAGGGCCGCGTGGGTGGCGGCCACCGCCATGAAGCCGTTGCCGCCTGCATCCTCCACCGCCTTCTGGCGTGCGCTCATCAGCGGGTCGTCGGGACGCGGGAACGGGATCTTGTCCATCACGACCAGCTGACAGCTGGGGCCCGGGACGTCGACGCCCTGCCACAGCGACAGGGTGCCGAAGAGACACGTCTTCGGGTCGGCCGCGAAGTTCTTGATCAGTTCGCCGAGTGTCTCCTCGCCCTGGAGCAGGATCGGGAACTCGGGGATGCGGGAGCGCAGCTCCTCCGCCGCGAGCTGGGCGGCCCGCATGGACGAGAAGAGGCCGAGAGTGCGACCGCCGGCCGCCTGGATCAGCTCGGTCAGCTCGTCCAGCATGTCGGCCCGGTCACCGTCCCGCGCGGGGCGCGCCAGATGCTTGGCGACGTAAAGGATGCCCTGCTTGGGATAGTCGAAGGGCGAGCCCACGTCGACGCCCTTCCAGTTCGGCAGGTCCTCGCCCTCCGCGCCTTCCGGACCGAGCCCCAGGGAGGCTCCGACGCCGTTGAAGTCACCGCCCAGCTTGAGCGTGGCCGAGGTGAGGACGACGGACCGGTCGGCGAAGAGCTTCTCCCTGAGCAGGCCGGAGACCGACATGGGGGCGACCCGGAGGGACGCGCCGAAGCGCTCGTGCCGCTCGTACCAGACGACGTCCCACTCGGAGCCGTTCAGCACCCGCTCCGCCACGTCGTGCACGGTCTCCACCGAGGCCAGCGCCTGCTTGCGCACCGCGTCCTCGTCCTGAACCGACTTGTCGCGCGTCGCGCCGATCGCGGAGATCACCGTGCGGGCGGCGTCCCGCAGCGCCATCAGGGCGTAGCCGAGATCCTCCGGGATCTCCTCCAGGCGGCCGGGCAGCGCGAGTTCCATGAGCCGCTCGAAGCCCTCGGCGGCGGTCTGGAGCTGGTCGGCGGCCTTCTCGTTGACGAGCTTGGCGGCACGGCGCACGGCGCGGTTGACCTGGCCGGGCGTGAGTTCGCCGGTGGCGACACCGGTCACACGGGAGACGAGCTCGTGCGCCTCGTCGACGATCAGCACCTCGTGCTGCGGCAGCACGGGGGCGCCGTCGATGGCGTCGATGGCCAGCAGGGCGTGATTGGTGACCACCACCTCAGCGAGCTTGGCACGCTCACGGGCCATCTCCGCGAAGCAGTCGGCTCCGTACGCACACTTCGACGCGCCCAGGCACTCCCGCGACGACACCGACACCTGGGCCCAGGCGCGGTCCGAGACGCCGGGAGTGAGATCGTCCCGGTCGCCGTCCTCGGTCTCCTCCGACCAGTCCCGCAGCCTCAGCAGGTCCTGGCCCAGTTTGCTGGTGGGCGCGGCTGCCTCGAACTGATCGAAGAGCCCGTCCTCCTCGTCCTGCGGCATTCCCTCGTGCAGGCGGTGCAGGCACAGATAGTTCGACCGGCCCTTGAGCATCGCGAACTCCGGGCGGCGGCGCAGCAGCGGATGCAGTGCGTCGACCGTGCGCGGCAGGTCCCGCTCCACGAGCTGGCGCTGCAGTGCCAGTGTGGCCGTCGCGACGACCACCCTTTCTCCCTGCGCGAGCGCGGGCACGAGATAGCCCAGCGACTTACCGGTGCCGGTGCCGGCCTGGACCAGCAGGTGGGATCCGTCGTCGATCGCCTCGGCGACCGCTTCGGCCATGGTCACCTGGCCGGGGCGCTCCGTGCCGCCGACGGCGGAGACGGCGGCATGCAGGAGTTCGGAGAGGGAGGGCTTCGTCATAGCCTGACCACCCTACGGCCCTGCACTGACAAACGGGGCCTCACAGCCGGGGCGGGGGGCGGGATCACGGCCGGGCTCCTGGGGGTGATGGGTTGGGCTGCTGGGGGTGGCGGTTGGCCTGGTGGGAGTGTGAGGGGTCGGGCTGGTGGGAGTGATGGGTTGGGCACACCCGCTGGGGCCTGGCGGCGAACTTTCTTCTCCGGGCCGGGAACACCGCCGACCCGCCATTCGTATCTCATGGTGAGCGCCCGAACACACGGCGCTACAGGACATCGCGCAGGACTCGGTCCCGGATCATGAGGGCCGCCCGCTTGCCGGGCAGGTCGATCTCGGCCGCGAACCGGAAGCCGGCGCTCAGGAAGGCGGCGATGGAGGGGGTGTTACGGAGATCGGGTTCCGCCACTACACGTGCGCAGGCGGGACGCCGGTCAAGGATCAGGTCGGCCACGGCGCGGAGCAGGGTGGATCCCGTCCCCCGCCCGCGGTCGGTGGACTCACCGACGAGGAGATGGATACCGGTGTCGTGCGGCCGGGCCGGGTAGTGGCGGGCCAGCGGATCCAGGTCCGCGCGGTAGATCTCCCAGTAGCTCATCGGAGTGCCGTCGAGTACGCCCACACACGGCGCGCAGCGCCCGTCGCCGTGGAACTGGGCCCGCAGATGCTCCTCCGTCCGCTTCCGGGATCCGGCCAGTTCCCAGAAGTCCGCGACGGCGGGGTCGTTCATCCAGCGGTGGACGAGCGGCAGATCCTGATCGATGCGCACAGGTACCAGCTCGAAGGAGCCGACGGGGGTGGCGACCGGACCCCATGAGGCGAGTCGGCCGAGCTGGCCGGCCGTCGCCCCGGCGCGGAGGGCGAGGAACCCGGCCGGCAGTTGCAGGTCCAGCGTGTCCTCGCTGTCCGGGTCGTCGTCCTCGGCGGTGAACCGGCCGAACGGAGAGTGCCGGGCATCCGCGTTGTCCGCTCGGGGGCCGGTGCTGTCCTGGCGGGCGGAGGCGGGACCGGTTCCGGCGGTCGCGTCGGTGGGAGGCACGGTGCGCTCCTCTCGGGAAACGAGGTGGGTCGTGTTCCTCGATGTGCGGGAAGACGGTGCGGCTCGCGCAAGGCGAAGGCCGCGCAGGTGGTGCGCGGAGGTATGGGGCTCAGGAGTGGAGGGGGTTGGCGATGGTGACGTAGACGGACTGGGTGTCGACCGGGCCGACGAGTTCGTCGAGGCCGTGCAGCCGGGTGAGCAGGTTGGCCTTGCAGCGCAGCACCGGCGAGTCGAGCAGCTGGCCGGGCAGGGGGGTGCGCAGTGGGGCGGGGCCTGAGGCCATGGTGGTCAGGAAACGGCGGAAGGCCGCGAGGAGCAGTCGCTCGTCGCCGAGACGCTGGGAGCCGAAGGCGCCGATCAGGCCGAAGACGTTGTTGACGGCGAGGTAGTAGGCGAAGCGTTCGTCGGTGACCTCGTCCCGGACGAAGGTGCCGCTGCGCTCGCCGATGCCGGGCAGCCGGGCGGCCAGTTCGGCCCGCCGGGACTCGCGGAAGTAGTAGCCCTGGTTGTCACGGTAGCGGCCGCCTGCGGGCCAGCCGTCGCCGTCCAGCAGGAGCAGCGTGTTCTGCTGGTGGGCTTCGAGGGCGATGCCGGCCTCACTGTCCAGCCAGAGCACGGGCCGGACGACATGCTCCAGGTAGCGCAGGAACCACTCCGCCGCGACGGCGCCGACGGGCCGGCCGGTGCGTGCGGCCAGGCGCGCCAGGAGCTGTGCCAGACGCGACCGCATCGGCCAGGTGCCATGCCGTGATGGAACGCCAACCGACGGTACGGCGCGGGGTCGGGGGCGGGGTGAGACCAGTCCGGCGACGCAGCCGACGTCGTCGGCCGGGGTGAACGGATTGTGCCGGATCATCACGTCGAGTCCCGGCACCGGCCGGCCGTCCGGGCCGTCGACGGCGAGCCAGGCCGGGTCGCGGATGGCGTCGAAGCCGGGGTGTACCGCCTGCCACTGCTTGGCGAGACCGGTGCGCAGCAGTCGGTGCACCTCGACTCCGCGGTGGAGTTCCTTGCGCAGGTTCTCCCGGCGGGAGTTGGTGATGCACAGGGCCAGCGAGAGCTTGAGCATCGCCGGGGCACCGGACCGGTGGACGGTTCGTACGGAGGAGGTGGGATGCCAGGGGGTGCCGAGGGGGCCGAGGTCGCGCAGGAGCCCGGAGTCGAGCAGTGCGGCGACGGATGCCCGGTGCCGTACCTCGCGTGCCTGCCAGGGGTGCAGTGGGAGGGCGGTGTAGCCGTCGGGCAGTGGCAGGTCGGTTCCGGCGAGACGTCGGACGAGGTCGGCGGCGGGTACAGGTCGGCCGCGTTCGGTCCAGGCCGAGTCGGTCGCGAGAAGAGAGGGGGCGACAGCGAGCCAGTGCAGGGGGAAGGAGCCGCGCGACTCAGGTGAGTACCTGGCGGCTTCGGTCTCGGTCAGGCCTTCCCGGCTCTTCGGGGTCGGGTGCAGCGGGTGCCCGAGGAGGAGCGCCTGTTCGGCGCTGAGGAAGAGGTCGGGGGTGTCGGCAGGGTGTTGGCGCCGGTCGCGGATGAAGTCCGCGGTGCGGCGGACGGAGTCGGCCACCCTGGCGACGAGATCACCGCGGTCGCCGAGGCCGGGGCCGGTGCCGCTGCCGGGGCTGGTGCCGGAGCTGGAGCCGGAGCCGGAGCCGTTGTCGTCGGCGAGGCCGGGGTCGGTGCCGGTGCCGTCCGCGGAGGCGGGGCCGGAGCCGGTGCAGCCGGCGGGACCGGGGACGGTGTCGTCGGGACCGGGGTCGGCGCCGTTGTCAGGACGTGAACCGGTCTTGCGGTCGGGACTGCGGTCGGGACCGGTGCCAGTGCCGGGGGCAGGGTCAGCTCCGGAGGCGGAGGCGGAGCCGGAATTGTGGCTGAAGCCGGAGTTGTGGCCGGAGTTGTGGTCGGTACGGCCGCCTGGGCTGGGGACGGTGCCGTCGTCGGGGGCGGAGGTGGTGGGGGCCGGAACATGTGGGGTACTGGACGGCCCGCCGGGCGACTCCCTGACGAACAGTGCCGCGAGGGTGACGGCATCGACGGGCGGCGCGGTGTCGGGTGCGTAGGCGAGGCGCGGCGGGCCGAAGCGGTGCCAGCCCGTCGGTGACCAGTACCGGACCGGCGCGAGCAGGGCGGTCCCGCTGGCCGGCAGGGGGATACGGAGGCTCGCGGCCGTAGGAGCGGTGAGGCCGGTCTCGCGGGCCCAGCACCGCAGGAGGTTCTCGACAGCGGCGGCCTGGGCCGCGGCACGCGGATCCGGGGCCTCCAGTGGGTCGGCCTCATGTGCTGTCCGTGGGATGGGACCCACCTCCCGCTTCTTCTGCTGCGGGACCGAGTCGGTGAGCGGTACAGCAGAGGGCGGGGTGCCGGAGTCTCCTTGGTCGTCGGGGGCGCCGGAACGGCCGTCGGGGGTGGGCGTGGCGTTCATGACGGCTCCTCTGGGGCTGGAGTGAGGTGGCGCGGGCTCGTTTCCGTCGCCCGCTCGGCCGCCCTTGCCCGGGGCCGTGGCTGCCGGGGCGGCGGCACGGCCGGGTCGGCCGGAAGCGGGGTGCGGAAGGGGTGTGCACGGGATGTCTGTGAGGTGGGAACGGGGTGACGGTATGAAGGCGTACGCCCTGGTGGGAGGCCGGATGAGGCACGCGGGGTGTTCAGCCCGCGCGTTGGGCGGGGTCGGGGTGGCGTTGTGGGTGTGGGCCATGGGACTTGTGGTGGCGGGCCGCCGCGTCGATCGCGTCGGCCAGGCGGTCGAGGACCGCCGTCGCCTGCTCGTCGCTGATCGTCAAGGGCGGCAGCAGCCGGATCACGGACGCGTGTCGGCCGCCCAGTTCGACGATCAGCCCGCGCCGGAGACACTCCTGCTGTACCGCGGCGGCGAGTCGGGGCGCGGCCGGGAGCGGTGTGCGGCCGGTCTCCGGCCAGGTCGGCGCGGCACCATGGTCACCGGGACTGCCGGGACCCCCGAGCGCACTGGATGCGGTGGCCCCACCGGGACTGCCGGACCCACCGGGACTGCCGGAGCCTCCAAGTCCACGTGCAACGCCGGGGCCACCGGGGTCACCGCAGGCGCCGAGGCCGCCGGGGCCACCGCTGCCGCCGAGGCCATCAGGGGCGACGAAGGCGTCGACGTGCGTGGGGCCGTCGGTAACGGCGCGAGCGTCGGCGGTGGCTTGGACGGGTTCCGGGTCCACCAGTTCGATCCCGATCATCAGCCCGCGTCCTCGCACGTCTCCCACGCAGTCGTACCCGCGGGCCAGTTCCGCGAGTTGGGCCAGCATGCGGGAGCCGAGGGCGCCGGCTCGCTCGGCGAGGGCGTTCTCGCGGACGTAGGCGAGGGTGGCGGTGCCCGCGGCCATGGCGAGCTGGTTGCCGCGGAAGGTGCCGGCGTGGGCGCCGGGTTGCCAGGTGTCGAGGTCGTCGCGGTAGACGATCACGGCCAGCGGGAGGCTGCCGCCGATGGCCTTGGACAGCACCATGACATCGGGGGTGATGCCACTGTGGTCGACGGCCCAGAAGGCGCCCGTGCGGCCGACTCCGGTCTGGACCTCGTCGGCGATCAGCGGGATGGAGCGGTCCGCCGTGAGCCGTCGCATGCGGCGCAGCCAGTCGTCCGGTGCGGGGATCACCCCGCCCTCGCCCTGGACGGGTTCGAGGATCATGCCGGCCGGCAGTGGTACGCCGGACTTGGGATCGTCCAGCAGGGACTCGGTCCAGCGGGCGGCGAGTTCGGCGCCGGACGGCCCGCCGATACCGAAGGGGCAGCGGTAGTCCTGCGGATAGGGCAGGCGGGTGACCTGGACGTCGTGGGCGCCGCCGGAGGCGGCGAGGGCGCCGGCGGTCATGCCGTGGTAGGCGCCGGTGAAGGCGAGGATGCCGGTGCGGCCGGTGGCGGCCCGGACCAGTTTGAGGGCGGCCTCGACGGCGTCGGTGCCGGCCGGTCCGCAGAACTGGACGCGGGCACGGTCGGCGAGGCCGGGCGGGAGGGTGCGGAACAGCTCCGTGGTGAAGGCGTCCTTGACAGGGGTCGCGAGGTCCAGGACGGAGAGGGGGGCGCCGGAGTCGAGGACCCCGCGGATGGCTTCCAGCACGACCGGGTGGTTGTGGCCGAGGGCGAGGGTGCCGGCGCCGGAGAGACAGTCCAGGTAACGGCGGCCGTCGGCGCCCTCGATGGTGAGCCCCCGCGCCCGCACCGGAACGATGGGCAGTGCGCGGGCGTACGTGCGCGCCGAGGACTCACGCGCCGACTGGCGCCTCAGGATCCCCTCGTGCACGGCCGGCACTTCCCCGGGTGTGCCTTCAGCCATCGACTCCGTAGCGGCCACGGCGTGCTGTCCTCCCCGCTGCTCAAAGGCGAGTTGATCCTCGGGGACCGGACACAGGCAGCAGGCCCCACCGGCTACAACCGCGGACCGTTCGGGCGGTTACGGGTCGCCCTGAGATCCATGGCGGGACGACGTGGGTGACGCCGCACCTCGTCCTGGCGAGCGGCGGGTGCGGCGGTGTCCGTCATGGGGCGCGGGGCGTGCTGGCGGGCGGCTGGTTCCGTGGACCGGCTCCCGGGTGTGACGGTGCCCATCGCGGACCCGCGCGTCGTCCGGGCGGGCGGCCCGGCCCGGACCGGACCGGACCGGACCGGACCGGCTGACGCCACGGCAGCCCATGGGAGATCACGCCCTGTTCGGACAGCCTGTGACGGAACCGTTGCCGTCCCGTCAGAACTCCCCCCCGGCGACCGCATAGTGTGTGATGCCGTTCCCAGAAGGTCGTGGGACCGGCATGAACCCTCCATGAGTTCGCGGCCGGTGTCGGGGCCGAAGCGCCGAGTTCCTGTCACAGCAAGGGGAGTCAAGAACATGCGATCCATACGGCCGTCGTTCACCGTGCGGCGAGGAAGGGGCGTTCGCCGCACCTCGACCTCGCTGACGGCGGTCGCCCTCGTCTCGGCGCTGGCGTTCACCGCCACCGGCTGCAACGGCAGCGGTGACGACAACGCCAACGGCGACCCCACCGCCACCGCCACCGCGTCGGGCACCGGCGACGGCAAGCTCAGGATCCCGGACGACCTCAAGCGGAGGCTCAAGGAGCACGGGATCGACATCGACAAGTGGAAGAACGGCGCCTGGAAGGACTGGAACCGGCACGACTGGCTTCGCGAGGCCAACGACTTCGTCAACCCGATCATCAAGGGCCTGTGGAACCCGGACCGGATGCGCGGCGCCGACGACCCGGACCGGGGCGTCGACGCCAACGACATCTCCGGTGACCAGGGCGTCACGGACCCGACGCCGCAGCCGGTGAAGGCGCAGGCGGCCACGCCGCCGTACCACAGCAGTGCGGCCACCTCGGGCAAGCTGCTCTTCGACGCCCCCGGCGGCACCATGGTCTGCTCGGCCACGGTCGTGCAGGACCCGGCGCACCCGGGCAAGTCCAACCTCGTCTGGACGGCCGGTCACTGCGTGCACGCGGGGAAGAAGGGCGGCTGGTACCGCAACCTCGCCTTCGTGCCGTCGTACAACGACCAGGGCAGGTCGGCGGCCGAGCTGGAGAACGCCAGCCGGTCCGAGATCGCTCCCTACGGCGTGTGGTGGGCCGACGCGGCGAAGACCTCGCAGCAGTGGATCAGCAAGGGCGGTGAGACGGGCGGTGACGGTGCCTCGTACGACTTCGCCGTCGTCCATGTGACGCCGGAGCAGGGCAGCGGCGGCAAGTCGCTGGAGGAGACGGTCGGCGGGGCGCTGCCGGTGAACTTCGACGCGCCGGCCGTGCCGAAGGTGCAGAGCATCACCGCGTCCGGCTATCCGGCGGCGGCGCCGTACGACGGCCAGCTGCTGTACCAGTGCCAGGACAAGCCGGGCCGGCTCTCCATCGAGAAGTCCGACCCGACGATGTACCGGATCGGCTGCACGATGACGGGCGGCTCCTCCGGCGGCGGCTGGGTGGAGAAGGGCGCGGACGGCAAGCCCGTACTCGTGTCCAACACGTCCATCGGCCCGGTGAGCGCGGGCTGGCTGGCCGGTCCCCGGCTGGGGGACGTCGCCAAGGGCGTGTACGAGTCGGTGAGCAAGCAGTTCGCCGGCCGGTGAGCCTGACGGCGTGGGGCTGACGCCGTCGGCCCCACACCGTCGGCCTGACGCCGTGGGTCTGACACCGTCGGCCTGACGTGCCAGGCATGACGTGCCAGGCCTGACGTGCCAGGCATGAGTGGGCATGACGAAGGCCCGTCACCCGAGCCGGGGTGGCGGGCCTTCGTGCTGCCGTGGGTCAGGCCGCGGAGACCGGCACGTAGGGCGCCAGGTCCGCCGCCAGCTCCTCGTGCACCCGGACCTTGAGCAGGGTGCCCTCCGCGGTGTGCTCCTCGGAGATCACCTCGCCCTCGGTGTGGGCGCGTGCGACCAGCTTGCCGTGCGTGTAGGGCACGAGCGCCTCGATCTCGACCGAGGGGCGGGGCAGCTCGTCGTCGATCAGGGCGAGCAGTTCCTCGATGCCCAGGCCGGTGCGGGCCGAGACGGCGATCGAGCGCTTCTCGACCCGGAGCAGCCGCTGGAGGACCAGCGGATCGGCCGCGTCCGCCTTGTTGATCACGACGATCTCGGGCACGTCGGTGGCGCCGACGTCCCTGATCACCTCGCGTACGGCGGCGAGCTGCTCCTCCGGGACGGGGTGCGAGCCGTCCACCACGTGCAGGATGAGGTCGGAGTCGCCGACCTCCTCCATGGTGGAGCGGAACGCCTCGACCAAGTGGTGCGGCAGGTGCCGCACGAAGCCGACGGTGTCCGCCAGCGTGTACAGCCGGCCGCTCGGGGTCTCGGCCCGGCGGACGGTCGGGTCCAGGGTCGCG
Source organism: Streptomyces sp. NPDC042638 (assembly GCF_040647235.1). NCBI lineage: Bacteria > Bacillati > Actinomycetota > Actinomycetes > Kitasatosporales > Streptomycetaceae > Streptomyces > Streptomyces sp. NPDC042638. Next base: position 70,516 of record NZ_JBEZBT010000021.1, read on the forward strand.
AACAGCGCGTTCTCGACCAGGACGCCGGCACCCGTGAGCCGGTTGAGCAGGGAGGACTTGCCGGCGTTGGTGTAGCCGGCGATGGCGACGGACGGCACCTTGTTGCGCCGGCGCTCCTGGCGCTTGATCTCGCGGCCGGTCTTCATGTCCGCGATCTCCCGGCGCATCTTGGCCATCTTCTCGCGGATCCGGCGCCGGTCCGTCTCGATCTTGGTCTCACCGGGGCCGCGCGTGGCGAGGCCACCGCGACCGCCACCCATCTGCCGGGACAGCGACTGGCCCCAGCCTCGCAGCCTCGGCAGCATGTACTGCATCTGCGCGAGCGCGACCTGCGCCTTGCCCTCTCGGGACTTGGCGTGCTGGGCGAAGATGTCCAGGATCAGGGCCGTACGGTCGATGACCTTGACCTTGACGACGTCCTCCAGCTGAATCAGCTGGCCCGGGCTGAGCTCACCGTCGCAGATGACGGTGTCGGCGCCCGTTTCGAGGACGATGTCCCGCAGCTCCAGCGCCTTGCCGGAGCCGATGTAGGTGGCCGCGTCGGGCTTGTCGCGGCGCTGGATGACGCCGTCGAGCACGACGGCTCCCGCGGTCTCCGCGAGGGCGGCCAGCTCGGCGAGCGAGTTGTCGGCGTCCTGCGCGGTGCCGGTGGTCCACACTCCGACGAGCACGACCCGCTCCAGGCGGAGCTGGCGGTACTCGACCTCGGTGACGTCCTCCAGCTCGGTGGACAGACCGACCACGCGACGCAGGGCCGCGCGCTCGCTGCGGTCGAACTGGTCGCCGTCACGCTCGCCGTCGATCTCGTGGCTCCAGGCGACGTCCTCTTCCATCAGGGCATCGGCCCGAAGACCTTCGGGGTAGGCGTGCGCGAGGCGCTTGGTGTCCTGGGAAGGGGAAGAAGAGGAGGTCATTGGATCCTTACGTCGATGAGAGTGCCGTTTACGGCGTCGGTGCGGCGGTCACCAGGACCGCTCGCCTTGTTCAACGCACGAGTACCCCGGGAGATTCCCGCGTCCCGTGCCCGCGCCGACCCGTAGATGTTCGCACGGTACGGCCCGTCTCGTCACCGGGTTATCGCCGGGTGTGGGGCTCGGCCGCCTTGGCCGATGCCGTGGGCTTCCAGTCCGGGTGACCGGGCATCGGCGGGGTCTTCTCGCCGTACAGCCAGGGCTCGAGGAAGCCGCTGAGGTCACGGCCGGCGACGGTCGAGGCCAGGCGGACGAAGTCGGCGGTGGTGGCGGTGGCGTCGCGGTGTTCCCGGATCCAGATCCTCTCCAGCCGCTCGAAGGCGGGCCGGCCGATCTCCTGCCGCAGGGCGTAGAGGGCGAGGGCGGCGCCGTCGTAGATGTTCGGGCGGAAGATGCTGATCTTCTGGCCGGGGACCGGTGCCTTGGGCCGGGCGGGCGGGCCGCCGGCCTCGCGCCAGCGGTCGGAGGCTCCGTAGGCGGCCTTCATCCGCTCTTCCATGGGCCGCTGCGCGGTCTCCTCGGCGTACAGGGCCTCGTACCAGGTGGCATGCCCCTCGTTCAGCCAGACGTCGGACCAGCTGCGCGGGGTGACGCTGTCGCCGAACCACTGGTGGGACAGCTCGTGCACCATGATCGACTCGATGTACCACTTGGGGTAGCCGGGCTCGGTGAACAGCTGCTTCTCGAAGAGCGAAAGGGTCTGTGTCTCCAGTTCGAAGCCGGTGGACGCCTGCGCCATGAGCACGCCATAGGTCTCGAAGGGGTACCGGCCGACCTTGCTCTCCATCCAGGCGACCTGGTCGGGCGTCTTCGCGAGCCACGGTTCGAGGGCCTTGCGGTCGGCGGCGGGCACGACGTCGCGCAGGGGCAGCCCGTGCGGTCCGTCGCGGCGCACCACGGCGGAGCGGCCGATGGATACCTGGGCGAGTTCGGTGGCCATGGGGTGCTGGGTGCGGTAGGTCCAGGTGGTGGTGCCGCCGATCCGGTCGGCTCCGGCGGGCAGGCCGTTGGCGACGGCGGTGTAGCCGTTCGGCACGTTGATCCGGAAGGTGAACATCGCCTTGTCGGACGGGTGGTCGTTGCACGGGAACACCAGGTGGGCGGCGTCGGCCTGGTTCGCCATGGCGAGGCCGTCGGAGGTGCGCACCCAGCCGCCCTCCTGGTCCTTGCCGGAGACGGGGTCGCTGGTGTGCCGCACGGTGATCCGGGTCCAGCCGCCCTTGGCCAGGGGGTGCTCCGGGGTGACGACCAGGTCCTCGCCGGCGCCCACGAAGCCCGCGGGACGTCCGTCGACCTCGACCGAGCGTACGGTGCCGTGCGCGAAGTCCAGGTTGAGGTGTTCCAGGTCGGCGGTGGTCCAGGCGTCGATGGTGGTGACGGCGTCAAGCGGCTTGTCATTGCTGCCGGGGTAGGTGAGGGACAGGTCGTACGAGGCGACGTCGTACCCCGGGTTGCCCAGGTACGGGAAGAGCCGGTCGCCGACGCCGAGCGGTTCGGCCGGGGCCGTGGCGGCGACGAGGCAGACGGAGACGGCGGAGGCGAGCAGGGCCGCCTTCCGGTGCCGGGAAATCCTGGAACGGAGCCGGCGCCGGGAGGACCCGGGGCGGTGCGGGGAGGGCTGGTGCGGGAGCCGGTGCGGGGAGGGGTCGGGCTGGGAGCGGGGGCGAGGGCGGGGGGTGAGCGGCATGGATCACCGCTACCAGGGCCTGCCCGTCCCACGGCGGCGACGCGCGCCCGGCCCACTCGAACGGGTAAGCCGGACACCGTCGTCAGGAGGCCGGTGCCTGGTGCTGTGCCCTGCTCACGTCGTACACCCCCGGTACGTCCCTCATGGCGCGCATCAGGTCCGGGAGGCGGGCCGCGTCGGGGAGCTGGAGGGTGTAGGTGTGGCGCACCCGCTGCTGGGTTGGGGGTTCGACGGTGGCGGAGACGATCTCGGCGCCCTCCTGGGCGATCGCCTCGGTGAGGTCGGCGAGCAGATGGGGGCGGCCGAACGATTCAGCGACCAGGGTGACCCGGCATTCGGTGGTGTCCCCCCAGCGCACGTCGATCTGCGCGCGCCCTCTGCTCGTCATGTGCGCCACGGTGGCGCACTCCACGCGGTGCACGGTCACCACTCCCCCGCGCACCGCGAACCCGGTGATCTCGTCCGGCGGTACGGGCGTGCAGCACCCGGCGAGCCGTACGGCGGCGCCCGGCCGGTCCGCGAGGACGTCGGCGCGCCGGGGGCGCGGGGCGGGGGCACCGTCCGCGGGGCGCGCGGAGGTGGCGTCCGCCACGGCGCCGGGGCAGGCGGCGGACACGGCTGCCGGGAGGTTCGCGGACGCGGCTGCGGGGTGGCCCGGGGACGCGGCGGCTCTCCCCCCGGCCGGGGCCGAGGCCGTGCGGGGCTCGGCACCGGCCCGGGCGGGTGCGGTCCGGGTGCCGCCGTGGTCGGCCGGCCCGGCAGCGCCGCCCGTGCCGGTGCCGCCGCCGGGGTGCGTCGCCAGCCAGCGCTGGATGGCGATGCGGGCGGCCGGGGTGTGGGCGTGCTCCAGCCATTCGCGGGACGGCTCGGAGGCCGGGTCCTGGCCCATCAGGAGCTGGACGGTGTCGCCGTCGCGCAGGAGCGTGCTGAGGGTGGCCAGGCGGCCGTTGACGCGGGCGCCGATACAGGCGTGCGCGTCCTCGCCGTACTGGGCGTAGGCGGCGTCCACGCACGAGGCGCCCTCGGGCAGGCCGAGGGCACCGCCGTCGGGCCGGAAGACGGTGATCTCACGGTCCTGGGCGAGGTCCTCGCGCAGGGTGGACCAGAAGGTGTCGGGGTCGGGGGCGGCCTGCTGCCAGTCGAGGAGGCGGGAGAGCCAGCCGGGGCGGGTGGGGTCGGCGCGCTCACCGTCCACGCGCTCACCGGTGGAGCGCTCACCGTCGCCGAGGGCGCCGGCGGTGTCGGGGCCGGATGTGCCGACGCCGGTCGTGGTGTCCCCGGACGTGGAGGCGCCGGAGCCAGGGGTGTCGGGCGCGGGCGCGTACGGGTTGCCGAGGGCCACGACACCGGCTTCGGCGACCTTGTGCATCTGGTGGGTGCGGATCAGGACTTCGACGACCTGGCCGTCGGGGCGGGCGACGGCGGTGTGCAGGGACTGGTAGAGGTTGAACTTCGGTACGGCGATGAAGTCCTTGAACTCCGAGACCACCGGGGTCATACACGTGTGCAGTTCACCGAGGACGGCGTAACAGTCCGCGTCCTCGTTCACCAGCACCAGCAGCCGGCCGAAGTCGGTGCCACGCAGCCGGCCGCGCTTGCGGGCCACACGGTGGACGGAGACGAAGTGCCGGGGCCGGATGAGGACTTCGGCGGGGATGTCGGCCTCGCGCAGCACTCCGCGCATCTCGTCGGCGACCTCGGCGAGCGGATCGCCGGAGCGGGCGGCGTTCTCCGCGATCAGCTCGCGGGTGTGCTCGTACTCCTCGGGGTGGAGGATGGCGAAGACCAGGTCCTCCAGCTCGGTCTTGAGGGCCTGCACGCCGAGGCGTTCGGCGAGCGGGATGAGGACGTCACGGGTGACCTTGGCGATCCGCGCCTGTTTCTCGGGGCGCATCACGCCGAGGGTGCGCATGTTGTGCAGGCGGTCGGCGAGTTTGATAGACATCACGCGCACGTCGTTGCCGGTGGCGACGAGCATCTTGCGGAAGGTCTCCGGCTCGGCGGCGGCTCCGTAGTCGACCTTCTCCAGTTTCGTGACGCCGTCGACCAGATAACGGACCTCCTCGCCGAACTGTTCCCGCACCTGATCCAGGGTCACCTCGGTGTCCTCGACGGTGTCGTGCAGCAACGAGGCCGTCAACGTCGTCGTCTCGGCGCCCAGTTCGGCGAGGATCAGGGTCACGGCGAGCGGGTGCGTGATGTACGGCTCGCCGCTCTTGCGCATCTGGCCGCGGTGCGAGGACTCCGCCAGGACGTAGGCGCGGCGCAGGGGTTCGAGGTCGGCGTCGGGGTGGTGGGCGCGGTGCGCCTCCACGACGTGGCTGATGGCGTCGGGCAGCTTGCCGCGGGCGGCGGGGCCGAGCAGCGCGGCGCGGCCGAGCCGGCGCAGGTCGATCCGGGGCCGGGACTTCCTACGTGGCGCCGCGGACGCCGCGGAGGCTGTGAGCGCTTGTGGCGCTGCGGGCGCTACCGGGCCAGCCGTCGCAGGGTTCGTGGCCTCCGCACTCATGGGCACCTCCGGCTCGTGGACCGGCGGACGGAGCCCAGGGCACACGTGGCTCAGGGATGGCGACGTTCCCCCGTCCGTGCCGGTGCTTGATGCTACCGAGCCCACCACGTGCGACCGACCGCCTCTCGCCGAGCGTGAAACGGATCACCCATTCGAGCGATGAAAACGAGGTTTAGAGTGTGCGTCACGTGCCCCGCACTCGCCCGAGGTTTCGAACCGTTCCGGCCTGCGGGGCCACATCCGAACCGATGTGGCCTTCCCTGTCGCGGTGACCTGTCACGGTGAATTGTCGCGGTGACCACCGGACCGGGCGGCCGGGCGGCCGGGCGGCCAGGGGGGCCGGGCGGCCGGGGGGCCGGGCGGCCGGGGGGCCGGGACAGGCGCCGCCGGTCCCGGCGCAGGACGGCGGGCCGCCCCGGCCGAGGGTGGCGTGGCCACGCTCCGCCGCGTCAGGCGAGCGTCCGGGCCAGCCAGTCGGCGTCGATGGCACCCTCGGCGACGATCACGGCGGGTCCGGTCATCTCGATCTCGCCGTCGGGCCGCTCGGTGATGACCAGGCGCCCGCCGGGCACGTCGACGGTGTAGGTGGCCGGGGTGCCGGTGACGGCGGGGTCGGTGCCGTCCCGGCGGGCGGCGGCCACGGCGACGGCACACGCGCCCGTGCCGCACGAGCGGGTCTCGCCGGAGCCGCGTTCGTGCACGCGCATGGCCACGTGGCGGGGGCCGCGGTCGACGACGAACTCGACGTTCACACCGTCCGGGTAGGCGGCCGGCGGGCTGACCGGAGGTGCGGCGTGGAGGTTCCCGGCGTGCGCCAGGTCGGCCACGAAGGCGACGGCGTGCGGATTGCCCATGTTCACGTTGCGCGCGGGCCAGGTCCGCTCGCCGACGGTCACCGCGACCTCCCCTTCGGGAAGGCGGGCGCGGCCCATGCCGACGGTGACGTCACCGTTCTTCGCGAGGTGGACCTTCTTCACGCCCCCGCGCGTGGCGATGACGAGGTCACCTTCCGCCACATGTCCGGCGTGCTGGAGGTAGCGCGCGAACACACGCACGCCGTTGCCGCACATCTCGGCGACGGAGCCGTCGCCGTTGCGGTAGTCCATGAACCACTCGGCCTCGCCGGCCATCGCCCGGGCCTCGGGGTGTGCCGCCGACCGCACGACGTGCAGCACACCGTCGCCGCCGATGCCCGCCCGGCGGTCGCACAGGGCGGCCACGGCGGCCGGGGAGAGGTCGAGGGCGTTCTCGGGGTCCGGGACGATCACGAAGTCGTTCTCGGTGCCGTGCCCCTTGAGGAAGGCGATCGGTGTGCTCATTCCTCGATCGTACGGGGTGGCTCCGACAGCAGACCGTAGGGAGGGAGCGCCTGGTGTGGGCACCGAGCCGGTACCGGCCGGCGGTGGCTGAGCACGGTTCCCGGCGCCCCCGCCGGGGTGCTTCAGCGGAGCCTTGCCACTCGCCAGACGGCGAGGATGGCCACCACGGCCACCAGGACGACGTATCCGAGCACGACGCGCCAGTCGGGGCGGCGGCCCGAACCGCGGGCCGGCAGGCCCGGCCAGGTGTAGCCCACCCTGCGGGCTGCCATCATGCCCCAGCCGGCCGCGCAGGAGCAGATCAGCAGGCCGAGCATGGCGATCACCGCGCCGCTGTCGCCGAAGTCGAAGGCGAGCGGGAAGGCGAACATCAGGGAGCCGACGGCGGCGAGGCCCACGATGGGCGCGAGCTGCCAGATGCGCAGCCGGCGCTGGGGGCGCAGCTCGACCTCGACCTCCGGTCCGCCCGGGTACATCTCCTCGGGTGCCGGTCCGTCGGCGGTGACGCCGACGGCGGTGTCGTCGGGGCCGTCGTCGGCCAGACTGTCCTCGGTGAGACTTTCCTCGGTGAGACTGTCCTCGGCCAGACTGTCGTCGGAAAGGCGATCGTGCAGGCCACTCGTCCGGGGGCCATGGGTTCGCACGCTGTCGGCCCGCACGCCGTTCTCCTGCTGACCATCACGCAGATCGTCTTGCAGTCCGCCGTACACATCCCCGTGCGGATCGCCGTGCAGGTCGTTCACCGGGGGACGGTTCTCACCCGGGCAGTCTTCACTCGTGCCCGGGTCGTCACCCTCAGTGGTGAGCTGCTCGGCACTTCGTGCGGTGTCGCGAGGGCCGGCCTCCATCGCCACGCGCCCTCCCAACTAGGCTCCACTTGGTCGATCGAAGCTCGATGATGGCACGGCACCGAAGGCCTCGATGACCGGCGGCGCATCCCGATGCCATGACGTGATCAGGCTGTGACCGGTCCTTCGACCAACGCCAGGGCCTGGTGCGGAAGTTCCCCGCGGTCCGTGGCGGCCCCGCTCAACCAGTGCACCCGGGGGTCGCGCCTGAACCATGAATCCTGGCGGCGCGCGAAGCGCTTGGTGGCACGCACGGTCTCGGCCCGTGCTTCCGCTTCGGTGCACTCCCCGGCGAACGCCGCGAGGACCTGCTGGTAGCCGAGCGCGCGCGACGCCGTGCGCCCCTCGCGCAGACCCTGCGCCTCCAGCGCGCGTACCTCGTCCACGAGACCCGACTCCCACATGCGGTCGACGCGCCGTGCGATGCGGTCGTCCAGTTCCGGACGGGCCACGTCGACCCCGATCTGGACGGTGTCGTAGACGGAGTCGTGACCGGGCAGATTGGCCGTGAAGGGCTGGCCGGTGATCTCGATCACTTCCAGCGCACGGACGATGCGGCGGCCGTTGCTCGGCAGAATCGCACGGGCGGCCTCCGGGTCGGAGGCCGCCAGCCGGGCGTGCAGCGCGCCCGAGCCGCGCAGCGCGAGTTCCTCCTCCAGCCGGGCCCGGACCTCCGGGTCCGTGCCGGGGAACTCAAGGTTGTCGACGGCCCCGCGGACGTACAGGCCGGAGCCCCCGACCAGGATCGGCCAGCGGCCCTCGGCGAGCAGTGCGTCGATCCGCGCGCGGGCCAGTCTCTGGTACTCGGCGACCGAGGCGGTGACCGTCACGTCCCAGATGTCCAGCAGGTGGTGCGGGATGCCGCCGCGCTCTTCGTGCGTCAGCTTGGCGGTACCGATGTCCATCCCTCGGTACAGCTGCATGGAGTCGGCGTTGACGACCTCGCCGTCGAGCTGCTGGGCCAGGAAGACGCCGAGATCGGACTTACCGGCCGCGGTGGGTCCGACGACGGCGATGACGCGGGGGGCGAGGGGTGCGCTGCTCACCGCACCAGTCTCGCAAACCTTCGGACGAGGTCTCGTACGAGTTACGTGACAGTGCGGGTCCCACGTCGTTGCCCGTGGCGAGGTGCCGCCTGCCCGCGCGCGGGAGGCGGTGGCCCGGGCGGCGCAACCGTACGCACCGGGTGACGCGGGAATTCGCCCGCACGAGTACCGTATGGAGTGGATATGGGCGTGTTTGCACGGCTTCTCGGCAGGTCGAAGGCGGCTCCGGAAGCCTCGGACGCGGCAGCAGGCGCCGACACCGAGCCGGCGGCGGCACCTGCCGGCACGGAGCCGGACGTGGCCGAGGCGGCGGAGCAGGCGGACCGGACGGAGTCGGCGGAACCGAGGGGAGCCGGGGCGGCGAAGGTCACGGAGGCGGCCGGGGACGGACGCGAGGACGTGGCCGTACGGTCGGACGCCGGCCCGGACGACGCCGCCGAGGGCACCGGGATCCCCCGGCAGCAGTCCGCCGGGGCGGCCGCCGACAGCGAGGCCGGCGAGGGCGCCCGCAGGTAACTGCCCCGCGAGGGAAGGTGGACCCATGGGTCTGATGGACAACATGAAGGCCAAGCTGGGACCGGCCAAGGACAAGGTGTCGGACCTCGCGCGGCAGCACGGGGACAAGGTCCAGCACGGGATCGACAAGGCCGCGAAGGCCGTCGACGACCGGACCAAGCACAAGTACAGCGACAAGATCCAGGCAGGCACGGGCAAGGCCAAGGAGGCGATGGACCGCCTCGCGCACAAGGACGGCCCGGAGGCGGCGCCCCCCGACCCGATGACCCCTACCCGCCCGGAGGGACCGCCCCCGGCCTCATGAGCCGGCGCCGTCGGCGGGGGGCTCCTGCGGCGGTGTCCGAGGAGCCCCCGGGGCGACGGTCGCGGTTCGCGGAGCGCCCCGGCGGCGGTGTCCGGGGAGCCCGGCGCGGCACGTACAGCGGCGGAAGGGGCGTGAGCGGCTTCGCAGGCGGGGGACGGCTTCGCGGAGCCAGGGCGGGCAGAGGGGTTAGGACCAGGTCGCGACCAGGTAGCCCACGCCGTACGGTGCGTCCTCGTACAGCAGGCTCCCCGTGAGGTTCGCGCTCTCCGCCGCCCCGGCCAGGATCTGCCATGGAGCACGGCCGGCGGCCTTCAACTCCTGGGCCAGCCCGGGGTCCAGCGCCCTCAGGGCCGCCAGATCCGCCGCGCCGAGCGCCCTGGCCGCCTCGGCGTCGAAGGGTGCCGCCCGCTCGTCCAGGTACCCCGGCGCCTTGAGCGTGCGGCAGGAGCTGGCGTCTCCCATCACCAGCAGCGCCACCCGGCCGGCACGGCCGGCGAGTTCCCGCCCGGTCTCGGCGCACCGCTCCGGCTCCAGCGACTCCGCGACGCCGAGCCCCTCGATCGGGGCGTCGGCCCAGCCGGTCCGCTCCAGCAGCCAGGCGCCGACGGCGAGCGAGGTCGGCAGCGCGCGCTCCGGGACGGTATGGCCGACGGGCCCCAGGTGGACGTCCAGGTGGACCCCGAAGCCGCGGAAGGTGCCCGGGGCCCCCTGCGGGAAGCGGCCGAGCCCGCCCTGGCCGGCGGTGCCGACGACGACCAGCAGGTCGGGGCGGGCGGCGGCGAGCACGCCGAGCGCGTCCGAGCAGGCCGCGCGCGCGGCGTCCAGCTCGGGTGCGGCGCCTGCGGCGATCTCGGGCACGAGCAGCGGCGGGCAGGGGGAGACTGCGGCGGCGACAAGCACGATCGGCAGCGTAACGCGGCGAGCGGGCGGCGCGTCACACCTCCATCAGCAGGTCCACCGACCCGTCACCGCCGAACCGAGCACCGTACGACCGGTCACCGTGCGGCCGAGCGCCGTACGACCGATCACCGCCGAACCGAGCACGGTACGGCCGTACAGCCCCGCGCCGGACCGAGCGCCGTACGGCCGGTCGCCGGCCCGTCACCGCAACCCCAGCCGCCCGTCACCGCAACCCCAGCACCGTGCGGCCGACCACCGTCACGCCGATCGCGTCAGCCGACCACCGTCGGACCGGCCACCGTCGGACCGGCCACCGTCGGACCGGTCACCGTCGGGCCACTCACCGTCAGGCCGAGGGGTCCCTCCCGATGGCGGGGCCCGCCGCGGAGCGGCCGGAACGGAATCTCAGTCGCAGCCGCAGCCGCTCCCCGCGGCGACCGGCAGCGGCTCCGGCACTCCGATCTTCGGCAGGCCGAGCATGACGCCCGCGGGCTTGGCGGCCTCGGCGGCGGTCCGCTTCTCCCACGCGTCCCCCGCGCGCGTGCGGCGCACGGCGAGGACGGGGCCCTCGGCGAGGAGGTGGTGCGGGGCGGCGTAGGTGATCTCCACGGTGACGACGTCGCCGGGGCGGACCTCCTCGTCCGGCTTGGTGAAGTGGACGAGGCGGTTGTCGGGGGCGCGGCCGGAGAGGCGGTGGGTGGCGCCGTCCTTACGGCCCTCGCCCTCCGCGACCATCAGCTCCAGCGTGCGGCCGACCTGCTTCTTGTTCTCCTCCCAGGAGATCTCCTCCTGGAGGGCGACGAGCCGCTCGTAGCGCTCCTGGACGACCTGCTTGGGGATCTGGTTCTCCATGGTCGCGGCGGGGGTGCCGGGGCGCTTGGAGTACTGGAAGGTGAAGGCCTGGGCGAACCGGGCCTCGCGGACGGCGTGCAGCGTCTGCTCGAAGTCCTCCTCGGTCTCGCCGGGGAAGCCCACGATGATGTCGGTGGTGATCGCGGCGTGCGGGATGGCGGCCCGCACCTTCTCGATGATCCCCAGGTACCGCTCCTGACGGTACGAGCGGCGCATCGCCTTCAGCACCGTGTCCGAGCCGGACTGGAGCGGCATGTGCAGCTGCGGCATCACGTTCGGCGTCTCGGCCATGGCCTCGATCACGTCGTCGGTGAAGTCACGCGGGTGCGGGGAGGTGAAGCGGACACGCTCCAGGCCCTCGATGTTCCCGCAGGCGCGCAGCAGCTTGCTGAAGGCCTCGCGGTCGCCGATGTCGGAGCCGTAGGCGTTGACGTTCTGGCCGAGCAGCGTGATCTCCGAGACGCCCTCGCCGACCAGGGCCTCGATCTCGGCGAGGATGTCACCGGGGCGGCGGTCCTTCTCCTTGCCGCGCAGGGCCGGGACGATGCAGAAGGTGCAGGTGTTGTTGCAGCCGACGGAGATCGACACCCAGGCCGCGTACGCGCTCTCGCGTCGGGTCGGCAGCGTGGAGGGGAACGCCTCCAGGGACTCGGCGATCTCGACCTGAGCCTCCTCCTGGACGCGGGCACGCTCCAGCAGGACCGGCAGCTTGCCGATGTTGTGCGTGCCGAAGACGACGTCCACCCAGGGCGCCTTCTTCACGATGGTGTCCCGGTCCTTCTGCGCCAGACAGCCGCCGACCGCGATCTGCATACCGGGGCGCGACGCCTTCCTCGGCGCGAGCCGGCCGAGGTTGCCGTACAGCCGGTTGTCGGCGTTCTCCCGGACCGCGCAGGTGTTGAAGACGACGACGTCCGCGTCCCCGTCCGACCCCTCGGGGGCCCGCACATATCCGGCCTCTTCGAGCAACCCGGCCAATCGCTCGGAGTCGTGGACGTTCATCTGGCACCCGTAGGTGCGGATCTCGTAACTCTTGGGGGCGGGAACGTCCACTGCCGGGCTCCGGTCGCTGCTGCTGGTCATGCGTTCAAGGGTAGGCGGTCCGCGGAGACCCGTGGTGCGGCGCTTGGTCCGCCGGCCGGCCGCCCGCGGCGCCGGGCAGGGGCGATACCGGACCGCCGACCGCGCCCGGTGACGCCGGTCACAGGGGATGCCGATCCACTCGCCGGGTGCCCACCGCGTTGCGGGCTGCGCCGGGCAGGAGAAGGTTTTCGCCAAACGGCGACCGAAAGGCCCGGCGGGCGTGTGCAAGAGGGCGGACGACCTGCTTAGGTGGGGCACGCCGTACTCGGCCATCTCCGCGTACCGGCAGACCACTTCGCGGCCGGACGACTTCCCCGATCCACCGATTCACCGATTCACCGATTCACCGATTCACCGATTCACCGTTTCACGACGAGGAGATCTCCGGGCGAGTGGGACACCAGAGGGAGCGCGCCGTCGTGAACGCCCTGTCCGACGGAGCGGAGAGGGACGGACGCCCCAGCCGTTGCGGCCGGTGAGAACAGCGAACAGGGGTGACACCACAGGTGAGGAGAACGAGCGAGTACGCCGCGCTGCGGCGACGGTGCACCGCGATCCTGCGTGATGTCGGGGTGCAGCGGTCGCTTTCCCTGGACGCGCTCCGTGCGCGGGTGGAGGAGCTCAGAGGGCGCCCGCTGGTGTTGCGGGAGCTGCCCGAGCAGGTGGCGGTCACCGGAGCGTGCGGCCTCTGGCTGGGCACCGACGACGCCGACTACGTCTTCTACGAGGCCCGTACCGCGCCGCTGCACCGCGAACACATCATCCTGCACGAGATCGGTCATGTGCTGTGCGACCACCATCGGAGCATCCGGGACATCGCGGACGGTGATGGCCGGTCGGCCGGCCGGCTCCTGGACGGTCCACAGCCGCATCTCGTCAGCCGGCTGATGGCCAGGACCAGTTACACGACCACCGAGGAACAAGAAGCCGAGATGATCGCCAGCCTGATCCAGAGCGCCGGGAAGACGGGCCCGGTGACCGGCCCCTTGGGGCGCCTCGGCGCGTTTCTGGGAGTGACGGCCGATGCCGGTGAGTGAGCTGGCCGCCCGCGTCGGACTCGCCAGCGTGTTCGCTCTGTGGTTCGCCCTCGTCTGGCGTGCGCGGCCCGCGCTGCGCCAGCCCCGGCTGCGCGGGCTGTGGGTGACGGTACTGGCGGCGACCACCGCCATCACCCTCTTCCAGCCCTGGATCGTCAGCGGGCTCACGTCCCTCGGCATCGACGTCCACATGGTGTCCCTCGCCCGCAACCTGATCGGTGTCCTGAGCGCGGGACTGGTCCTTCTCTTCGTGCTCGACGCGCGCCGTGCCCCGCGCCTGCGCCGCTGTGTGGCGCTGGGGCTGACGGCGGCCCTGGTGTCGTTGCTCGTCCTGGATCTGCTGCGAGTCGCCCCCTCGCCCGCGGGGGCGGTGGCCGCTCAGCGGCCCGCCTCGGCCGCGGCCGCCTACTGGCTCATCCTGGTCGTCGCCCACGTCCTCGGGGACGCCGTCGCCCTCGTGGTCTGCTGGCGGTACAGCCTGCGCACGTCGGAGCGTGACCTCGTGTGGTCGCTGCGGCTGTTCGCGGCGGGCAGCGTTCTCGCCTTCGTCTTCTGGGGCGGTTACCTCCTGGACCTCTACGGTCTCGCCCCGGGCCTGCTCCCCTACCTGTCCGTGATCATGGGTGTGCACGGCTTCCTGCGGGCGGCCTCCCTGCTGGTCCCCACCGCGACCGCGCTGGCCCGGGCGGTCACCGCGCTGCGGACCACCTGGCGGCTGTGGCCGCTGTGGCGGGATCTGGTGACGGCGGTGCCCCATGTGGCCCTGGCCGGTCCCCGGCGGACCCGGATCCAGGAGGTGCTGTGGCCCCGCTGTCCGCCGGCCCTGCAGGCGCACCGGCAGACCATCGAGACGTACGACGCGCTGCTCACGCTGCAGCCGTACGTCCAGCCGGACGCCTACGAGAAGGCGCACCGGCACGCGCGGCAGGCAGGGGTACGGGCCGACCGTCTCGCGTCCGCCGCGCTGGCCGGTGTCGTGGGCCAGGCGCGGCGGGCGGTACTCGGCGGCGTGCCGCCGTCCGATCCGCACCCCCTGCCCGGGGTGGTGCACGGCAGTCCCGAGACCCTGCTGGGGATCGCCCGGATGTGGCCCGCCATGACCGACGCGCTCCCCTGCCGCGACCGGACCTCTCCGGCGCAGCAGCCCTGAACCACCCCGGGTGACCAGGTGCCCGGGCGCCCAAGTGACCGGGTGACCAGATGCCCAGGTGACCAGGTGCCTGGGGGTGCCCGGGTGACCAGGTGCCTGGGGGTGCCCAGGTGCCTGGGTGACCAGGTGCGCCACCGCGTGCCGGTGGGCCGCACTCAGCCGGGAACGTCGGCGGCCTCCGCGCCGCGCCGCCCGGCGGGAAGGTCGTCAACCCGCCGCACCCCGCCGCCCGGCGGGAAGGTCGTCACTCCTCCGCGCGGCGCGGCCCGGCGGGGATGTCGTCAGCCTTCCGCGCCGCGTGGCGCGATGTGGTAGTCGAAGGCGAGCGTCCCGGGGTCGAGGGCCGTCGTCCCGCCGTCGACGGTGAGCACCGCACCGTTGACGTACGACGCCGCCGGGGACAGCAGCCAGCCGATCGCCTCCGCCACCTCGCGCGGCTCACCCGCACGCCCCTGGGGCAGCAGCCTGGTCGCCTCCTCGTAGGCGGCCTCCATGCCGCCGCCCGGCAGCCCGGCCTCCTCGGCGAAGCGCGTCATGCGCCGGTCGGCCATCTCGGTCCTCACCCAGCCCGGGCACACGATGTTGGCCCGTACCCCCTGGCGTCCGTAGTCGACGGCGACGGAGCGGCACAGCTGGAGCAGGGCCGCCTTGGACGTGGCGTACGGGGCGTTGCTGGTGCCGTTGCGCAGTGCGGAGACCGAGGCGACGGCGACCACCGCCCCTCGGGATTCCAGGAGGGCCGGGATCGCGGCGCGCAGCAGGAGCATCGGACCGGTGAGGTTGGTGCGCATCACCTCGTCCCAGTCCCGCAACGACATGTCGCCCACGGCTCCGCCGCGCCCGATGCCCGCGTTCAGCACCACTCCGTCGAGCCGTCCGTACGCGTCCAGGGCCGCCCGGACGAGGCCCTCGGCCGCGTCGGGGTCTTTGACGTCGGACGGGTGCGCCAGCGCCCCCGTCTCCCGCGCGAGGAGCTCCAGGGGCTCGGTCCGCCGGCCGGAGACGACCACCTGGTGCCCCGCCTCGGCCAGCATTCTGGCCGTGGCCTGCCCGATGCCCGATCCTGCGCCGGTCACGACGACAACGCGCTTGTCCTCCACTGCTTTTCAGACTCCTTCACCGAGACCGATCCAGATCGTCGAACGCGTCCGAGCTTAGAACCCACCATTGCGGTGGTGACGACATCCAGCCAGCGTCCGCCGGGCCCGGCCAGGCGCGGCACGACTCCCTCCCACCTTCTCTCACTTCTTACTTCACACCTTGACGGAAGTGGTCTGTACCTCTAGTTTCACCGGGCGACCTCACCCCCCACGAAAGGGCGTCCCCCAACGTGCCCAGAACCAGAACCCTTTCCGCGTCCACCGCACTCGCGGTCACCGCTCTCACCCTGTCCACCGGCCTGTTCACGGCGTCCCCCGCCCAGGCCGCGACGGGCGCCGTCACCGGTCTCGCCGGCAAGTGTCTCGACATCGCCGGCGCGAACTCGGCCGACGGCACGCCCGTTCAGCTCTACGACTGCAACGGGACGGCCGCCCAGCAGTGGACGGTCGGCAGCGACGGCACCATCAGGGCGCTCGGCAAGTGCCTCGACGTGAGCGGCAACTCAACCGCCGACGGCGCAAAGGTGCAGTTGTGGAGCTGTACCGGCGGCGCGAACCAGAAGTGGACCGTCACCGCCGCCCACGACATCGTCAACCCCCAGGCGAACAAGTGCCTGGACGTCACCGACAACAACTCCGCCAACGGCACCCGGATACAGATCTGGAGCTGCGGCGGCGGCGCCAACCAGAAGTGGAACGCGCCCGCGGCCGGCGGCGGCACACCCGCCGCGCCGATGGCGGTGGCGCCGTACCTGTACAACGGCTGGGGCAGCCCGCCCAACCCGGCCACCATCACGCAGGCCACCGGCGTGAAGTGGTTCACCCTCGCCTTCGTGCTCAGCAACGGCTACTGCAACCCGCAGTGGGACGGCGGCCGTCCACTGACCGGCGGCGTGGACCAGCAGACGGTCAACACCGTGCGGGCGAACGGCGGTGACGTCATCCCGTCCTTCGGCGGCTACAGCGGCAACAAGCTGGAGAGCTCCTGCTCCAGCGCCGGGGAACTCGCCGGCGCCTACCAGAAGGTCGTCAACGCCTACGGCCTGAAGGCGATCGACATCGACCTGGAGGCCGACGCCTACAGCAACGGGACCGTCCAGCAGCGCACGGTCGACGCGCTGAAGACCGTCAAGGCCAACAACCCCGGGCTGAAGGTGTACATCACCATCGGCACCGGGCAGAGCGGTCCTGACACCAGCCTCATCAACCGGGCCGCCGCCTCCGGGCTGAGCGTCGATGCCTGGGCCATCATGCCGTTCGACTTCGGCGGTGCCGGCCAGAACATGGGCAATCTGACGGTGAAGGCGGCCGAGGGTCTGAAGACCGCGCTGAAGAACGCCTACCACTACAGCGACGACGAGGCCTACCGGGACATGGGCATCTCGTCCATGAACGGCAGCACCGACCAGAACGAGACCGTCACGGTGGCCGACTTCCGCACCATCCTCGCCTATGCCCAGCAGCACCACCTGGCCCGGCTGACCTTCTGGTCCGCCAACCGCGACCGCCCCTGCACCGGCGGTCCCGCCGACAGCTGCTCCGGCGTGAGCCAGTCCGACTGGGACTACACGCGCGTCTTCGCCGCCTACACCGGCTGACCGCGGCCACCGGCGTCCCCCTGCGCGCTGCCCTCCTCCACGGCGGCGGCCCGGCGGTGCCGATGCGGCTGACCGCCGGTAGGGCCGGGCCATCGTCCGGCCCTACCGGCGGTACGCGCGGTGGTGGTGTCGCGGGGGCCGTGGTCAGTCGTTGGCCAGTGTGTGCAGGGCCCCCACCGTCTTCCAGTTACGGGTGGTGGCCGGGATGCCGAGGCGGCGCTCGATGAAGGCGTTGTTGAGCTTGGTCCTGCCGTACCCGTCCGGGACGTGCAGATGGATCTCGTCGCCGGCCAGCGTGAACACGGCGGTCTCACCGGCCGGCACCTCCAGGCGGGCGGCCTGCTCGGCGGTCGGCGCCTGGGCGAGGAAGGTGACGTGCAGCTTGGCCGGGTCGTCCTCCCGGCCGAGGTACGGGTTCGCGGCAAGGGTGCGGGCCAGCGAATCGGCGGAGCGCAGCAGGACCGTGGGGGACACCCCGAGGTCGTCGGCGATCCGCTTCTCGATGCGCGCGGCGAGTTCCGCGGGGGTCTGCGGGTCCGGGGCGCCGAACACCACGTTCCCACTCTGCAGATAGGTCTGGACGGCCTCGAATCCCATGTCGGAGAAGAGTTCCCGCAGGTCCTTCATGGCGATCTTCGCGTGGCCGCCGACATTGATCCCGCGCAGCAGCGCGATGTGCTTCGTCATTCCCCTTCAACCTCTCATGCGCGATTCCCGCGGGGCTCTCCGCCGGGCGGCCCCGCCGGGCAGTGCGCGCGTGTGCTCCGCGGACGGCGCCGGGGCGTCCGCGCAGCCCCCTCGGTACGGGCGTCGGCGCAGCCCCCTCGGTACGGGTGTCAGGCCGTGCCGTCCGGTATCCAGCCCTGGCGGCGCAGCACGGCGGACACCTCCGGCGCCCGGTAGTGCTCCCCCTTGAGCACCTTGCCGTCGGCCCGGCGGGCGATGGTCCCGTCCGGGCCGATCTTGCTCATGTTGGCGCGGTGGATCTCGGCGATCACCTCGTCCAGGTCGATGCCGTGCACCAGGGCCGTGCCGTAGGCCACGTACACCACGTCGGCCAGTTCGTGCGCGAGCCGGTCCAGCGGGCCGTCCACCGCGACCTCGGCGACCTCCGCGGCTTCCTCGGCGAGCAGTTCGCCACGGTGGGCGGCCAGTTCGGGGTCCACCTCGGTCGGCGTGCTGCGGGCGTCGAGGCCGAAGGCACGGTGGAACTCGTGGACGAGGCGGGCGGGCGAAGTGCTCATGCGGCGACTCTAACGGCCACCACTGACAACGCCCGCCGAGCGCGGCCCGCCATGGGGGCACCCTGACCGCGGTCGGCCCCGGAGTGTCCCCGACCCTGGTCAGCGGCGCGCCTCGCCTGGCAGGATCGCCGCATGTCCAAGGTGTTCCCCCGGTTCAGCAGGCGCCGAGCGCTGCAGGGCGCGGCCGTCGGTGTCGTGGCCCTCGGGCTGCTGCTGTGGTGGCTGCTGCCCCTGGGCGAGAAGCCGCCGAGCGGGACGATCGTGTTCAGCACCGGTACGCCCCGCGGGGTCTATCAGGAGTACGGCGAGCGCCTGCGCACCGAGATGGGCAAGGACATGCCGGGCCTGAAGGTGAAGCTGCTCAACAGCGCCGGCTCCCAGGAGAACGTCGAGCGGGTGGCTACCGGGCAGGCCGACTTCACCATCGCGGCGGCCGACGCGGTGGCGACGTACGAGCTGCGGCACGGGCGCGGCGCCGACCGGCTGCGCGGTGTGGCCCGGCTCTACGACGACTACGTACATCTCATCGTGCCCCGCGGCTCGGACATCAGGAGCGTCGCGGACCTGCGGCACAAGCGGGTGGCGACCGGACTGCCTGATTCCGGAGTACGGCTGATAGCCGAACGGGTGCTGCGGGCCGCGGGCATGGACCCGCGGAAGGACCTCACCGCGGTCGCGGGCGGCATCGACACCGGGCCCGCGCAGCTTCAGCAGGGGAAGATCGACGCCTTCTTCTGGTCCGGCGGCCTGCCCACGCGGGGGCTGGTCGCACTGGCGAAGGAGGGTGCCTTCCAGTTCGTGCCGATCGGCGACGACCTCGTCACCCGGCTGCACGACCAGGGCGAGGAGTCGCGCTACTACCGGGCCACCAACATCCCCGAGTCGGCCTACCCGGCCGTGCAGCAGGGCCTGCCGGTGCCGACGATCTCCGTGTCCAACGTGCTGATGACCCGTACGGACGTGGACCCACGGCTCACCGAGTGGGTGACCCGTACCGTGATCGACAGCCGGGACGGCATCGGCAGACACGTCCACTCCGCCCAGCTGGTCGACCTGCGCACCGCCATCTACACGGACCCGCTGCCCTTGCAGGAGGGCGCCCGGCGCTACTACCGGTCGATGAAGCCGTAGGTGTCGCCCGGGGCCCCGGACAAGGTCCGAAGGACCCGGGCCCGGGGCGGCCCGGAGAGACCCGAGGCCCGGCGGCGAAAGGGGTCGGGAGAAAGCCCGGAGGGAGATCCGGGAAAAGCGCGGCGACCCCGCACGGCGGACCGGCGAAAGGGGCTGGGCCGCTTCAGGGGACCCGGCAAAGGGGCACGGGCGCCGCCTCAGGAGAGGCTCGCGGAACCCCCGGTGGTCTCCCCGTGCCGTGGCAGCGTGACCGTCACCCGCAGGCCCCGCGGCTCGTGGTGGGCGTAGTCGATCGAGCCGCCGCCCGCCGCGAGCAGGGCGCGGCTGATGGACAGGCCGAGGCCCGAGCCCTTCACGTTCTGGTGCCGGCCGCTGCGCCAGAAACGGTCGCCCACGCGCGCGAGTTCCTCGTCGGTGAGGCCGGGGCCGGTGTCCGTGACGACGACCGTGCTGGCGTCGCCGTCGGCGGAGACGGTGACCTCGACCGTGCCGTCCTCGGGGGTGAACTTCACGGCGTTGTCGATGAGCGCGTCCAGGGCGCTGGACA
Organism: Streptomyces sp. NPDC042638; assembly: GCF_040647235.1. NCBI lineage: Bacteria > Bacillati > Actinomycetota > Actinomycetes > Kitasatosporales > Streptomycetaceae > Streptomyces > Streptomyces sp. NPDC042638. The sequence continues at coordinate 90,358 of NZ_JBEZBT010000021.1, forward strand.
GGGCGATCGGGTCGGCCCAGGCGGTGGTCGGGGGGCAGTCGCCGGTCAGCCGGACGCCCTTGGCCCGGGCGGTCGGTGCCCAGGAGGCCACCCGCTCCTCGGTCAGCGCCCCGATGTCGGCGAGCTGGAGGTCGGCCTCGGCGTGCTCGGCCAGTGCCAGGTCGAGCAGGTCGTCCAGGACCTGCCCGAGGCGCTTGCCCTCGGTGCGGACAGAGGCGATCTCCGCGTTGCCCTCGGGGAGTTCGAGGGCGAGCAGCTCGATACGCAGCAGCAGCGCCGCGAGCGGGTTGCGCAGCTGGTGCGAGGCGTCGGCGACGAAGGCGCGCTGCTGCTCCAGCACGGCCTCGACGTTGTCCGCCATCTCGTTGAACGAACGGGCCAGCCGTCTGAGTTCCGGCGGCCCCCCGGCGGCCGCGACCCGGGACTTCAGGCGCCCGGTGGCGATGTCATGGGTGGTGGCGTCCAGGACGCGGACCGGCCTGAGCACCCAGCCGGTCAGCCGCAGCGCCGCGCCGACGGCGAGCAGCATGGCCGCGATCTCGCCGGCACCGATGAACAGCCAGCCGCGCAGAATGCGGGAACGCAGCTGCCCGGTGGGTGAGTCGGTGACCACGACCGCGACGACGTCCCCGTCCCGGATCACCGGCGAGGCGACGACGAGCCTGCTGCGCTGCCAGGGCCACGCCTGCGGCGGGTCATGGCTGCGCCGGCTGAGCAGTGCCTCGTCGAAGGCCTGGCGCACCTCCCCCGTCGGCGGTACGAACCAGTCGCCGGGTGCATTGGCCATCGCCGAACCGTTGCGGTAGAAGACACCGGCACGGATGCCGTAGACGCCGTAGTAGCTGTCCAGTTCCCTGCGCAGGGTCTCCCAGCGCTCGTCCGTGGTGGTGCGACGCGACCCGCTGGGCCCGTCGGTGACGAACTGGGCGAGCGCCGCGAAGCGCGCCGTGTCGTCGATCCGGTCGACGACGACCTGCTGCTGCCGGGCGGCGGCCACGCTGCCGGCGAGCGGGATGCCGAGCGCGAGCAGGACGGCCGCCAGCAGGACGGTGAGCAGCGGCAGGAGGCGTGTGCGCACCCGTCCCCGCTAGGCGGCCGGGGCGACGAGCCGGTAGCCGACGCCGCGTACGGTCTCGATCAGCGCGGGCAGGCGCAGTTTGGCGCGCAGGGAGGCGACGTGCACCTCCAGGGTGCGGCCGGTGCCCTCCCAACTGGTGCGCCAGACCTCACTGATGATCTGTTCCCGCCGGAAGACCACTCCGGGCCGCTGGGCGAGCAGGGCGAGGAGATCGAACTCCTTGCGGGTCAGCTGGACCACCGCGCCGGCGACGCTGACCTGGCGGGTGGGCAGTTCGATGCGGACGGGGCCGAGGAGCAGGGCGGCGCCCGATCCTTCGGCCGGGTGGTCCTCGGGGACGGTGCGCCGGCTGACGGCGTGGATCCGGGCGAGCAGTTCCCCGGTGTCGTACGGCTTGACGACGTAGTCGTCGGCGCCCAGGTTGAGCCCGTGGATGCGGGAGCGGACGTCGGCGCGCGCGGTGACCATGATCACCGGGGTGCTGGTGCGCTTGCGGATCTTTCCGCAGACCTCGTATCCGTCCTGGTCGGGCAGGCCGAGGTCGAGCAGGACGACGCCGAAACCGTCGCCCTCGGGGACGAGCGCCTGGAGCGCCTCCTCGCCGCTGCGCGCGTGGGTCACCTGGAAGCCGTGCCGTGCGAGGACGGCCGACAGGGCCGCGGCGACGTGGTTGTCGTCCTCGACGAGCAGCAGTCTCATCCCGGCCCCCTCCGGTTCAGCGGTCGTACGGTCTCGGTTTCCGTCGGTCGTGTAGATCACGTGCACACGCGCGTGCACCATGGCAGTGACGCCGATGGATAAGGACGGCGTCAAGAGGGTTCGGGTTGCCCGTCACTTCCGTTACCCGCCCGATACGCGCACCGGCGGCCAGTACTACGACTTGTGTCCGACTGCTACCGGATCGTGATGCTCAGATTCCCCTCAGATGTGATGACGCAGGTCACAGCCCCTCACTACTGTCCTCGGAAACCCGAGGAGGACGGAGCCCGAGAGCGATGACCAAAGTATCGGTGGCCAAGGAAGACGTGGCCACGTCCGACGAACTGGTCGTCCTGAAGAGCGTCAACAAGCACTTCGGCGCGTTGCACGTGCTCCAGGACATCGACCTGACGATCGCCCGCGGCGAGGTCGTCGTGGTCATCGGGCCCTCCGGGTCCGGGAAGTCGACGCTGTGCCGCACCATCAACCGGCTGGAGACGATCGATTCGGGCGCCATCACGATCGACGGCAAGCCCCTGCCGCACGAGGGCCGGGAGCTCGCCCGGCTGCGGGCGGACGTCGGGATGGTGTTCCAGTCGTTCAACCTCTTCGCGCACAAGACCGTGCTCGAGAACGTGATGCTGGGCCAGGTCAAGGTCCGCAAGGCGGACAAGAAGCAGGCCGAGGAGAAGGCGCGGGCCCTGCTGGACCGGGTCGGGGTGGGCACCCAGGCCGACAAGTACCCCGCCCAGCTCTCCGGCGGCCAGCAGCAACGCGTCGCGATCGCCCGGGCGCTGGCGATGGGCCCGAAGGTCATGCTCTTCGACGAGCCGACCTCCGCCCTCGACCCCGAGATGATCAACGAGGTCCTGGAAGTCATGCAACAGCTCGCGCGCGAGGGCATGACGATGATCGTCGTCACGCACGAGATGGGCTTCGCACGATCGGCTGCAAATCGTGTGGTTTTCATGGCGGACGGCCGGATCGTCGAACAGGCTGCGCCCGACCAGTTCTTCAGCAACCCGCGCAGCGACCGGGCCAAGGACTTCCTGTCCAAGATCCTGCACCACTGACGGCCCGGCCCCGCTCGCGTCACCTGCCTCAAGGGACCTCGTTCCTCACCACCCAAAGGATGTTCAGCATGAAGCTCCGCAAGGTCACCGCCGCCTCGGCCGTCCTCCTCGCCCTCTCCGTGACCGCCACCGCGTGCGGCGGCAGCAAGGACGACAAGGGCTCCGGCAACGGCAAGACGATCGCCGTCGGCATCAAGTTCGACCAGCCGGGCATCGGCCAGAAGACCCCGCAGGGCTACTCGGGCTTCGACGTCGACGTGGCCACCTATGTCGCCAAGAAGCTCGGTTACAGCGCCGACCAGATCGAGTGGAAGGAGTCGAAGAGCGCCGACCGCGAGACCATGCTCAAGCGCGGTGACGTCGACTTCATCGCCGCCTCCTACTCGATCACGCCGGAGCGCCAGAAGCTGGTCGACTTCGCCGGTCCGTACCTGCTGGCCCACCAGGACGTGCTGGTCCGCGCGGACGACAACTCGATCAAGTCGGCGGCCGACCTCAACAAGGCGAAGCTGTGCTCGGTCACCGGCTCGACCTCGGCGCAGAACGTCAAGGACAAGCTCGCCCCCAAGGCGCAGCTCCAGAAGTACCCGACGTACTCCGCCTGCCTGACCGGCCTGCAGAACAAGGCGATCGACGCGCTCACCACGGACGACTCGATCCTCGCCGGTTACGCCTCCCAGTCGCAGTTCAAGGGCAAGTTCAAGCTCGGCGGCCTGAAGATGACCAACGAGAACTACGGCATCGGTGTCAAGAAGGGCAGCGACCTCAAGGCCAAGATCAACAAGGCGCTCGAGGCGATGGTCTCCGACGGTTCGTGGGACGCCGCCGTGAAGAAGAACTTCGGCCCGGCCGGCTACAAGAACGAGCCCGCCCCGAAGATCGGCGACATCAAGAGCTGAGGCAACGCCCGGCGGGCGCGCCGTCCGTGAGGGCGGCGCGTCCGGGCATCCCTACACGCGAAAGCGCGGGAGATCGTGTTCGACTTTCTTGACGGTTACGACGTACTGGGCGCCTTCTGGACGACAGTGCAGCTGACGCTGCTGTCCGCCGTGGGCTCCCTGGTCTGGGGCACCCTGCTGGCCGCCATGCGGGTGAGCCCCGTACCGCTGATGCGCGGTTTCGGCACCGCCTACGTGAACATCGTGCGGAACATCCCGCTCACGGTGATCATCCTGTTCGCCTCGCTCGGCCTCTACAACACGCTGGGCATCAGCCTGGGCGCCGGCGACATCGTGGACACGGCCAACTTCCGGCTGGCGGTGCTCGGACTGATCGTCTACACGTCCGCCTTCGTGTGCGAGGCGATCCGCGCGGGCATCAACACCGTGCCGGTCGGCCAGGCGGAGGCCGCGCGGGCCATCGGCCTGAGCTTCACCCAGGTGCTGTTCCTGGTCGTCCTGCCGCAGGCGTTCCGGGCGGCCGTCCTGCCCCTGACCAACGTGCTGATCGCGTTGACGAAGAACACGACGGTGGCGGCCGCCATCGGCGTCGCCGAGGCGGCGCTGCTGATGAAGGACATGGTCGAGAAGGAGGCTCAGCTGCTGCTGATCTCCGCGGTCATCGCCTTCGGCTTCTGCTGCCTGACCCTGCCGACCGGCCTGATCCTCGGCTGGGTGGGCAAGAAGGTGGCGGTGAAGCGATGAGTTCGCTCCTCTACGACGCCCAGGGGCCGCGCGCCAAACGGCGCAACCTGCTCCTCACGGCGCTCTTCATAGCCGCGCTCGCGGCCCTCCTCTGGTGGGTGTACAAGGCCCTCGACGAGAAGAACCAGCTGGACTGGGTGCTGTGGAAGCCGTTCTTCAGCGGCTCCGAGGCGTACTCGACGTACATATGGCCCGGCCTGCAGAACACCCTCAAGGCGGCGGCCCTGGCGATGGTCATCGCGTTGCCGCTGGGTGCCGTCCTCGGTATCGCCCGGCTCTCGGACCACGTGTGGGTGCGAGTACCGGCGGCGGTCGTCGTGGAGTTCTTCCGCGCGATCCCCGTACTGGTCCTGATGATCTTCGGGTTGGCGCTCTACGCCCAGTACACCAACGTGAATTCGGACGACCGGCCGCTCTACGCGGTCGTGACCGGCCTGGCGCTGTACAACGCGTCGGTGCTCGCCGAGATCGTGCGCGCGGGCATCCTCTCCCTCCCCAAGGGCCAGGGCGAGGCGGCCATGGCCATCGGTCTGCGCAAGGGCCAGGTGATGCGGCTCATCCTGCTGCCGCAGGCCGTCACCGCGATGCTCCCGGCGATCGTCAGCCAGCTGGTGGTCATCGTGAAGGACACCGCGCTCGGCGGCGCCGTCCTGACCTTCCCCGAGCTGCTCGCCTCGGCGAACACCATGAGCGGCTACTACGGCGCCAACACCATCGCCTCCTTCACGGTGGTGGCCGCGATCTACTGGATCATCAACTTCTCCCTCACCTCGTTCGCGGGCTGGCTCGAGGGCCGGCTGCGGCGGCGCAAGAAGTCGACCGGCGCCGTGCTCGGCGCCCAGGACGTCGCGGACATCGCCGGCACGGCGGCGACCGGGGCCGGGGGCACTGGCGGTGGCGTGGACCTCAGCGGTCCCTTCGTCGGCGGCGGTGGTCAGAGGGGTGTCCACAAGGACTGACGCTCATTCAGGTGACATGAGGCACCCGGGGGCAGTGGCGTGATCGCCACTGCCTCCGTTCGCTTGACGCAAACTCTGCCAATGGGTTGCATACGTTCTGTGATCGTGCACCCCGCTCCGCCTTCCTGTTCACTTGTCCCCGTCAGGGCATCGTCACGGGCAGGGGGCGCCGCGTCATGGACCCGGTGATCATCGTCGGAGCGGGGCCCGTGGGACTGACGCTCGCCCTGCTGCTGGCCCGTCAGAACGTGCCCGCCGTCGTCCTGGACGAGGGCCCCGGCAAGGACGAGCCCCGCCCGGCACGCACGGTCGTCCTGCGCGAGGACACGGCCGCCCTGCTGGAGCGGCTGACCGGCGTCGCCCTGGGGGAGCACGGTGTGCGCTGGGCCGGATGGCGGTCCTTGCGGCGCAAGCAGGTGGTGAGCGAGGTCGCCTTCGACGCGGCCGGCCTCGCCGCCCCGCTGCACATCGCGCAGTACGTCATCACCAACGCCCTGCGCGCGGCCCTCGCCGACGAGCCGCTGGTGAAGGTGGCCGTCGACAGCCGCCTGGACGCCGTCGAGCAGGAGCGTTTCGGCGTCACCGCGCACACCCGTGGTCCCAAGGGCACCTGGTGGCGGGGCAGTTACCTGGTCGGCTGCGACGGGCCCCGCTCGACCGTCCGCAAGCTCCAGGACATCCGCTTCCCGGGCCGTACGGCGGTGGAGCGGCACGCGGTCGCCGCTCTGCGCGCGGAACTTCCCTGGGAGGGCCAGACGTTGCTCCACCGGATGCCGCCGTGGCGGTCGTCCGGGCCCTCGGCCGGGGAGGTGACCGCCCGCCCCCTCCCGGACGGCGTCTGGCGCCTGGACTGGCTGCTGCCGCCGGGCAAGGACCTGGTCACGCCCGAGCTCCTGGTGGCCCGGATCCGCGAGACCCTCGCGGGCTGGACGGACAGCGCCACACCGACGTACGAGCTGCTCGACACCGGTGTCCACACGGTGCACCACCGGCTGGCCCGCCGGTGGCGCGCCGGCCGGGTCTTCCTCGCCGGAGACGCGGCCCACCTGCTCGGCGCGCTCGGCACCCAGGGTCTCGAGGAGGGCCTGCGGGACGCCGACAACCTCGCCTGGAAGCTCGCCACGGCCTGGCACCACGGCCCGTACGAGGCCCTGCTGGACAGCTACCAGACCGAGCGGCGCGCCGTGGTCGCCGCCCGGCTGCGCGCCGCCGACCAGGCGCTGCCGGTCCTGCGCGGCGGGGGCGGGCTGCGCAACATCGTCCCGGGCGCGACCCGCGGCCACGACACGCTGCTCGCGGACGGTCACCTGGGCCGCGGTCCGCTGGGCGCGTCCGGGACGTACGCGGACTCGCCGCTCGCGCCCCGGCACCTGGAGGCGGTCATCCCCGTCGGCACCGAGCCCGGGGCACCGGTGACCGACGTCCGGGTCACGGCGGAGGACGGGTCCTTCGTCCAGCTGCGCGACCGGCTCGGCCGCGGCGCGCTGCTCGTCGTCCTGATCGCTCCCGGTACGGGGGTCTGGGACCGCAAGCACTGGGTGTCCGCCGGGGTCATGCCCCGGCTCGCGGCGGCCGTGACCGCGCTGCCGCACCCCGCCGAGCTGCTGGTCGCCGAGAGCTACCCGGGCGCCCCGGCGCACAGCGTGCTGCTCGTACGTCCCGACGGCCACCTGGTCACCGCGTTGAGCGGGGTGCGCCCGGCCGACCTGTACGCGGCGGCGGAGGCCGCACTGGGCGGTGCGGCGCGGGAACAGCAGCACCGGGAGGAGCGGAGGGAGACGACGGCGACGACGGCGACTACGGCATCGGCGACGACGGCCGAGGCCGGCTCCGCCGCGCGCTGAAGGAGCACGCGAGGCGTCCAGGACCGGGACCGCGCGGCTCGGGCTCCCGCGCACCCTGAAAAGGCTCCCTACGCCCCCGTCCGCGTGGTGACACTCGGTTGACCGGGGTACGTCGGCATGCTGTACTCCGGATCGTGACCGACACCTGTGTGCGCCTGTGGCGGAGGGTCCATATGGACCTCGTCCGCTACGCGGGCTGCGTGTGTCGTCCGTCCTGCTGAATTCGCCTCCCTCTCCTCACCGGGCGCCGTCGCGCGCCCGTTTCCGCGAACGCTCATCAGGACGGTGCCTGTGTCTGTCCCCTCACCTTCCCTGTCCTCGCCCGTGTCCGCCGCCGGCTCGACGCCCACCCAGGCGGACCTCCTCGACTTCGTCCGCCGCACGGCGGCCGATACCGAGCTGATCGCCGCCCTGCCGCTCGACCCGGAGGGCCGCACCTGGGTACGGCTGCAAGGCCCCGGCGGCAGCGAGGCCTGGCTGATCGGCTGGCCGCCCGGTACGGGCACCGGCTGGCACGACCACGCCGACTCCGTCGGCGCCTTCCTCACCGCTTTGGGAGAACTCAAGGAGTACTCGCTCGCCGCCCGGCTGCCCACGGACGGCTGGAAGACCCTGGAACTCACCGAGGGCGTGGACCGCGAACGCCGGCTGCCGGCCGGCGAGGGCCGCGCCTTCGGCCGCCACCATGTGCACGAGGTCCTCAACGAGTCCCGCGACCGCCACGCGATCTCCGTCCACGCCTACTACCCGCCGTTGCCCCGGATCCGCCGCTACAGTCGCACGGGCCAGGTACTGCGCCTGGAGCAGGTCGAACGCCCGGAGGACTGGCAGTGAGCGGCATCAGAGAGCCGTCGGCGGTGACCGGCGTGACCGGCGGACGTCCGCTCGGCATCGACGAGTTGCTGGAGCGGGTCCGGGCGGGCTACCGGCGCGTCGAGGCCCGGGAGGCGCACGAGGCGGCGCTGTCCGGCCAGGCGCTGCTGGTCGACATCCGGTACGCGGCCCTGCGCGAGCGGGACGGACTCATCCCCGGCGCCGTCGTGGTCGAGCGCAACGAACTGGAGTGGCGCCTCGATCCGCAGGGCAGCCACCGCCTTCCCCAGGCGACCGGGCACGACCTGCGTGCCGTGGTGATCTGCAACGAGGGTTACGCCTCCAGCCTCGCCGCCGTCTCCCTCCACCAGCTGGGCCTGCACCGCGCGACGGACCTGGTGGGCGGCTTCCAGGCATGGCGGGCGGAAGGGCTGCCGGTGGAGCCGGTGGAGCCGGTGGAGCCGGTGGAGCCGGTGACACGCTGAGGCACCCGCGGAAGCGAGCCAAGCGCTGAAGCCCTGCACGTGCAGGGGTTCAGCGCTTGGCTCCTGCCAGGCGGTGATCAGTGCCGGGCACATCGGAGCCTGTGTGTGCGCGGGTCCTGTGTGCGCGGCCGGCCTCCGGCCGGCGTGTGGGCCGGGGCCCGGGGCGCGCGTACCGACTCGCCCGTGCGGGCAGGTGAGAGCACTGTGGTGGCCCGTCAAAGGCCCCGCGACCAGGACCGTCAGAAGTCCCGTTTCTCCAGCCTCTCCCGGGGCCGCCAGCTCTCGGGGCCGTCAGCTCTCGGGGCCTCCAGATCTCGGAGCCTTCAGAAGTCCCCGTCCCCCAGGAAGTCCGTTTCCTCGCCCTCTTCCTCCAGGGCCTGGCGGACGACGCGGAGGGCCAGGCCCTCGGGGTAGCCCTTGCGGGCGAGCATGCCCGCGAGCCGGCGGAGCCGCTTGTCGCGGTCGAGGCCATGGGTGGCACGCAGCTTGCGGGCGACGAGTTCGCGGGCGGTCGCCTCCTCCTGCTCGGAGTCGAGCTGGGCGACAGCGTCCTCGATCAGCGCCGAGTCGACTCCCTTGGTACGCAGTTCCCGGGCGAGGGCGCGGCGGGCCAGTCCTCGCCCATGATGCCGGGACTCCACCCAGGCCTCCGCGAAGGCGCCGTCGTCGATGAGCCCGACCTCCTCGAACCGGGACAGCACCTCCTCGGCCACGTCCTCGGGGATCTCCCGCTTGCGCAGGGCGTCCGCGAGCTGCTTGCGGGTGCGCGGGGTCCCGGTGAGCAGGCGCAGGCAGATCGCCCGGGCCCGCTCAGCCGGGTCCCCTGAAGACTCCCCCCGCTCGTCCCTCGCCGAGGGAGGGGCGCCTTCGTCCTCGCCGGGCGCGTCCCCGAAACCGCGCCGTCGTCGGCCGCGCCCGCGTCCCCGGCCTCGCGCGCCGGGTTCGTCACGCCCGTGATGCTGGTCGGCACGCTCGCCGTACTCCCCGTCCCGGTGTCCGTCGCCACTCTCCGGGGCGGGGTCCGGGTGGCCCCCGGTGCCCTTTCCCCACGGGGCACCGGGCGTGGCGTACTCGTACTCGGCCCAGTCGGTTCGTCGTGTCACGGGTCAGCTCTTGGCTGTGGCGGCCTTGGGCTTGGTGACCTTGGCGGCTGCCGGGGCGGGCGCCGCCTTGCCGGAGTCCTCGGTCCCCGCGGTGGTGACCGCCGCGTCGGCTCCCGGCTCGGTGGCGGGCTCCTCCGGCCGGACCCCCACGCCCAGCTTCTCCTTGATCTTCTTCTCGATCTCGTTGGCCAGGTCGGGGTTGTCCTTGAGGAAGTTCCGCGCGTTCTCCTTGCCCTGGCCGAGCTGGTCGCCCTCGTACGTGTACCAGGCGCCTGCCTTGCGCACGAAGCCGTGCTCCACGCCCATGTCGATCAGACCGCCCTCGCGGCTGATGCCCTGGCCGTAGAGGATGTCGAACTCGGCCTGCTTGAAGGGCGGCGCGACCTTGTTCTTGACGACCTTGCAACGGGTGCGGTTGCCGACCGCCTCCGTGCCGTCCTTCAGGGTCTCGATGCGGCGGATGTCGATGCGCACCGAGGCGTAGAACTTCAGGGCACGGCCACCGGTCGTGGTCTCCGGGGAGCCGAACATCACGCCGATCTTCTCGCGGAGCTGGTTGATGAAGATCGCGGTGGTCTTGGACTGGTTGAGCGCACTGGTGATCTTCCGCAGCGCCTGGCTCATCAGACGGGCCTGCAGACCCACGTGGCTGTCGCCCATCTCGCCCTCGATCTCCGCGCGCGGGACGAGCGCGGCCACGGAGTCGATGACGATCAGGTCGAGGGCACCGGAGCGGACCAGCATGTCCACGATCTCCAGGGCCTGCTCGCCGTTGTCGGGCTGGGAGAGGATGAGGTTGTCGATGTCGACGCCGAGCTTCTTCGCGTACTCGGGGTCCAGGGCGTGCTCCGCGTCGACGAAGGCGACCTGGCCGCCGGCCTTCTGCGCGTTCGCCACCGCGTGCAGGGTCAGGGTCGTCTTGCCGGAGGACTCCGGGCCGTACACCTCCACGACGCGGCCGCGCGGCAGGCCGCCGACACCAAGGGCGACGTCAAGGGCGGTCGACCCGGTGGGGATGACCTCGATGGGCTCGTTCGGCCGCTCGCCGAGGCGCATGACGGCACCCTTGCCGAATTGCCGTTCAATCTGTGCGAGCGCGGCGTCGAGCGCCTTCTCGCGGTCGGTTCCTGCCATGGGTTCCACCCGGTTTGCTTGAGTCGATCGCTTCACGTCAAAGACGCTAACGCCTGCCACTGACAATGCGCCCCGACGCAGGCCCAGCCTGTGGATAACCGGGGGACATCCCCCGCGAATCGGGGCGAAATCCCCAACCGAAAGCCTCGCCTGAGCCTCCATGAGAATGGATGTTCGATTTTTGTGTCAAGCGCACCACGCGGAGCGAGCCGGGCCTTCCGGGACCGCCCTGACAGCGGGCCGGTCTGCTCCCGGTGGCGTACCTCGGGTGTCTCCGGCCGGACGACGACCACGCCGGCCGCGCCCGCAAGCCTGGGGCCATGAAGAATCCGCGCGCCGTCGAACGCCTCTGTCACACCACGGGTCTGCTGCTCGTCCTGTCGGGTCTCGTCCACCTCGTGGTGTTCGCGGTCGACGGCGGCCCGTGGGACGGCCCTGTCTCCTGGCGCAAGCCCGTCACGTTCGGGCTCTCGTTCGGGGTGACGCTGATCGCGCTCACCTGGGTCACGTCGTACCTGCGGACCGGTGACCGGCTGCGCTCGGCCCTGCTGCTCGTCCTCGCCGCCGACTGCGTGGTGGAGGTGGCCGGCATCACCCTCCAGGCGTGGCGACGGGTGCCCTCGCACCTGAACATGGAGACGTCCTTCGACTCGGCGGTGTCCATGGCGCTCGCGGTGGGCGGCGCCGTCCTGGTCGTCCTGCTCACCGTCTTCGCCGTCGCGTCCTTCCGGCACCGGCCGACGGGGCCGGCCAGCATGCCGTTGGCCGTGCGTTGCGGTTTCGCGCTCCTGCTGGTGGCCCTCGCCTCCGGGGCGGCGATGATCGCGCGCGGGGTCGTCCTGACGCGGACCGGGCACCAGGAGGCCGCTTACCACTCGACGGCACCGCTCAAGCCGCTGCACGGCGTGAGCCTGCATGCCGTGCTCGTGCTGCCCCTGCTGGCCTGGGCGCTGTCCCGTACGCCCTGGAGCGAGAAGGCGCGCCGGCGGATCGTGGCCGCCGCGGCCGGCTGCTGCACGGCGGCCGTTGCCGTGGCCGCGGTGTGGGCGACGGTGACGTACTGAGGAGGCGCTGTCGCGGACGTACTGAGGAGGCGCTGTCGCGCCTGGCCCCTCCACGGCCACGGCTCTACGGCTGTTCCCGCCCGCCGGGACCGCCGGCCCACAACCGCCGCACGCGCGTGAGCATCCCGGGGCCGCCCCGGCCTCTGCCGCGGTGCCCGTGCACCCGGGGGTCGTCCGTGACGGCGTACCGCTTGACGTACGCCCCCAGGAACGCCTGGAGGGTGGCCACCGCCGGGATGGCGATCAGCGCGCCGACCGCGCCCAGCAGTGCGGTGCCCGCGACGACCGAGCCGAAGGCGACCGCCGGGTGGATGTCGACGGTCTTGGCGGTCAGCTTGGGCTGGAGCACGTAGTTCTCGAACTGCTGGTAGATCACGACGAAGACCAGCACCCACACCGCGTACCAGGGGTTGACGGTGAACGCGATCAGCATCGGCAGCGCACCGGCGAGGTATGTCCCGATGGTGGGGATGAACTGCGAGACCAGGCCCACCCAGACGCCGAGCACGGGCGCGTACGGCACACCCATGGCCTCGAGCAGGATGTAGTGCGCGACGCCGGAGATGAGCGCCATGAGACCGCGCGAGTACAGGTACCCACCCGTCTTGTCGACGGCGATCTCCCAGGCGCGCAGCACCTCGGCCTGACGCGCGGGCGGCAGCACGGAGCACAGGGCGCGGCGCAGCCGGGGACCGTCGGCGGCGAAGTAGAACGAGAACAGGCCGACCGTCAGCAGCCGGAAGAGCCCGCCGAGCACCTGGGCCGACACGTCGAGGACCCCGGCCGCGCTGTTCTGCACGTACTTGCGCAGCCAGTCGGAGTGGAGCAGGCCCTCCTGGACGTCCACCCGCTTGAGGTGCGTGTGGAAGGTTTCGTTGATCCAGTTGATGAGCGAGTCAAGGTAGTCCGGGAAGCCCTCGATCATCTTGATGATCTGGCCGGCCAGCATGGACCCGAGCAAGGTGATGAACCCGGCCGTGACGACGGCCAACCCGAGGAAGACGAGGAAGGTGGCGAGCCCCCTGCGCATGCCATGAGCCGCCATCCGGCTCACCGCGGGTTCGATCGCGAGAGCCAGGAAGAACGCGATCAATATGTTGATCAGGAGTCCGGTCAGCTGATGGAAGGCCCAGCTGCCCAACTGGAACGAGGCGATCAGCGCGAGCGCGAGCACCATGGCACGCGGCAGCCAGCGTGGCATCCGGCCGCCCTGCGCGACGGCGTCGGAGAGCGGCGGCCGGCCGGGCGGGGCCGGAGCCGCCGGTGTTGCCTGCCGGTCGGACGGCTCGCCGTCCTCGGCAGTGGGTGCCAGGGGATCCTCGTCAGTGGGTGCCACGCGCCCAGTCTCGCCCACGCCACCGACAACAGGTGACCGTCCGCGATCTTCGTGACAGAGCAGTGCCGAACTGTCGCACTCTTTACCGGCACATCGGACATTTCGGCCGACGTGTGTCAACGTCGCTCGCCCGGCACGTCCATGACCGCGCAGACCACGCGCCACACGTCCTTGGCCTCCCAGCCGGCGTCCAGTGCCTGGTTCACCGTGCGTCCGCCCAGTTCCGACATGACGTGGTCGCGCGCGAAGGTCTCGGCGTACCCCCGACCGAAGTGTTCCGCCATCCGCTGCCAGAAGACCGTCAACCGCATGACTTCAGTATCCCGCCCCTGGGGGTGGGCCCTGCCCGGGAGGGCCGCCGGGACCGATTTCCGTCCTACGGTCTGACCCATGGCCGAACTAGGAGCTTCCCCACTCCCCTCCACGTCCCCGGCGCGCTCCCCGCTCTTCCGCGCCGAACAGTTCGTGTGGCTCACCGCGCGCGTGCTGGAGCAGCGTCTCTTCGCGTACCACTTCCTGCACGGCAGCCCTGAGGCGGTGGAAACCGCACTGGACGCCTACCGCAACGAGGACGGCGGGTACGGGCACGCGCTGGAGCCCGATCTGCGCGGCCCGGTCAGCCAGCCCCTGCACACCGCGCACGCACTGCGCGTGCTGGACGCCGTCGGGCGCTGCGGCGGGCAGCGGGTGGAGCGCGTGTGCCGCTACCTGACCTCCGTCTCCACCCCGGACGGCGCGCTGCCCGCCGTCCATCCCGGCCAGCGCGGCTATCCGACGGCGCCGTTCGTCCCCGTCGTCGACGATCCGCCCAGCGATCTGCTGGCCACCGGTCCGGTGGTCGGGCTGCTGCACCGCAACGAGGTGTGGCACGCCTGGCTGTTCCGGGCCACCGACTACTGCTGGCACGCGGTGGAGTCCCTGGACAAGTCCCACCCCTACGAGGTGGAGGCCGCCGTGGCCTTCCTGGACTTCGTTCCCGACCGCCCGCGCGCGGAGGCCGCCGCCGACCGGCTGGGCCGGCTGGTACGGGAGCAGCGGCTCGCCGTGCTCGACCCGGACCGCATCGACGCGTTTCCGGTCGCGTCCGGTTCTGCCCCCGGCGAGCACCACTACCCGCACGATTTCGCCCGGTACCCGGACTCGCTCGCGCGCGCGTGGTTCACGGACGACGAGATGACGCGCTCGCTGGACCACCTGGCCGCCGAACAGCGGGAGGACGGCGGCTGGCCCGTGCGGTGGCGCCAGTGGGCCCAGGCGCCCACGCTGGAGGCGCGAGCCCTGGTGACGATCGACGCGCTGCGCACCCTCAGGGCCCACGGTCGTTTCGTGGGCTGATCAGGTCCCGTCCGCGGGCCGAGCCCGTCGCTGAGGCGGGCCGGCCCGGTCCGCCTCACCAGCCGACGGCCCGTAGGCCCGCCGTCACCGCCACGGCCGCCGCGACGACCAGCAGGAAGGGCGCTCGCAGCAGCAGTGCCACGGCCGCGGCGGCGAGCCCCGTGGCCCGGGCGTCCAGCACCAGGGCGTGCCCGTCGGAGAACGTCTGCTGGGCCGTGAGCGCGGCGAGCAACGCGACCGGCAGCAGTGCGGCCAGCCGCCGCACGTACGGCCGCTCGACCGTGTGCGCCGGTACCAGGAGTCCGGCGAGCTTGACGGCGTAGCAGCCGAGGACGGTCACCCCGATCGCGATCCAGGCGTTCACCGGTCCTCCTCCACGCCGTCGAGTCCGTCCTGCCCGCCACGCGCCCGGCGCCGGCTCTCGGCGACGAGCGCGAGCGGCGCCGCCAGTGCGGCCACCAGGACCGGCGCGCCGGCCGGCAGGACGGGCAGCAGACCGAGGCCCAGCAGGACGGCGAGGCCCGCGACCGCGCGTTCGGTGGCCGTCTTCAGCATCGGCGCGAGCAGGGCGAGGAACACGGCGGGTCCCGCCGCGTCCAGGCCCCACGCGCGCGTGTCGCCGATCGCTTTGGCCCCCAGCGCGCCGAGCAGAGTGGTGAGGTTCCACAGCACGTAGAGGCTGAGCCCGGTCACGGTGAAGCCGATCCGCGCGGCCCGCCGGTTCGGCTGGGCCAGGGTCACCGCGGTGGTCTCGTCGATCACCCACTGGGCGGCGAACGGCCGTACCGCGCGCGGGAGGGCGAGCAGCTGTGACAGCCGCAGTCCGTAGAAGGCGTTGCGCACGCCCAGGAAGAAGGCGCCGGCCGCGGCCGTGAACGGGTTCCCGCCTGCGGCGAGGGCTCCGACCAGGGCGAACTGGGAGGCGCCGGTGAACACCAGGAGGCTGAGCGCGCAGGTCTGGAGCAGTCCGAGTCCGCTGCCGGCCGAGGTCACCCCGAAGGCGAATCCGGACAGGCCCACGGCGACGCCCACCCCGAGGGCGTCCCGCACGACGGCGGCGTCCGGCTTGTCCGGGCCGTCGGCCGTCGGATCGATGAGTGCTATGTGCTGTGCCACGCACCGGACCGTACGGGCGGCCGTCAGCTCGCGTCTTGTACGTTCTTGCGCTCGCCGGTGCTGGTGCGCTCCCGCCGGTACGCGCCCGGCGGCACGCCGACGATCCGGGTGAAGTGCCGGTTGAGGTGGGGCTGGTCGGTGAAGCCGACGGCGACCGCCGCCTCGGCGGGAGCCGTCCCCGCGTCCAGCAGCAGCCGGGCCCGGCGCACGCGGGCGTCGGTCAGCCAGGTGTGCGGTGGCATGCCGTAGGCGTCGCGGAACGCCCGCAGCAGGGCGAACGGGCTGGTGCCGAGGTCCGCGGCGAGCCGTTCCAGGGCCGGCGGGTCGGCCATGCGCTCCTCCAGCACCGCACGCGCGCGTGCCGCGGTCCGCGCCCCGGCCGTCCGGGTCCGCCGCTCGGGCAGCGGTCCGCCGTTGAGCCGCAGCAGCCTGGTCACGGCGACCCGCAGGAGCGTGTCGGCGGCCAGTGCGTTGCCCTCGTCGGCGGCGCGCAGCACCTGGTGGACCAGCCGGACGGTGTATGGATCGTCGAGGACGGGGCTGACGAAGCCCGGAGTGCCCCGCAGGGTGGTGGTCTCGGCGGCGATCGCGGCGACCACGTCGGGCGGCGGGTAGAGCGCGCCGTACCGCCAGCCCTCGGGCACCCCGGCCCGGCCGGTGTGCGGGGTGTCGGGGTTGACCAGGGCGAGGGCTCCGGCGCCGGCGGAGACGTCGGAGCCGTGGTGATGGAAGACCTCGACGCCGTCGGCGATGGCCGCGATCACGAAGTTCTCGTGGGTGTGCCGGACGAAGGTCTTGCGGATGTACCGGGCCCGCAGCAGGTCGACCCCGGGCAGCTCCGCGTACCGCCAGTGCCGTGCCCGCTCCCCTGAACCCGCCATACGGCCATTGTCCGCCCCACCGGCCACGACATCGGCCCGGCCCGCACCGCCGCCCCATTTGCCCAGGTCAGGGCGATTGTCAGTGGGCGGGTGCAGGATGGACGCATGGTCAGCTCCGCCCACCGGGCCCTCGACGGCTTCTCCCCCGCGACCCGCGGCTGGTTCACGGGGGCCTTCTCCGCGCCCACCGCGGCCCAGGTGGGCGCGTGGCAGGCCATCCAGGCGGGCTCGGACGTGCTGGTGGTCGCCCCGACCGGCTCGGGCAAGACTCTGGCCGCTTTCCTCGCCGCACTGGACCAGCTGGCCTCGGCCCCGCCCCCGGCCGACCCGAAGAAGCGCTGCCGGGTGCTGTACGTGTCCCCGCTGAAGGCCCTGGCCGTCGACGTCGAGCGCAACCTGCGCAGCCCGCTGACCGGCATCCGCCAGGAGTCCGTGCGCCTGGGTCGGCCCGAACCCGAGATCAGGGTCGGCATCCGGTCCGGCGACACCCCGGCCGCCGAGCGCCGCGCCCTGTCCACACGGCCGCCGGACATCCTGATCACCACCCCCGAGTCGCTGTTCCTGATGCTCACGTCGGCCACCCGGGACGCGCTCAGCGGCGTGGAGACGGTGATCCTGGACGAGGTGCACGCGGTCGCGGGCACCAAGCGCGGCGCGCACCTCGCGCTCTCCCTGGAGCGGCTGGACGAGCTGCTGCCGAAGCCCGCCCGCCGGATCGGCCTGTCGGCGACCGTGCGACCGGTGGACGAGATCGCCCGCTATCTGTCCCCGCGCCGCAAGGTGGAGATCGTCCAGCCGGAGTCCGGCAAGGAGTTCGACCTCTCCGTGGTCGTCCCGGTCGAGGACATGGGCGAGCTGGGCGGATCCCCGGCCGCCGACGCCGCCGAGGGCGGGGAACGGCCGTCGATCTGGCCGCACGTGGAGGAGCGGATCGCCGACCTGGTCCAGGCCCACCGGTCCACGATCGTGTTCGCGAACTCCCGACGGCTGGCGGAGCGGCTGTGCAACCGGCTCAACGAGATCGCCTACGAGCGGGCGACCGGGGAGACCCTGGACGAGCACCACTCCCCCGCCGAGCTGATGGGCGGCTCGGGCGCGGCACATGGGGCGCCGCCGGTGATCGCCCGCGCGCACCACGGGTCGGTCTCCAAGGAGCAGCGCGCCTTGGTGGAGGAGGATCTGAAGGCCGGGCGGCTGCCCGCCGTGGTCGCCACCTCCAGCCTCGAACTGGGCATCGACATGGGCGCGGTGGATCTCGTCGTGCAGGTCGAGTCCCCGCCCTCGGTCGCCTCCGGTCTCCAGCGCGTGGGCCGCGCGGGACACCAGGTCGGCGCCGTCTCCACCGGTGTCGTCTTCCCCAAGTACCGGGGCGACCTGGTCCAGGCGGCCGTGGTCACCGAGCGGATGCGCTCGGGCTCCATCGAGTCGCTGAAGGTGCCCGCGAACCCGCTGGACGTGCTGGCGCAGCAGCTGGTCGCCATGACCGCGCTGGACACCTGGCAGTTCGACGACCTGCTGACGGTGGTCCGGCGCGCGGCGCCGTTCGCCTCGCTGCCCGAGTCGGCGTTCACGGCGACACTCGACATGCTCGCGGGCCGCTACCCGTCGGACGCGTTCGCCGAGCTGCGTCCGCGCGTGGTGTGGGACCGCGTCACCGGCGAGATCACCGGCCGCCCGGGCGCCCAGCGCCTCGCGGTCACCTCCGGCGGCACGATCCCGGACCGCGGCCTGTTCGGCGTCTTCCTCGCCGGTTCCGACCCCAAGAAGGGCGGCGGCCGGGTCGGCGAGCTGGACGAGGAGATGGTGTACGAGTCCCGCGTGGGCGACGTCTTCACGCTGGGCACGAGCTCGTGGCGGATCGAGGACATCACGCGCGACCGCGTCCTGGTCTCTCCGGCGCCGGGTGTGCCGGGCCGGCTGCCCTTCTGGAAGGGCGACCAGCTGGGCCGCCCGCTGGAGCTGGGCCGCGCGGTGGGCGCCTTCCTGCGCGAGGTCGGCTCGCTGCCCAAGGACGACGCCCGGCTACGGCTGCTGGCGGCCGGCCTGGACGCGTGGGCGGCGGACAACGTGCTGTCGTACCTGGACGAGCAGCGCGAGGCATGCGGCCATGTCCCGGACGACCGTACGATCGTCGTGGAGCGGTTCCGTGACGAGCTGGGCGACTGGCGGGTCGTCGTCCACTCCCCCTTCGGCGCCCAGGTCCACGCCCCCTGGGCCCTCGCCCTCGCCGCCCGTCTGTCCGAGCGGTACGGCATGGACGCCCAGGTCATGCACGCCGACGACGGCATCGTGCTGCGCCTGCCCGACGCCGATCTGATGGGCCTGGACCTGCTCGGCCAGGAGCCCGTGAAGGCCGGCGGCGAGTACGACAGCGAGCAGGCCCCGGTCGGCGCGTCGGACGTCGCCTTCGACAAGGGCGAGGTCGACCAGGTCGTCACCGACCAGGTCGGCGGCTCGGCGCTGTTCGCCTCCCGGTTCCGGGAGTGCGCCGCCCGCGCCCTGCTGCTGCCGCGCCGCAACCCCGGCAAGCGCACGCCGCTGTGGCAGCAGCGCCAGCGGGCCGCCCAGCTGCTCCAGGTGGCGAGCGAGTTCGGTTCTTTCCCGATCGTCCTGGAAGCGGTCCGCGAATGCCTCCAGGACGTCTTCGACGTTCCCGGGCTGGTCGAGCTGATGGGCGACATCGAGTCCCGCAAGGTGCGTCTGGTCGAGGTCACCACCCCGGAGCCGTCCCCGTTCGCCCGCTCCCTGCTCTTCGGGTACGTCGCCCAGTTCCTGTACGAGGGCGACTCGCCGCTGGCCGAGCGCCGCGCCGCCGCGCTCTCGCTGGACTCCCGGTTGCTGGCCGAACTGCTGGGCCAGGCGGAGCTGCGCGAACTGCTCGACGCGGAGGTGCTGACCGAGCTGGAGCGCGAGCTGCAGTGGCTCACCGAGGACCGCCGGGTCAAGGACGTCGAGGGTGTCGCCGATGTGCTCCGGCTGCTCGGCCCGCTGACCGACGCGGAGCTGGTGGCGCGGGGTGCGGATCCGCAGTGGGCGCGGGAGCTGGCCGGGGCCCGCCGGGCCATCGAGGTCCGGATCGCCGGTACCGACCACTGGGCTGCCGTCGAGGACGCGGGCCGCCTGCGCGACGCGCTGGGCACGGCACTGCCGGTCGGCGTCCCCGAGGCGTTCACCGAACCGGTCAAGGACCCGCTGGGCGACCTCCTCGCGCGCTACGCCCGGACGCACGGCCCCTTCACCTCGACCACCGCGGCGGCCCGGTTCGGTCTGGGCGTCGCGGTCACCGAGGGTGCCCTGCAGCGGCTCGCGGGGAGCGGCCGGGTCGTCCAGGGCGAGTTCCACCCGGCCGGCATCGGCCAGGAGTGGTGCGACGCGACCGTACTGCGCCGTCTGCGCCGCCGCTCCCTGGCGGCCCTGCGCCATGAGCTGGAGCCCGTGCCTCCGGCCGCGCTCGCCCAGTTCCTGCCGCAGTGGCAGCACATCGGCAAGGGGCATGGTCTGCGCGGCATCGACGGGCTGGTGCGCGCGATCGAGCAGTTGCAGGGTGCCTCCGTGCCCGCCTCCGCGCTGGAGAAGCTGGTCCTGCCCTCCCGGGTGGCGAACTACACGCCTTCGATGCTCGACGAGCTGACCGCCGCGGGCGAGGTGGTGTGGGCCGGCGCCGGAGCCCTGCCCGGCAAGGACGGCTGGGTCTCGCTCTATCTGGCGGACGCGGCCCCGCTGCTGCTCCCGGCACCGCACCCGCTGGAGCTCACCGCGCTCCACCAGTCCGCCCTCGATGCCCTGTCCGGCGGCTACGGTCTGTTCTTCCGGCAGATCGCCGACCAGATCCGTGCCACCACGCACCCCGACGTCACCGATCCCCAACTGGCCGACGCGCTGTGGGACCTGGCCTGGTCCGGCCGGCTCACCAACGACACCCTGGCTCCGATGCGTTCCCTGCTGGGTTCCGGCCGTACGGCGGGCTCGACCGCGCATCGCGCCAAGCGCGCCGTCCCGCGCGGGCGCTACGGCTCCCTGACGGCCGCCGCGCGCACCGCCTCCCGCACCGGCCCGCCGACCGTCGCCGGCCGCTGGTCACTGCTGCCCGCGGCCGAGCCGGACGCCACGGTGCGCGCGCACGCACTGGCCCGCACGCTCCTGGACCGGCACGGCGTGGTCACCCGGGGAGCGGTCGCCGCGGAGGGTGTCGAGGGCGGTTTCTCGGCGGTGTACCGGGTGCTGTCGGCGTTCGAGGACAGTGGTCAGGCCCGGCGCGGTTACGTGGTCGAGGGGCTGGGCGCGGCCCAGTTCGCGATGGACGGCGCGGTGGACCGCCTGCGCGCGGTGGCGAACGCCCGCGAGCGGGCCGAGGGCCTGCCCGCCCCGGCCCGCCCGAACGGCTTCGGCGCCCCGGGTGCTACGAGCGGCTTCGCCGAGCAGGGGTTCCCGAACCCGTTCGACGGCTCCGACGGCACACCGCACGGCCACACCTTCGACGCAGGCGACGGCGGCCTCGCCCATCCCCGTCTGGACGGCGACTTCACCTGGCCTCCGGAGGACCGGCCCGCCGCCGACGGTGACCAGCTCTCGCCCCGGGACCTTACCGACCCGTTCGCTTCCCCGGGCTACGGCGGCCCGCGCGGCGGCATCCCCTACGGCTCGGGGCCGTCGTACGCCACGGCCGCCTACGGCACGGACCCGCACCGGGGCGGCTACGGCAGTGGCCGGACCGGTTCCGCCGCGCCCGACCCACGTGTCGTGGTCCTCGCCGCGGCCGACCCGGCGAACGCCTACGGTTCCGCGCTGCCCTGGCCGGAGCCGCCGACCGGCGCCGGGCACAAGCCGGGGCGCAAGGCGGGTTCGCTGGTCGTCCTGGTGGAGGGAGAGCTGACGCTGTACATGGAGCGCGGCGGAAAGACGCTGCTGGCCTGGCCCGCCGCCCCGGACACCACGGCGACGGACGACCCCCGCCTCCGCCCGGCCGCCGAGGCGCTGGCCGCGGCGGCCCGCGCCGGCTCGCTCGGCACGGTCACGGTCGAGCGGATCAACGGCACCCCGGCCCTGACCTCCCCGGCAGGCACGCTCCTGGAGGCAGCGGGCTTCGTGGCGACCCCACGGGGCCTGCGCCTGAGGGCCTGACCGGCACCGCGGTCGGGCCCGAGGGAGGCGGATGGTGAAGCGGGTGGGACGGGGGTCGGGTGTCGGGCACCGCTGGGTGGTGGTCGTGCGGGTTGAGCGGGCGACGGCCAGACGCCTCGCCCAACGACTCCCTCAGGCCCGGCCGTCGTCCCGCTCAACCCGACACGACCACCACCAGCCACCGGCACCCGGCAGGCCCCCGCCGGGCACCCCCGGCCCCGCCCGGCGCACCGGCCCGCCGGGCACCCCCGACCCCGCCCGACCCCGCCGGGCACCCCCGGCCCCGCCCGGCGCACCGGCCCGCTGGGGCGCACCTCCGGCCGCCCACCGCCGACCCGCGCCCACCTCCCCCTCTCCCCCCGTGGCACGCTTGACGCATGCCCGAAGGTGACACGGTCTGGCAGGCCGCGCGGCGGCTGCACGAAGCCCTCGCGGGCAAGGCGCTGACCCGCAGCGACTTCCGCGTGCCCCAGTACGCGACGGTCGACCTGACCGGCCGCAGGGTGCTGAGCACGGTCGCGCGCGGCAAGCACCTGCTCACCCGTTTCGAGGGCGGTCTGACGCTGCACACCCATCTGCGCATGGAGGGCGCGTGGAAGGTGTTCGGCTCGGGTGAACGCTGGCGCGGAGGGCCGGCGCACCAGATCCGGATCATCCTCGGCACGGCCGATCGCGACGCCGTCGGCTACCGCCTGCCGGTCGTGGAGCTGCTGCGCACCACCGAGGAGGAGCAGGCCGTCGGCCACCTCGGCCCCGATCTGCTCGGCCCCGACTGGGACCCCGACCGGGCCTTGGCCAACGTGCTGGCGGACCCCGCCCGTCAGCTCGGCGAGGCCCTGCTGGACCAGCGCAATCTGGCCGGTATCGGCAATGTCTACAAGAGTGAGCTGTGCTTCCTCCTCGGCGTGACCCCCTGGCTGCCGGCCGGCGCGCTGCCCGGGGACCGCGCCGAGAAGCTGCCCGGCCTGGCCAAGCGGCTCCTGGAGGAGAACCGCGACCGCCCGGTCCGCCAGACCGCGGGTCTGTCCCGCCGGCAGGCGACACGTCCGCCCTGGCCCGACCTGTTCGTCTACGGCCGGGCGGCACGCCCCTGCCTGCGCTGCCACACCCCCGTCCGAGTGGCGGACCAGGGCGACGGCTCCCAGGAGCGCCCCACCTACTGGTGTCCCACCTGCCAGTCGGGCCCCGCTCCCGCGGCCGGCTCGCCCCAGCGCTGGCGCGACCGCTACCCCCGCCGCACCGGCTGACCACTCCAGCCCCGGGTCGGCCGGCGACCAGCCGACGACCAGCCCGGGCGAGCCCCGGCGACCCCGGTTCCGCCCGCTCCCACGCAGTCCCACACAGCCCCAGCAATTGACGCTCCGTCAGAAAAGCTCGTACCGTCGCCGCATGGCCCTCACCGCGTACGACCTCACCGGACGCACCGCCTTCGTCACCGGAGCCGCCGGCGGCATCGGCCGGGCCTCCGCCGTACTGCTCGCCGAGGCGGGAGCCACGGTGCACTGCGCCGACCGGGACGCGGACGGCCTGGACGGCACGGCCGCTCTGATCGAGGACCGCGGCGGCACGGCCCGTGTCCACGTCCTGGACGTCACCGACCGAGCCCGGCTGGCCGAGGCGGTCCGCTCCTGCGAGCGGCTGGACGTGCTGGCGGCGATCGCCGGGATCATGCACAGCAGCCCGGTCCTGGACACCCGGACCGAGGATCTCGACCGTGTGCTGGACGTCAACTTCAAGGGCGTGCTGTACGCCTGCCAGGAGGCGGCCCGGCTGATGCTCGCCCACCGAACCCGCGGCAGCATCGTCACCATGGCCTCCGGGGCGGTCGACACCGGCGGCGCCGGGCTGCTCTGCTACGGCGCGGCCAAGGCGGCCGTGGTGCAGCTGACCAAGACGCTGGCCACCGAGGTGGGCCCGCACGGCATCCGGGTCAACGCGCTCGCGCCGGGCTGGATCCGTACCCCCATGACCGATCGCCACGACCGCGAGGCACAGGCGCACACCGAGGCCGTGATGACCCGGATGACACCGCTGGGCCGGGTCGGCGAACCGGACGACGTCGCTCACGCGGTGCTGTACCTGGCGTCGGACGCGTCGGGGTTCACGACAGGTCAGATACTTCGCCCGAACGGGGGAGTGGCGATGCCGTGGTGACGCCGGCCCGCCAGGCGGCCGCCCAGCGTCCCGGCGGGACGGCCGCGTTCGCGCGCGCGGTGGGCACACAGTGCACGGGCAGCAGGCTCAGCCCCCAGCCGCCGGCCGCGACGGCACCCTCCAGCACGCCCGAGCCCTGCCCGGTGGCGAGCCGCAGCACGGCCCACCACCACACCGCCCCGAGCGCGATCGCGACCCCCCAGCGCACTATTCGCCCCACCATGCCCGCCACCACCTCCAGCCGGACGCTAGACCGTCGCCTGTCCCGCACGGGAGGCGCACCGCGGGCTCACGGATGCAACGCCGGACCACAGGGCACCGGAGACGGCGGGTGTCCCCGACCGCCCACCACGCCTGCTACGCGTTCTCCGCCTGGAACATCCAGTGGTGCTTCTCCAGGTCGGCGGTGATCTGGATGAAGATGTCCTGGGACACCGGGTCCGGCTCCCCGGTCGCTTCCACCCGCCCCCGCATCCGGGAGATCGCGGCGCCGAGCGCGTCCACCATCGCCGAGACCGCGTCCGTGTCCTTGATCCACCCCGCCGGGGTGGGCTTGAGGCCGCTGACGGAGGCCACCGTGGCGGCGCGGCCGTCGGGTGGCACGCCCAGCGCCGAGGCCCGCTCGGCCACCGTGTCCGAGTGGGTGCGGGCGGAGGCGACGACGTCGTCGAGCTGGAGGTGGATGGAGCGGAAGCGGGGGCCGACGACGTTCCAGTGGATCTGTTTGGCGGCCAGCGAGAGGTCCACCAGGTCGACGAGGGCGCCCTGCAGCGCCTCGGACACGGTCTTCAGATCCGCGTCGGCCAACGAACTCTTCACGATGTACATCCGCTTCCTCCGGTGCTTCGGCGCCGTCACGTCCCTCCCACGATGAGGGCAGCACTCGACACCGGCAAACGGGCGGGTACGGGCACAGATGCCGCGGGCAAGACGGAAGCCCCGACCGGGCCCTCCCAGGTCTCCCTGGGAAGCCGGCCGGGGCTTCGGTCGTCTTGGTTCGTCAGGCCGCGTGCGCGAACCTCACGCGGCAACCACGTCCACCGCCTCCGCGGGCGCCTTGATGGTCACCCGTTCCGGTGGCACACCGGTCACCGACACGGAACCCAGCATCGGGCGAACCGACGTGGGCACGGGATCGGTGGCCGCGGCGGACTGGGCCAGCTCGGCGAGCGCCAGCTCGTCGCTCACTTCTCGCATGAGTTCCGACATCCGTACGTCCAGCGCGTCGCAGATGGCGGAGAGCAGCTCGGAGGAAGCCTCCTTCTGCCCCCGCTCCACCTCGGAGAGATAGCCGAGTGAGACTCGGGCGGACGAGGAGACTTCGCGCAGAGTACGGCCCTGGCGTTGGCGCTGCCGACGCAGCACGTCACCCAGCAGGCGACGGAGCAGAATCATCGGTGGCTCCCTCCTCGGACCGCGTAGCCGCATCCTTCACGCCCCACCGTACCGCCTCGCGCCGCGGCCGTGCGGGGAGCGATGTCGTGTTCACTCAGGGCTGCAAACATCAAAACCCCCCGTTCCGTTCCGTATCCTGTGCCCGCTCATTCCCGGACTGTTCGCCCGCAAGCTGCTCCAGAAGCACTGCGAGTACGCTCCGTACACTCTCCATACGAATTTCCGCACGGCTGCCGTTCAACCGCAGACCCTCGACTTTTCCGCCACCGGCAGAACCGGGCCGGACGGTGAGGGGCCCGTCCACGGCCACGAAGACCGTCCCGACCGGCTTGCCGTCCTGTGGTTCGGGGCCGGCGACCCCCGTGGTCGCGATGCCCCAGTCGGCGCCCAGAGCCTTCCGGACTCCGGCCGCCATCTCGCCCGCGACCTGCGGATCCACCGCTCCCCGCTGGGCCAGCAGGGTGGCGTCGACACCCAGCAGCTCGTGCTTGAGCTCGGTGGCGTAAGCGGTGACCGACCCGCGGAACACCCGGGACGCCCCGGGTACCCCGGTGATCTCCGCGGCCACCAGACCACCGGTCAGCGACTCGGCGACGGCGAGGGTCTCGCCCCTCACGGTCAGTAGTCGCACCAGCTCGGTGGCCGCGGAACTCACGCTTCCTTCTCCTCCAACGCGGCAGCGCGCTCGGCGATTCCCCGCCGCCGCAGCACGATGGCCTGTCTCACGTAGTCGAGGCCGGTCACGACCGTGAGGACGACCGCGGCGGCCATCACCCAGAACCTCAGGCTGGCCAGCCATCCGGTCAGTGCCAGGACGTACATCCCGACGGCCACGCCCTGGGTGAGCGTCTTCAGCTTGCCGCCCCGGCTGGCGGGGATCACGCCGTAGCGAATGACCAGAAAACGCAACACGGTGATGCCGAGTTCCCGGCCGAGGATCACGGCCGTCACCCACCACGGCAGATCGCCCAGGGCGGACAGACAGATGAGCGCCGCTCCCATGATCGCCTTGTCGGCGATGGGGTCGGCGATCTTCCCGAAGTCGGTGACCAGGTTGTAGGTGCGCGCCAGATGTCCGTCGAACAGGTCGGTGATCATGGCGACGGCGAAGGCCGCCCAGGCCAGCGAGCGCCAGGCCGGGTCGTAACCGCCGTTCCCCAGCATCAGCGCGACGAAGCCGGGCACCAGGAGCAGCCGGAGCATGGTCAGCAGGTTGGCGACGTTCCAGACGCTGGCCTGGTTGACGGCCGCGGCCGCGATCTTGGCGCCGCGCGGTGTCCTGCCGCCGTCCTCGGGGCCTGAAGCAGAAGCAGAACCGGAGACCTCGGTCCGGGCGCCGTCGGCAGCGGCGGCGGAACCCCGGGCGCCCTGCGCGCCGGAGGAGCCGCCCGCGGCGGATGCCGGGACTCCGGTCATCTGGCCGCCTCCTCACTACACGCGGGCGAGCCGGTCAGCGGCTCGGCCACCAGGTCGACACCCTCCGTACCGACCACCTTCGCCTCGACCATACGTCCGACGCTCAGGCCCGCGCCGCTCGTGAGCAGCATCTGGCCGTCGGTCTCGGGCGCCTGGTGCTCCGCGCGGCCGTAGACGCCCTCCTCCTCGTCCACGGACTCCACCAGGACCCGCACGGTCTCGCCGACGCGCTCCTCGGCACGCTGCGAGACGAGTTCCTCGGCCAGCCGGGAGATGTGGGCCAGGCGCTCGGCGACGACGTCCTCGTGCAGTTTGTTGTCGTACGTCGCCGCCTCGGTGCCTTCCTCGTCGGAGTAGCCGAAGACACCGATGGCGTCCAGCCGGGCGCCGGTCAGGAAGCGCTCCAGTTCGGCCAGGTCGGACTCGGTCTCGCCGGGGAAGCCGACGATGAAGTTGGAGCGGACACCGGCCTCGGGGGCCTTGCTCCGGATGGTGTCGAGCAGTTCCAGGAACCGGTCGGTGTCGCCGAAGCGGCGCATGGAACGCAGCACGTCGGGCGCGGAGTGCTGGAAGGACAGGTCGAAGTACGGGGCGACCTTGGGGGTCGAGGTCAGCACGTCGATGAGCCCGGGGCGCATCTCGGCCGGCTGCAGGTAGCTCACCCGCACCCGCTCGATGCCGTCGACGTCGGCCAGCTCCGGCAGCAGGGACTCCAGCAGGCGGATGTCGCCCAGGTCCTTGCCGTAGGAGGTGTTGTTCTCGGAGACGAGCATGACCTCCTTCACGCCCTGCTCGGCCAGCCAGCGGGTCTCGTTCAGGACGTCGCTGGGGCGGCGGGAGATGAAGGAGCCGCGGAAGGAGGGGATGGCGCAGAAGGAGCAGCGCCGGTCGCAGCCCGAGGCCAGCTTGACCGAGGCGACCGGGGAGCCGCCCAGCCGGCGGCGCAGGGGCGCGCGCGGGCCGGAGGCGGGCGCGAGGCCCTCCGGGAGGTCGGCCGGTGCGTGCCCGGGAAGTGCCACCGCGGCGGCCGACTCCTGCCGCTCGGCCGGGCTGATCGGCAGCAGCTTGCGCCGGTCGCGCGGGGTGTGGGCGGCGTGGATGCCGCCGGACAGGATGGTCTGGAGGCGGTCGGAGATGTCGGCGTAGTCGTCGAAGCCGAGCACGCCGTCGGCTTCGGGCAGCGCTTCGGCCAGCTCCTTGCCGTACCGCTCGGCCATGCAGCCCACCGCCACGACGGCCTGGGTTCTGCCATGGTCCTTGAGGTCGTTGGCCTCGAGGAGGGCGTCGACGGAGTCCTTCTTCGCGGCTTCCACGAAGCCACAGGTGTTGACCACGGCGACGTCGGCGTCCGCGGCGTCCTCGACGAGCTGCCAGCCGTCCGCCTCCAAACGGCCTGCGAGCTCCTCCGAGTCCACCTCGTTACGGGCGCAGCCGAGAGTGACGAGTGCGACGGTACGGCGTTCAGGCATGGGCTCAAGACTACTTTGTCTCACTGACAGCCCACGTCGACGGGGTTGGCCGATCTTGGCCGACTCCGTCACATGCCGGCCGGCCGGGGGCCGTCAGCCGGCGACCGGGTCGCCCTTCGTGTAGGTGAGACGCTCCACCGCGCCGGGCTTGAAGGTGTCCTCGATCTTCTTGCCGTTCACGTACAGCTCGATCGCGCCCGCGTCGCCGAGAATCAGGTTGATCTTGGCGCTGTCCTGGAAGGTCTTGGACTGGCCCTTGTCCAGCAGCCCGTCGAAGAGCATCCGGCCGTTGTGGTCCTTGGCCGAGATCCAGCTGCGTCCGTTGGGCGCGCTGACCCGGACGGTCACCTTGTCCTGGGGTGCGGCGGCGATGGCGCTGTCGGAGGGCTCGCCGGTCGGCCGGGCGGGCTTCTCCTTCTTCGGCGTGGGCTGCGCGGACTTGCCGACGGTGGGCGTGGTGCCCTCGGCGACCTGCGACTTGGAGTCGCCGGAGTCGTCGCCGCCCTTGAACGCGGTGAACCCGACGAATCCGATCACGACGACGATCGCGGCCAC
Source organism: Streptomyces sp. NPDC042638 (assembly GCF_040647235.1). Taxonomy (NCBI): domain Bacteria; kingdom Bacillati; phylum Actinomycetota; class Actinomycetes; order Kitasatosporales; family Streptomycetaceae; genus Streptomyces; species Streptomyces sp. NPDC042638. The sequence continues at coordinate 119,031 of NZ_JBEZBT010000021.1, forward strand.
CATCGCCGCCGTCCAGTTCGGGCCACGCCGCTCGGGACGGATCCGCTCCGCCTCGAACAGGGGTGCGGCGGGGGTGGGCGCGGGACGGCCGCCGTGGTCGGCGTCGTACTGGGCGATCAGCGGCTCGGGGTCGAGGTGGACGGCCCGGGCCAGCGTGCGCAGGTGGCCACGGGCGTACACGTCGCCGCCGCAGGGGGCGAAGTCGTCCGCCTCGATGGCGTGCACGATGGCGATACGGACACGGGTGGCACTGCTGACGTCGTCCACGGTGAGCCCGGCCGCGATCCGCGCCTGCTGGAGGGCACGGCCGACGGAGGGTCGGGCTTCCTGGGAGTCGTCTCGGAACGGACGCTCGTCTTCAGGGGAGTTGCCGATGGACACGGGGGCGCCTTTCGAGCGAGTAGCCACCTGTGCTGGAAGCTCAGTCTAGGGGGGTGACGAAAGGGTGGGGCAACCGGACGGTATGACTTTCTCCGCCATGTGTATGGCCTGACATGCCGATGGTCGGACAAGCAGGTACCCCAGGGTGGGACCCTTACGTGTCCTTTCGCTCAACTGGACGTACGACAAAGGCGAACGGTTGCCCGTCACTCCCTAACGGGTGTGTCACGGCGACAGGGCCACCCGGCGTAGCCGCTCCGCCGAACGGCCCTGCCCGCTCCTCCTAGGACTCCCCGCGAATCACCGCGAGCACGCCATCCAGCTCATCGGGCTTCACCAGGACGTCACGCGCCTTGGAGCCCTCGCTCGGCCCCACGATGTTGCGCGACTCCATCAGGTCCATGAGCCGTCCGGCCTTGGCGAAACCGACGCGCAGCTTGCGCTGGAGCATGGACGTCGACCCGAACTGGGTGGAGACGACCAGCTCGGCCGCCTGGCACAGCAGGTCGAGGTCGTCGCCGATGTCCTCGTCGATCTCCTTCTTCTGCTTGGTGCCCACGGTGACGTCGTCCCGGAAGACCGGCGCCATCTGGTCCTTGCAGTGCTGGACGACGACCGCGACCTCCTCCTCGGTCACGAACGCGCCCTGCATACGGGTCGGCTTGTTCGCGCCCATCGGCAGGAACAGGCCGTCGCCCTTGCCGATCAGCTTCTCGGCGCCGGGCTGGTCGAGGATGACCCGGGAGTCGGCGAGCGAGGAAGTGGCGAAGGCCAGCCGGGAGGGCACGTTGGCCTTGATCAGACCGGTGACCACGTCGACCGACGGACGCTGGGTGGCGAGCACCAGGTGGATGCCGGCCGCGCGCGCGAGCTGCGTGATGCGCACGATGGAGTCCTCGACGTCGCGCGGGGCGACCATCATGAGGTCGGCCAGCTCGTCCACGATCACCAGCAGGTACGGGTACGGCTGCAGCTCCCGCTCGCTGCCCTCGGGCGGCTTCGCCTTGCCCTCGCGGACCGCGCGGTTGAAGTCGTCGATGTGCCGGTAGCCGTAGGCGGCCAGGTCGTCGTACCTGAGGTCCATCTCGCGGACCACCCACTGCAGCGCCTCGGCGGCCCGCTTGGGGTTGGTGATGATCGGCGTGATCAGGTGCGGGATGCCCTCGTAGGCGGTCAGCTCCACCCGCTTGGGGTCGACCAGGATCATCCGGACGTCCTCGGGGGTCGCCCGCATCATCACCGAGGTGATCAGACAGTTGATGCAGGACGACTTGCCCGAGCCGGTGGCGCCGGCGACCAGCATGTGCGGCATCTTCGCCAGCGAGTGCATGACGTACCCGCCCTCGACGTCCTTGCCGAAGGCGACCAGCATCGGGTCGTCGTCCTCGGCGGACTCCGCGAGACGCAGTACGTCGCCGAGGTTGACCATCTCCCGGTCGGTGTTCGGGATCTCGATGCCCACCGCGGACTTGCCGGGGATGGGGCTGATGATCCGCACGTCGGGGCTGGCGACGGCGTAGGCGATGTTCTTGGTCAGCGCGGTGATCCGCTCGACCTTCACGGCGGGGCCGAGCTCGACCTCGTAGCGGGTGACCGTCGGGCCGCGGGTGAAGCCGGTGACGGCCGCGTCGACCTTGAACTCGGTGAAGACCTGGGTGAGCGAGGCGACGACCGCGTCGTTGGCGGCGCTGCGCGCCTTGCCCGGGCCGCCGCGCGTGAGCAGGTCCAGTGACGGCAGCGCGTAGGTGATGTCGCCGGCCAGCTGGAGCTGCTCCGCGCGCGCGGGCAGGTCGCGGGGCTCCTCGGGGGCCTTCTTCGTCAGGTCCGGCACGGGGCCGGACGACAGCTTCTCCTGCCTGGGGCGGGCCGCCGGGGCGGGGACCGGCGAGCGCTCGGACGGCGGCGACAGCTCGGGCGCCGGCGCGGGCACCGGGGTGGTGTCCTCGCGCTCCCCCGCGCTCACCCCCTGCGTGAGGTCGGCGACGAGCGGGGACGGCGGCATGCCGTGCAGCACGGCGCCGTCGAGCGCGGCCGCGGCCGCCGCCGCGACGTCCACGGCGTCCATCTGGCGCTGCGGATCCGGCTGGGGCACCGCGGAGCGCCTGGGGCGCCCGCGGCGCTGCGAGAGGGCCTCTTCCTCGGCGCTGTCGGGGTCGTACGCCTGAGGGGCGCCGGAGCGCCTGCGCGGGCGCGCGGGCGCCGCCTCGCGCCACTGCTCGTCGTAGTGCCCGTCGTCGACGAACTGCTCCGCCTCGTAGTCGTGCAGCACACCCAGGTGGACGCCGAGCTTGCGCAGCCGCTGCGGGATGGCGTTGACGGGGGTGGCGGTCACCACGAGCAGCCCGAAGATCGTCAGCAGTACCAGCAGGGGCACGGCGAGCATCTCGGTCATGGTGTACGTCAGCGGGGTGGCCGCCGCCCAGCCGATGAGACCGCCGGCGTCCCTTATCCCCTGCATGCCGTCGCTGCGCGCGGGCGCGCCGCAGGCGATGTGGACCTGGCCGAGCACGCCGACGACGAGCGCGGACAGGCCGATCACGATCCGCCCGTTGGCCTCCGGCTTCTCCGGGTGCCGGATGAACCGTACGGCGATCACCGCGAGCAGTATCGGCACCAGCAGGTCGAGCCGGCCGAAGGCGCCGGTGACCAGGATCTCCACCAGGTCGCCTACGGGCCCCTTGAGATCCGCCCAGGTGCCCGCGGCGGCGATCAGGGCGATGCCGAACAGCAGCAGCGCGACGCCGTCCTTGCGGTGGGCCGGGTCCAGGTTCTTCGCCCCCTGCCCTATCCCGCGGAAGACGGCGCCGACGGCGTGCGCGAGGCCGAGCCACAGGGCACGCACGAGCCGGTACACGCCCCCGCTGGGGCTGGGTACCGGCCTGGGGGGCGCGGCCTTCCTCGCCACGGCCTTCCTGGCGGGCGCCTTCCGGGGCGCGGCCTTCCTCGCGGCGGCCTTCTTCGCCGGAGCCTTCGCGGGAGCTGCCGCCTTCTTCGAGGGCGGCTTCTTGGCTGCGGAGGGACGTGAGGCCATGGGTGTGAGGTTACCGGGGGAGACGACGGCGGACACGCGTGGCCACAGCTTCACCCGTTCGTGTCGTGCTTGGCGCGGACCGGAACTGACGCACACTCATCCGCAACTGCGGTCCGGGCCTACGTCAGTTCTGCGACGCCACGGACGCAGCGCCGCCGCCCGCGCCCGGCTCCAGGGCGTCGAGCGCACGGCGCAAACCGGTGAGTTTGCGCTCCAGGTGGGCGGCCGTGGCCACGGCCGCCGCGTCCGCGGAGTCGTCGTCCAGTTGCTTGGACAGCGCCTCCGCCTGCTCCTCGACGGCCGCGAGCCGCGCGGACAGCTCCGCGAGCAGCCCGGCCGACTCCTTGCCGGCGACCGCGCCCTTGCCGCCGCCCTCCAGCTGCAGCCGCAACAGCGCCGCCTACTCACGCAGCTGGCAGTTCTTCATGTACAGCTCGACGAAGACCGAGACCTTCGCGCGCAGCACCCACGGGTCGAACGGCTTGGAGATGTAGTCCACCGCGCCCGCCGCATAACCCCGGAAGGTGTGGTGCGGCCCGTGGTTGATCGCCGTGAGGAAGATGATCGGGATGTCCCGGGTCCGCTCGCGCCGCTTGATGTGGGCGGCGGTCTCGAACCCGTCCATGCCCGGCATCTGGACGTCCAGCAGAATGACCGCGAAATCGTCCGTGAGCAGTGCTTTGAGCGCTTCCTCCCCGCTCGATGCCCGCACCAGCGTCTGATCGAGCGCGGAGAGGATGGCCTCCAGCGCCAGCAGATTCTCCGGCCGGTCATCGACCAGGAGGATCTTGGCCTTCTGCACCATGGCCCGCCCTCCTCGCCCCGGCGGTACACCGGGTGCCGCCCCAGGGGACGACTCCCTTTCGCCGCCCGTCCTTGTGCCGGTCATCGTAGCCGCACCCCGCCCGTCGCCACACCCTGTCACCGCGATGTCACTGTGCACGTAAGGGAAACGCGGCAGGACCCCGGATGGTTCCCGGAATCCGCCGTTCCTCATGTTCCCGCCCTCATCATGCAGCAACTCCCGACGCACGCCGAAGGTTCCCCCGGCGTTCACATCCGGCCAGGCCAGGCCAGGCGCCGCACCCGCCTCGGTCACTCGGCGGTCATCCACTGCCCCATCACCGACAGCAGATGATCGGGATCAACCGGCTTGGTGACATAGTCGGAGGCCCCCGATTCGATCGCCTTCTCCCGGTCGCCCTTCATCGCCTTCGCGGTCAGCGCGATGATCGGCAGCCCGGCGAACTGGGGCATACGACGGATCGCCGTGGTGGTCGCATACCCGTCCATCTCCGGCATCATGATGTCCATCAGGACGACCGCCACATCGTCGTGCTGCTCCAGCACCTCGATGCCCTCGCGGCCGTTCTCGGCGTACAGCACCGACAGACCGTGCTGCTCCAGGACGCTGGTGAGCGCGAACACGTTGCGGATGTCGTCGTCGACGATCAGCACCTTCTCGCCGCCGAACCGCACCGCGCGGCCCGGCTGCGGCGCGCGCTCCTGCTCGGCCGCGGCCGTCCACTGGTCGAGCCGCTGCGTCTCCTCGGGCCGGCCGCGCCGCCGACGCCGGAAGAGAGCGGCGGGGCCGTTCTGCGTCTCCTGGTACGACTTCACCTCGGCCGGCGTCTCGATCTCCACCGCGGACAGCTCCGAGGACACACGCGACTCGGAGGCGACCAGGTCCCCGGCCTCCAGGGCGGGCACGGACTGCTGGTAGCCCTGCGGCGGCAGTTCGCTCGGGTGCAGCGGCAGGTAGAGCGTGAACGTCGAGCCACGGCCCGGTTCGCTCTGCGCGTGGATCTCACCGCCGAGCAACTGCGCGATCTCCCGCGAGATCGACAGCCCGAGGCCCGTACCGCCGTACTTCCGGCTGGTGGTGCCGTCCGCCTGCTTGAACGCCTCGAAGATCACCCGCATCTTGCTGGCCGCGATACCGATGCCGGTGTCGGTCACCGAGAAGGCGATCAGCTCGCCGTCCGGGTCGGCCAGCGAACCGGCCTCCAGCAACTGCTCCCGGATCGACTGCGGCACACCCGCACCGGCGGGCCGGATCACCAGCTCCACCGAACCGGAGTCGGTGAACTTCACCGCGTTGGACAGCAGGTTGCGCAGCACCTGCAGCAGCCGCTGCTCGTCGGTGTGCAGGGTGGCCGGCAGCTCCGGGGACACCCGCACGGACAGATCCAGGCCCTTCTCCGCGGTCAGCGGCCGGAAGGTGGCCTCCACGTAGTCCACGAGCTGGACGAGCGCGATACGGGTCGGCGAGACGTCCATCTTGCCCGCCTCGACCTTCGACAGGTCGAGGATGTCGTTGATCAGCTGGAGCAGGTCGGAGCCGGCCCCGTGAATGGTCTCGGCGAACTCCACCTGCTTCGGCGACAGGTTGCCCTCGGCGTTGTCGGCGAGCAGCTTCGCCAGGATCAGCAGCGAGTTGAGCGGTGTGCGCAACTCGTGCGACATGTTCGCGAGGAACTCGCTCTTGTAGCGCATCGACACCGCGAGCTGCTCGGCGCGCTCCTCCAGGACCTGCCGGGCCTCCTCGATCTCGGTGTTCTTCACCTCGATGTCCCGGTTCTGCCGGGCCAGCAGCTCGGCCTTCTCCTCCAGCTCGGCGTTGGACGCCTGCAGCGCCTTCTGCCGGTTCTCCAGCTCGGCCGACCGCTCCCGCAGCTGCTCGGTCAGCTCCTGCGACTGCTTGAGCAACTGCTCGGTCTTGGTGTTGACCGAGATGGTGTTGACACTCGTCGCGATCATCTCGGCGATCTGGTTGAGGAAGTCCCGCTGGATCTGCGTGAACGGCGTGAAGGACGCCAGCTCGATCACGCCGAGCACCTTGCCCTCGAACAGCACCGGCAGCACGATCACCTGGGCGGGCGGCGCCTCCCCGAGCCCGGAGGAGATCTTCAGGTAGCCACTGGGCGCGTTGTCCACCAGGACCGTGCGCTTCTCCTCGGCGGCCGCGCCGATCAGCGCCTCCCCGGGCCGGAACGACGTCGGCATGGAGCCCATCGAGTATCCGTACGAGCCCAGCATCCGCAGCTCGTAGTCGTCCTCGCCGTCGGCGACGCCCCTGCCCTCCACCAGCGGCATCGCCAGGAAGAACGCGCCGTGCTGGGCGGACACCACCGGGGTCAGCTCGCTCATGATCAGCGAAGCCACGTCCTCCAGGTCCCGGCGGCCCTGCATGAGGGCGGAGATACGGGCCAGATTGCCCTTGAGCCAGTCCTGCTCCTTGTTGGCGATCGTGGTGTCGCGCAGGTTGGCGATCATCTTGTTGATGTAGTCCTGGAGTTCCTGGATCTCCCCGGACGCGTCCACGTCGATCTTCAGGTTCAGATCGCCACGCGTCACCGCGGTCGCCACGCGCGCGATGGCACGCACCTGCCGGGTCAGGTTCCCGGCCATCTCGTTCACGGACTCCGTGAGGTCGCGCCAGGTGCCGTCGACGTCCCGCACGCGTGCCTGACCGCCCAGCTGCCCTTCCGTGCCCACCTCGCGGGCCACCCGCGTGACCTCCTCGGCGAAACTGGACAGCTGGTCGACCATCGTGTTGATCGTCGTCTTCAGCTCGAGGATCTCACCGCGGGCGTCGATGTCGATCTTCTTCGTCAGGTCACCCTTGGCGATGGCCGTGGTGACCATGGCGATGTTGCGCACCTGACCGGTCAGGTTCGACGCCATCTGGTTCACCGACTCGGTGAGGTCCTTCCACGTGCCGGCCACACCAGGCACGTGCGCCTGGCCACCGAGGATGCCGTCCGTGCCCACCTCGCGGGCCACCTTGGTGACCTGGTCGGCGAACGAACTCAGCGTCTTCACCATCGTGTTGATCGTGTCGGCGAGCTGCGCCACCTCACCGCGCGCCTCGATCGTCACCTGCCGCGTCAGGTCGCCGTTGGCGACGGCCGCGGACACCTGCGAGATGTTCCGCACCTGCATGGTCAGGTTGTTGGCCATCAGGTTGACGTTGTTGCTGAGGTCCTTCCAGATGCCGGTGACGCCCGGCACGTGCGCCTGGCCGCCCAGGATGCCCTCCGTGCCCACCTCGCGGGCCACCCGGGTCACCTGCTCGGCGAAGCTCGAGAGCTGATCAACCATCGTGTTGACCGTCGTGACGAGCTCAAGGATCTCGCCCTTCGCGTCAACAGTGATCTTCTTCGACAGGTCGCCCTTGGCGACCGCCGTCGTCACCTCGGCGATGTTACGCACCTGGATGGTCAGGTTGTTCGCCATGAAGTTCACGGACTGCGTGAGGTCCTTCCAGGTGCCGGAGACACCCTGCACCTCGGCCTGCCCGCCGAGGATGCCCTCCGTACCCACCTCCCGGGCCACCCGCGTGACCTGGTCGGCGAACGACGACAGCTGGTCCACCATCGTGTTCAGCGTGTTCTTCAGCTCCAGGATCTCCCCGCGCGCGTCCACGGTGATCTTCTGGGAGAGGTCACCGCGCGCCACGGCGGTGGCGACCTGCGCGATGTTGCGCACCTGGGCCGTGAGGTTGCCGGCCATGCCGTTCACGGAGTCGGTCAGGTCCCGCCACACACCGGCGACACCGGGCACCTGCGCCTGCCCGCCGAGGCGCCCCTCGGTACCCACATCGCGCGCGACCCGGGTCACCTGGTCGGCGAAGGCGGACAGCTGATCAACCATCGTGTTGATCGTGTTCTTCAGCTCAAGAATCTCACCGCGCGCGTCAACGTCGATCTTCTGCGACAGGTCACCCCGCGCCACCGCCGTCGTCACCTGCGCGATCTGCCGCACCTGCGAGGTCAGGTTGCCGGCCATGAAGTTGACGGAGTCCGTCAACTCCTTCCACGTACCGGAGACGCCGTCCACCCGCGCCTGACCGCCCAGCCGGCCCTCCGTGCCCACGTCCCGGGCCATCCGCGTGACCTGGTCGGCGAACGAGGACAGCTGGTCCACCATCGTGTTCACGGTGTTCTTCAGCTGGAGCATCTCACCGGACACGTCCACGGTGACCTTCTGCGACAGATCACCGTTCGCCACCGCCGTCGTCACCTGGGCGATGTTGCGCACCTGCCCGGTGAGGTTGCGGAACGCGGTGTTGACGGAGTCCGTCAGGTCCTTCCACGTACCGGCCGCGCCCGGCACCTGCGCCTGCCCGCCCAGCTCACCCTCGACACCGATCTCCCGCGCGACCCGCGTCACCTCGGCACCGAACGACGACAGCTGGTCCACCATGCCGTTGACGGTGTTCTTCAGCTCCAGCATCTCGCCGGCCACGTCCACGGTGACCTTCTGCGACAGATCACCGCTGGCCACCGCGGTCGTCACGGCGGCGATGTCCCGCACCTGCGTCGTCAGGTTCCGGAACACCGTGTTGACGGAGTCCGTCAGGTCCTTCCACGTACCGGCCGCGCCCGGCACGTTCGCCTGCCCGCCGAGCCGCCCCTCCCCGCCGACCTCGTTCGCCACGCGCGTGACCTCGTCCGCGAAGATCCGCAGCGTCTCGGTCATCTGGTTGATCGTCTCGGCGAGCTGCGCCACCTCGCCGCGCGCCGGAACAGTCACCTTCTGCGACAGATCACCGTTGGCGACAGCCGTCGTGACCTGCGAGATGCCACGCACCTGGGCGGTCAGGTTGCCCGCCATCGTGTTGACGGAGTCGGTCAGCTCCTTCCACACACCGGCCACCCCCGGCACCTGCGCCTGGCCGCCCAGGATGCCCTCGGTGCCCACCTCCCTGGCCACCCGCGTGACCTCGGAGGAGAAGGACGACAGCTGGTCCACCATCGTGTTGACGGTGTTCTTCAGCTCCAGCATCTCGCCGGCGACATGGACGGTCACCTTGCGCGACAGATCACCCTTGGCGACCGCGGTGGTCACCAGCGCGATGTCCCGCACCTGCGCGGTCAGCCGGTACGCCATCGTGTTGACGGACTCCGTCAGGTCCTTCCACGAACCCGACATACCGCGCACCCGGGCCTGGCCGCCCAGCTTGCCCTCGGTGCCGACCTCGCTGGCCACGCGCGTGACCTCGTCCGTGAACGTCGACAGCTGATCGACCAGGTTGTTGACCGTACGGCCGACCTTCAGGAACTCACCGCGCAGCGGATGCCCCGTACCGCCGTCCGGCGCCTGCGTCCGCAGCTCCATGCGCGGCGACAGATCACCCTCGGCGACCGCCGTGAGCACCCGGCTGACCTCCGAGACGGGCCAGACGAGATCGTCCACCAGCGCGTTGGAGTTCTCGATGGCCGTCGCCCAGGAGCCCTCACAGGCGCCCGCCTCCAGCCGCTCCGTGAGTTTTCCCTCACGCCCCACCATGCGCCGCACGCGCGACAGCTCACCGGTCAGATGCAGATTCCGGTCGGCCACCTCGTTGAAGACGGCCGCGATCTCCGCCATCACGTCGTCCCCGGACACCGTCAGCCGCTTGCGGAAGTTGCCCTCGCGCATGGCCACGAGGGCCGCCAGCAGCCGGTTCAGGGCAGCCGTGTCCACGGCGGTGGTACCGCCGCTCCTGCCCAGCGAAGGTCCGCCTTTCGCGCGCGTCTTCGTGCCTCGCGTCGCCGCGCCAGACTCCACTGTGTCCCTCCCGGAGGGGTAGACCGCTACTGCTGTGCTCGGCCGCTCAGGCCCCGGCGTGCCGGTCACCGGCATACCGGTGACCGCCACGTACCGGTTACTTCCGCGTATTTCTGCCAGACGAGGTCCGGCCGCACCAGAGGCTGCTGCCCGCCGCACACGGCACACACGCAACCCGGTCCAACCTTCACCAGAAGCTTGCCCAGTGTTTCACCCCGGCCGAACCAGGCCATAACAGTTCGGCAGCTTCGCACATCGTCCGCACACCCTGGGGACGTAAACACCTGCGACCGGCACCCGCTCGGACGGCGAAGGTAAGTAACCTTGCATGCGGCTGTCCAGCCGCACCGGTCCGACCGGCCTGGGCGGTGGCACCACTAGGAGCGGGCATCGGAGGGGCGGCCGGACACCATGACCACCGGACTGATCCCCGGGGGACAGCCCCCGGAGCCACAGCCGACGGGCGAGCTGATGCCGCAGCAGCGGCGCGAGCCGGCCGGCGAGACAGCCCTGCATGCCGACAACCGGCCGAGGAGTTCTGTGATCACCGCGCGCGCGGCTGCCAGTTTCGAGCCCGTCGGACGATCGGTCGCGACCGCCCGGTCCTTCGTCCGGGACACCCTCCAGGGCTGGGGGTTCGCCGACATCGTCGACGACGCGGTCGTTCTCACCAGCGAACTGGTGACCAACGCCGTCGTCCACGCGGGCACCCACGCCGAGGTGCTGTGCCTGCGCACCGAGGAGGGCGTGCGCATCGAGGTCGCCGACCGCTACCCCGAGCGCGAGGTCCCCCTCCAGAGCTCCGCCGTCTCCATGGGCAGCCCCGACCGCGAGGGCGGCCGCGGCCTCCAGCTCTGCGCGGCCCTGGCCACCCGCTGGGGCGTGGACTACACCCCCACCCACAAGAACGTCTGGTTCCAGCTCAACCTGCCCGAACGCCCGGTCGGCACCCGCGCCGCCGGCCCGGCCCTGCCCCCCGACCTGCTCCCGCTGGCCGACGGCCGGGTCCGCGTCGCCGTCCTCCAGGTCGACCGCAAGGGCAACATCAGCGCCTGGAACGAGGACGCGGAGGAACTGTTCGGCTACCCGGCGCCCGACGTCATCGGCAAGCCCCTCACCGAACTGGCGGCCTGGCCGCACACCCCGGGCACCGGCACCGGCATCGCCGAGGCCTTCCAGCTCTCCCGCTGGGAGGGCACCTACGGCATCCGCGGCGCCGACGGCCGCGTGGCCCGGGTCTACGCCTCCCACCTCCGGGTCCGCGACACCGGCGGCGAACCCTCCACCGTCTGCCTCCTGGTCCGCGACCACGAACGCGCCGTCCTGCAGTCCCCGCCCCGGGTCCCGGCCACCGACCAGAACCAGTCCGCCGACGGGCAGAGCACCGACCCCTTCGAGGTGTTCATCGGCTCCCCCGCCCCGGACGACCTCGACGGCCTGCTCCAGCGCACCGTGGAACGCGCCCGCGACATGCTCGACGGCGACTCCGCCTTCCTGCTGCTCGCCACCGACGACGAGACCGAACTGGAGGTCCGCGCCTCCACCGGCCTGCCCTCGGCCCGCCAGCGCTTCGCGCGCGTGCCCGTGGAGGCCGGCCCCGGCCGCTACGGCTCCGCCCGCATGCCCGCCGTCCACGACGACCTCGCCGCCGTCCCCGGGGCCGTACCGCTGCTCGCCGGCACCGGCATGCGCTCGGTGGTCACCGTCCCGCTGAAGGTCGAGGGCCGCCTCACCGGCTCCCTGGGCGTCGCGGCCGAGGCACCCGGCCGGTACACCAACGAAGAGGCGCTGCGCCTGCAGTTCGCCGCCGACCGCATCGCCCTGGCCGTCGAGTCGGCCCGCCTCGGCGAGCTGGAACGGCTGCGCCGCGGCTCCCTGAGCTTCCTGGTGGAGGCCTCCGACCTGCTGGCCGGCACCCTGGACCGCGACCAGACCCTGGCCCTGATGGCTCAGATGACCGTCCCGACGCTGGCCACCTGGTGCGCGGTGTACACGATCGCCGACCAGGCCTCCGAGCCCTATCTGTCCTACGTCCTGCACGAGGACGAGGAACTCATCGACGGCATCAAGTCGTTGTTGTCCAAGATCTCGCCGCCGGATCCGGTACCGACCCCCGGCGCCCGCGTGTGGACCGCTCCCGCCGAGGTCGCCCACCAGGCCGCCCTGCGCACCTCCATGCGCAGCCTCGGCCTGACCGGCGGCCCCACGCGCCAGGTCGCCTCGGGCATCGGTCCGACCCTGGCGACGGCCGGCGCGGTCGGCGGCGAGACGGTCGTGCTGCCGCTCGTCGCCCGCAACCGTGTCATCGGGATGCTGACCCTCGGCAAGCCCACCGACGAGCACTTCCGCCAGGAGATCCTGGAGCTCGCCGAGGACCTGAGCCGCCGCGCGGCCCTCGCCCTGGACAACGCCCGCCTGTACTCGGAGCGCACGGCCATCAGCCAGGCCCTCCAGCGCAGCCTGCTGCCGCCCGGCACACCGCACATCGAGGGCGTGGAAGTCGAGGTCATCTACCGCGCGGCCGGCGAGGGCAACGAGGTCGGCGGAGACTTCTACGACGTCTTCCCCATCGGCGACGACGCGTACGGCTTCGCCATCGGCGACGTCTGCGGTACGGGCCCCAACGCGGCGGCGGTCACCGGCCTCGCCCGGCACGCCCTGCGCCTGCTGGCCCGCGAGGGCCTCAGCGGGCCGGCCGTCCTGGAGCGCCTGAACTCCGCGATCCTCGACGAGGGCGACCGCAGCCGTTTCCTGACCCTCCTCTACGGCGAACTGCGCCCCCAGGAGGACGGCAGCGCGGAGCTGAAGGTCGTCTGCGCCGGCCACCCGCTCCCGCTGCGTCTGCGCCAGGACGGCACGGTGATCGCGGCGGCCGAACCGCAGCCGCTGCTGGGCGTCATCGAGGACCTGGAGCTGTATGAGGAGACGGTCACCCTCGACCCGGGTGATGTGCTGCTCTGCGTCACCGACGGCGTGACCGAACGCCGGGAGGGCACGCGGATGCTGGGCGACGACGGCCTCGCCGACGTCCTCACGACCTGCACAGGTCTGACGGCGGGCGCGGTCGCGGCACGCATCATGCGCGCGGTGGAGCGCTTCGCTTCCGACGCCCCTTCCGACGACATGGCGATTCTGGCGATGCGGGTTCCGGGAATCCACATGGAGGTGTGAGGAAGCACGAAAAAGGCCCCACCCGGAAGGGTGGGGCCTTTTCTGCTGGAGCCCCCAAACGGAATCGAACCGTTGACCTTCTCCTTACCATGGAGACGCTCTGCCGACTGAGCTATAGGGGCCTGTCTTTTCGAGGTTTCCTCGCGGCGACGAAGAAACTGTACCCCGAGCGGGCCCTGGTTCCCAAATTCGTTCGGCGCTCGGTCAGAAGGCGGGCTGGAGCAGGCCGCCGAGCGCGTTGCAGGCGGACACGACGCGCTGCATCTCCCGTTTCGTGAGCGCGACGTCCACGGGCAGCGCGAGCGTCTCGTCGGCCGCCAGCTCGGTCTGCGGCAACGACACGCACCGGCGGAACTCGGGAAGCCGGTGCACGGGGGTCTTCACCGGCACCCGGCAGTCAACGCCTTTGGCCCGCAGGGCACGAGCGAAGGCGTCCCGGTCCGGTCGGCCGTTCCCCGGCACGCGCACGACGTACTGCTGGTAGGTGTGCCCGTCGCCGCCGTCCGGTGTGCGTACGCCCCTGAGCTTGGCGTCGAGATACGCGGCTCGTTCCCTGCGCTGGGCTATCTCGTCGTACGGCGCCTCGGACTCGCCCTGCTCCAGGACCAGCAGTCCGTGCCGCCGCCCGAGCGCGTGCAAGCGCGCGATGTCGGCCCGCCGTCCGAAGCGGTGCACGACAACGACCGCGGCGGTACGGGAGGTTATGGCCGACTCGACCATGTCCGGGGCCAGGCAGTAGGTCACCGGGTCTATGTCGGCGAAGACCGGCAGGGCGCCGGCCAGAGTCACGGCCTCGGCGACTTCGACGTTCCCGAAGGCCGGTACGACGACCTCGTCACCGACTCCGACGCCGGCGGACCTGAGCATTGCCGCAGTTCCCATGTCTGGATGCTGTGCGCGCAACGTGAACGACACGTTACGCGCAACAAAAAAAGGTCGGACCCCGAACCGAAGTTCAGGATCCGACCTTTATCAAAGTTTGTTCGGCGGCGTCCTACTCTCCCACAGGGTCCCCCCTGCAGTACCATCGGCGC
>NZ_JBEZBT010000022.1:0-119863 GCF_040647235.1 Streptomyces sp. NPDC042638
TGATGCTGGCGTCGGCGGTGACGCGGGCGCAGGAGCCGGAGCGGATGGCCGCCGCCGCCGCCGCGCACCGCCCGCCCGTCGACCAGGCCCTTCGTCCTGACCTACGAAACCACCGCCGCGTCGGGTGAGTTGGCGACCCGCTCGGTGCTCTCGTCGTCCCCGACGGCGATGCCGCGCCGCTTGGAGACGTACACGGCGATGACGATCACCAGGAGCGCGAGGACCGCGACACCGATCCGCACTCCGAGGTTCTTGTCGTCACCGTAGGAAAACCTGATCACCGCCGGTGCGATGAGCAGCGAGACCAGGTTCATGACCTTCAGCAGCGGGTTGATCGCGGGTCCGGCGGTGTCCTTGAAGGGGTCGCCGACCGTGTCGCCGATCACTGTGGCGGCATGGGCCTCACTGCCCTTGCCGCCGTGGTGGCCGTCCTCCACCAGCTTCTTCGCGTTGTCCCAGGCGCCGCCCGAGTTGGCCAGGAACACCGCCATCAGCGTCCCCGCGCCGATGGCGCCGGCGAGGTAGGAGCCGAGAGCGCCCACACCGAGCGTGAACCCGATGAAGATCGGCGCCATGACGGCGAGCAGGCCCGGCGTGGCCAGCTCCCGCAGGGCGTCCTTGGTGCAGATGTCGACGACACGGCCGTACTCGGGCTTCTCGGTGTAGTCCATGATCCCGGGGTGCTCGCGGAACTGCCGCCGCACCTCGAACACGACCGAACCCGCCGACCGCGACACCGCGTTGATGGCCAGCCCCGAGAAGAGGAAGACGACCGCGGCTCCCGCGATGAGGCCGACGAGGTTGTTGGGCTGCGAGATGTCCATGGACAGGCTGAGCGGCGCTCCAGGCCCGGACAGCTTCGCCCCGACGTCCTGCACGTTGGTGGTGATCGCGTCGCGGTACGACCCGAACAGCGCCGACGCGGCGAGGACGGCGGTGGCGATGGCGATGCCCTTGGTGATGGCCTTGGTGGTGTTGCCGACCGCGTCCAGGTTGGTGAGGACCTGCGCACCCGCGCCCTCGACGTCGCCGGACATCTCGGCGATGCCTTGCGCGTTGTCGGAGACCGGCCCGAAAGTGTCCATGGCGACGATCACGCCGACCGTGGTGAGCAGGCCGGTGCCGGCCAGGGCGACCGCGAACAGCGCCAGCATGATGGACGTACCGCCGAGCAGGAACGCGCCGTACACGCCGAGCCCGATGAGCAGGGCCGTGTACACGGCCGACTCCAGGCCGACCGAGATGCCGGACAGGACGACGGTGGCCGGACCCGTGAGGGAGGTCTTGCCGATGTCCCGCACCGGGCGGCGGGTGGTCTCGGTGAAGTAGCCGGTCAGCTGCTGGATGACGGCGGCGAGCAGGATGCCGATGGCCACCGCGACCAGCGCCAGGATGCGCGGGTCGCCGTCCTTGCCCTTGATCGCGGCGTCGGTGACACCGGCGAGACCCGCGTACGTCGACGGCAGGTAGAAGTAGACCGCGACCGCGACCAGCACCAGCGAGATCACCGCGGAGATGAAGAAACCGCGGTTGATCGCGCTCATGCCACTGCGGTCGGCACGGCGTGGGGCGACCGCGAAGATGCCGATCATCGCCGTGATGACGCCGATGGCGGGCACCAGCAGCGGGAAGGCCAGTCCGGAGTCGCCGAAGGCTGCCTTGCCGAGGATCAGCGCGGCGACCAGGGTCACGGCG
The DNA here is from genome assembly GCF_040647235.1 of Streptomyces sp. NPDC042638. NCBI lineage: Bacteria > Bacillati > Actinomycetota > Actinomycetes > Kitasatosporales > Streptomycetaceae > Streptomyces > Streptomyces sp. NPDC042638. The sequence continues at coordinate 1,696 of NZ_JBEZBT010000022.1, forward strand.
TACGACTCGAAGAGGTCGGCCGCCATGCCCGCGCAGTCGCCGACGTTGTCGCCCACGTTGTCCGCGATGGTCGCGGCATTGCGCGGGTCGTCCTCGGGAATGCCCTGTTCGACCTTGCCGACCAGGTCGGCGCCGACGTCGGCGGCCTTGGTGAAGATGCCGCCGCCCACCCGCATGAACATCGCGATCAGGGCGGCACCGAGGCCGAAGCCCTCCAGCACCTTCGGCGCGTCGGCCGCGTACACCAGCACCACGCAGGAGGCGCCCAGCAGGCCGAGCCCCACCGTGAACATGCCGACGACGCCGCCCGTGCGAAATGCGATCTTCATCGCGGTGTGCGAGACGGTGGTGAGATCCTTTTCGGGCTCGCCTTCCGCCGGGGTGGCTTCCCGGGCCGCCGCGGCGACCCGCACGTTGCTGCGCACGGCGAGCCACATGCCGATATAGCCGGTGGCCGCCGAGAACAGCGCTCCGATCAGGAAGAACACCGAGCGGCCGGCCCGCTGATTCCAGTCGTCCGCGGGCAGCAACAAGAGCAGGAAGAACACGGCGACGGCGAATACGCCGAGCGTGCGCAACTGCCGGGTGAGATAGGCCTTCGCGCCTTCCTGGACCGCCTCGGCGATCCGTTTCATGCTGTCGGTGCCCTCGCCCGCCGCGAGCACCTGACGTACCAGGATCCCCGCGACCACCAGCGCGGCCACGGCGACCGCCGCGATGACGGCCACGAGGATCCGGTTGTCGTCGGTCAGGACCGCGGCTGCGAGGGATGTGGGGTGACCCAACTGATGAGGGGTAGAAAGCCCCGCCATTCGTCCTCCTTGACGCTTGGGCTGAGCTCAAGATGTGGACGGATTGTAGGTACCCCTGAGTGATCTAAAAAGGGGACGGTAAACGGAATCAGCCTTCTCATGCTCTTCAGCAAATGATCGAGGTAACGACACGTAGCCCGAAAGGGGTAATGCCCTAAAAGCATTGACGACCGCATTGGCTCTTGATCGAATTATCGGGCCATTGATCGTGAATTACTTCACGAATTCCGGGCGCTCATCGGAAAACACGACAAGGGCCCTGCTCAGCAGGGCCCTTGGGGTGTGCACGGCGAACGTGGGGGTGTGCACGGCGAACGTGTGCCGCGGCTCGGAGGCGAGCGGCGGGCAGCTCAGACGAGTGCCGTGGCCGGCGGTGTGATCGGCCAGGTCATGCGGATCAGGCCGCCGTTCTGCCCGGTGGTGACCTCCACGTCGTCGACGAGGCCGCTGATGACCGCGAGGCCCATCTCGTCCTCCTCGACCTCCGCGTCGGCGTCCGGGCCGCCGCCGGGCGTGTCGCTGCCCGGCGTGGCGTGCGGCGCCTCGTCGCCGACCTCGATGGAGAACTGTTTCTCCTCTTCGATCAGCGCCACCTTCACCGGTGCCGTGACGCCGCTGCTCTGGTGCAGTCCGACAGCACGGGAGCACGCCTCGCCCACGGCGAGCCGGACCTCGTCGAGGACGGCCTCGTCCACTCCGGCCCTGCGCGCCACCGCTGCCGCCACCAGCCGGGCGGTCCGGACGTGCTCGGGCAGCGCGCTGAAGCGGAGTTCGACGGTGGCCATGCATCCCCCTCGCGACTACGGGCGTGCGGTCGGGGGCGGGGCCGTCGAGCGCCCGCAACCCCTGCTGTACTTCGGTGCCCCGGGCCGCTTCACCGGCCCGGAACCGGACCATCGAGCGCCTGGCACCGGGACCGTCCACTGGCCCGGACCGGACCGCTCACCGGCCCGGCACGGGGCCGGGGCGGCCATCGGTCCGGCCGGAAGCGGTCATCTGCCCGGCACGGACACCGGCCCGGCACGGTCACCGGCCCGGCACGGACACCGATCCGGCACCGTCCCCGGCACGGACACCGGTCCGGACCGGCCGACAAACCGGCCGGGTCCGGCGACGTCCGGCCCCGGCAGGAGCCCGACGCCGGCGACCGGTCCGAGGTCAGTCGGTGGCCGCCACCGCTTCGTCGACCGAGGTGTGGATCGGGAACACCTTGGTGAGACCGGTGATGCGGAAGATCTTGAGAATGCGCTCCTGGTTGCAGACCAGGCGCAGCGAGCCCTCGTGGGCACGAACACGCTTCAGGCCGCCGACCAGCACGCCGAGCCCGGTGGAGTCGAGGAAGTCCACGCCCTCCATGTCGACGACGAGGTGGAAATTCCCGTCGTTCACCAGCTCGACCAGCTGCTCGCGCAGCTTGGGCGCGGTATATACGTCGATTTCGCCACCGACCTCGACGACCGTACGATCGCCGACGGTACGGGTCGACAGGGACAGGTCCACGGATCCTCCAGCACCTTGCTATCGAGCGGTCGCCCCTCGGGCATCTCGGCTTACGGCCCTCAGGACGCTTCGCCAGCCGCGATGGCATTCAATCACTTACCGGCAGGCGTGCACGACGCCTTGACTCCATTGTCCGTCACGCCAGTGACACACTCGGTGCCAATGGCCAAGAATCACCGATCCGATCGAACCCCGGCGGACCCGGCGTCCCGCCCGTCTCCGGGCGCGGTCCTGGACCGGCTCGCCTCGGGGCCGAGCCGGGCTGCGCGCATCACTCATACGGAGCACTTGCCCCCGCGCACGGGTCGCCATGCCCTCTGGCCTGACCGTATTCGGGCCGAGGTGATCGCGGCCGTCCAGGCGTGCGGCATCGAGCACCCCTGGGCGCACCAGGCGCTGGCCGCCGAGCACGCCCTGGACGGTGACTCGGTGGTCGTCGCCACCGGCACCGCCTCCGGCAAGTCCCTGGCGTACCTCGTGCCCGTCCTCTCCACCCTCCTGGACGGCTCCGATGCGCCGAACGGCCGCGGCGCCACCGCCCTCTACCTGGCTCCCACCAAAGCGCTCGCGGCGGATCAGTGCCGCTCGGTGAAGGAACTCTCACAACCTCTCGGCAGCGCCGTGCGCCCCGCCGTGTACGACGGTGACACCCCGTTCGAGGAGCGCGAGTGGATCCGCCAGTACGGCAACTACGTCCTCACCAACCCGGACATGCTGCACCGGGGCATACTTCCCTCCCACCCGCGCTGGTCCTCCTTCCTCAAGTCGCTGCGGTACGTCGTCATCGACGAGTGCCACACCTACCGTGGCGTCTTCGGCTCACACGTCGCCCAGGTACTCCGCCGGCTGCGCCGCCTGTGTGCCCGCTACGGCTCCTCCCCCGTGTTCCTGCTGGCCTCGGCGACCGCCGCCGAGCCCTCGGTCGCCGCCCGCCGGCTGACCGGTCTGCCGGTCGTGGAGGTCGCCGACGACGCCTCCCCGCGCGGGGAGCTGGTGTTCGCCCTCTGGGAGCCCCCGCTCACCGACCTGCGCGGTGAGAAGGGCGCACCGGTACGGCGTACCGCCACCGCGGAGACCGCCGACCTGCTGACCGACCTCACCGTGCAGGGCGTGCGCTCCGTCGCCTTCGTACGCTCCCGGCGTGGCGCCGAGCTGATCTCGGTCATCACCCAGGAGAAACTCTCCGAGGTCGACCGCTCCCTGGTCCGGCGGGTCGCGGCCTACCGAGGCGGCTACCTCCCCGAGGAGCGCCGCGCCCTGGAACGCGCCCTGCACTCGGGCGAACTCCTCGGCCTCGCCGCCACGACGGCCCTGGAGCTGGGCGTGGACGTCTCCGGCCTGGACGCGGTGGTGATCGCCGGCTACCCCGGCACGCGCGCGTCCCTGTGGCAGCAGGCGGGCCGTGCGGGCCGCTCCGGCCAGGGCGCCCTCGCGGTCCTGGTGGCCCGCGACGATCCGCTGGACACCTTCCTCGTCCATCATCCCGAGGCCCTGTTCGACCAACCGGTGGAATCGACGGTCCTCGACCCCGACAACCCCTACGTCCTCGCCCCGCACCTGTGTGCCGCCGCCGCGGAGCTGCCGCTGACCGAGGAGGACCTGGACCTCTTCGGCCCCGCCTGCGCGGACGTGCTGCCGCAGCTGGAGGCCGCCAAGCTGCTCCGCCGCCGTACGAAGGCCTGGCACTGGACCCGCCGGGAGCGGGCCGCCGACCTCACCGACATCCGCGGCGCGGGCGGCCGTCCCGTGCAGATCGTCGAGGAGGGCACCGGTCGCCTGCTCGGCACCGTGGACGCGGGCGCCGCGCACTCCACCGTCCACGAGGGCGCCGTCCACCTGCATCAGGGCCGTACCTACCTGGTGCGTTCCCTGGACCTGGAGGACTCGGTCGCCCTGGTCGAGCAGGCCGACCCGCCGTACTCGACGGTCGCCCGCGACACCACGGCGATCTCCATCCTGGAGACGGACACCGAGATCCCGTGGGGCACCGGCCGCCTCTGCTACGGCTCGGTGGAGGTTACCAACCAGGTGGTCTCCTATCTCCGCAGACGCCTGATCACCGGCGAGGTGCTGGGCGAGACGAAACTCGACCTCCCCCCTCGTACGCTGCGCACCCGCGCGGTGTGGTGGACGGTCACCGAGGACCAGCTGGACGAGGCCCGCATCACCCCGGAGATTCTCGGCGGCTCCCTGCACGCCGCCGAGCACGCCTCCATCGGCATGCTGCCCCTCTTCGCGACCTGCGACCGCTGGGACATCGGCGGCGTGTCCGTCCCCCTGCACCCGGACACCCTCCTGCCCACGGTCTTCGTCTACGACGGCCATCCCGGCGGCGCGGGCTTCGCCGAGCGTGCCTTCCACACGGCCCGCGCCTGGCTCTCCGCCACCCGCGAGGCCATCGCGTCCTGCGAGTGCGAGGCCGGCTGCCCGTCCTGCATCCAGTCCCCCAAGTGCGGCAACGGCAACGACCCGCTCCACAAGAGGGGCGCGGTACGGCTGCTCACGGTGCTGTTGCGTGGGGCACCGGAGGAGCAGCCGACGGAGGAGACGCCAGGGAAGCCGACGGAGGGGACGGACAGGCCCGGGGAGGAGTCCCGTACCCCGACGGAGAGGACGGAGCAGCCCGCGGAGGAGTCCCGTACGCCGACGGAGGAGTCCCGTAGGCCGACGGAGGGGGCGGAAGCCGGCTAGAGCGTGTCGGAGGGAGCCGGGCGAGGTGGCGACGGGCCTTAGGTCATCCCGGCCGGCCCCGGGGGCTGGTCATCCCGGCCGGCCCCGGGGGCTGGTCATCCCGGCCGGGCCCGGGGGCTGGTCATCTCGGCCGGGACCGGGGGCTCGCTCGGCGGGGGTTCGCCAGGCGGTACCGGACCCGCCGGCCCCGCTCTCGCCCTGACCTCCGCCGTGAACGGCCCTCTCCCGGCAGCCGCCGTCACGTCCGAGGTGTCGCCCACGATCGCGCACCGCACCAGCCGTACGCCCTGGGCCGCCGCCAGCCGCCCGGCCCTGGCACAGGCCGCCGTGCCGCCCTCGGCCCAGTGGTCCGCCGCCGCGAGTGCCGCGAGGTCGGCGCCGCCGGCCGCCCGATGCCGTACGGCGACGGCCTGCCCGAGTGCGAGCACGGCGCCGAACACCGCGCACAGCACGGCGATCGCCCCCAGGCTCCACACGGTGGCCGACCCCCGGTCGGACTCCTCCCGCCGGTCCCGGCGTCCTCGTCGCCGGTGCCCCACGTTCACCCCGGCCCACCCCGTGCCCAGCCGCGAACGACACCACCGGCCCACCGCCCTAGCGGGGTCCTCCCGGCCGGTCAGCCCCTTCGAGCCCGTCCCCCGCCCCCGGCCGGCCCACCGCCCCTGCCCCGGACATCGCCGCCCGGCGTCCGGCTCAGCCCCGCGCTTCACGGCCCCGCCTCCCCCACTCGCACCGTGGTCCCCGCCCCCGGGGTGTCCTCGGCGAGTGCCACGGCCTCCTCGCGTACCTCGAACGGCAATCCGCTCAGCACCGGCGGCTCGGCCACCACCGTCACCCGGACCCGGTCGCCCTCGCGCCCGACGGTCACCCGTGCTCCGCGCGGCGCCGCTTCCCGGGTCACCGTCACCACCGCCTCGGCCGGATCCTGACGGGCGGCGGCCCGGGCGCCCGCGCGGGCCGCGTCCACGCACTCGATCTGCGCCGCGACCACGAGCAGGCCCCAGACCAGCGCCATCGTGAACGCGACCAGCACGGAGAGCACCACAGCCGCCTCCGCGGTCACGAACCCCCGGTCGCCGCCCCGCTCACATCCGCGCACTGAGGGCCTTCTTCACGATGGCCGCCAGCTCCGCCCGGACCTGACCGCTGGTGACGACCTCGTACAGCAGCACCGCGAACCCGACCGCCGCGATGATCCCCATGGCGTACTCGGACGTCACCATTCCGGCGTCCCGACGGCTCGTCCCGCACAACCGGACCGCCGTCTTCCTGATCTTCCCGAACATCTCAACCCCCGTAAGGTTCTGGCCCTTGGCTTTTTCCGCGCTCATCTCGCCTCATCACGCGCTCATCCCGCGCTCATCCCACGTCTGCGTGCCCGTCCGTTCCCGTGCGCCTCACCCCCCTCCCTTCGCCCGGCCGGCCAGCCCGATCACGACGGGCAGCACTCCGACCGCGATGAAGGCGGGCAGGAAGCACAGACCGACCGGCGCGGAGATCAGTACGGCCGCCCGGCGCGCCCGGGCCGTCGCCGTGCGGGCCCACTCCGCGCGCGCGTCCGACGCGAGACGGGCCACCGGGCCGGCCGCGGGAAGTCCGGACTCGTCGGCCCGTTCCAGCAACCGCGCCAGGGCACCGGCGCCGGGCAGCAGGGCCAGAGTCCGCCAGGCGTCCGCCGGTGCACCGCCGAGCCGGACCTCCGCCGAGCCGCGCGCGAGCGCCTGCCCGACGGGGCCGTCCAGGGCCTCGCCCACCGCGTGGGCGGCGATCACCGGACCGGCACCTGCGGCGATGCAGGCCGCCAGCAGATCGGCCGCGAGCGGGAGTTGACGCGCGGCCCCGGCGGTATCGATCGCCTCCGCCCGGCCGGCCGCCGTCTGCCCGGCCCGCCACCGCCAGAGCAGGACGCCGACGCCCACCCCCAGCACGGCCCCGACGGTCCCGCCGGCCAGCACCCACGCACCGCACGCGGCCCCGGCCGGCGGCAGCCACCGCCGCACGGCATCCGGGATCGCGAACGCCGTTCTGCCGGAGGACACTTCCCGCCCCAGCAGCCCGGCCACCCGGCGCCGGGCCTGCCGCCGTCGGCGCACCAGGTCCAGCCGTCGCACCCCCCAGCCGAGGGCCAACACCGCGATCCCGGCCATCCCCAACCTGTGGACAACTTCCCCGCTCACACCGCCCGCCCTTCCTCACCTCTCGGACACTCGCGCTTCGCCCACCCCGGACCGCGTCTCACAGCGCCTCGGCCTTCCGTACGATCCACACCGCCCACCACACCCCGGCCCCCTCGAACACCGCCCCGGCCGCAAGACAACCGAGGCCGGCCGCGCTGTGCAGCAGTACGCGCAACGGGTCCGCGCCCATGGCCGCGCCCAGGAGCAGGCCGAGGGCGGGCAGTGCGGCGAGCAGCACCGCGGTGGCCCGGGCTCCCGCCAACTGGGCCCGCAGGTCCCCTCGCTGGTCCCGCTCGGCGCGCAGGGCCCCCTCCAGCCGGTCCAGGCCGGCGGCGAGTCCGGCACCTTGGTCCACGGCCACCTGCCAGCACGCGGCGAGTCCGAGCAGGCCCTCAGCACCCGGTTGCCGTGCCGCCGCGGCCAGCGCGCCGGGCACGTCTCCGCCGAACCGCGCCGCCGCCACCACGGCGGCCTGGGCGTCGCCGAATCCGCCGGACTCGCCGCCGGACTGGCCGCCGAATCCGCCGCAGTCCCGGGCGGCCCGCAACAGCGCCGCCCCCGGCTGCCGTCCCGCCCGCACCTCCCCGGCGAGCACACCGCACAGGGCGATCACCGCGTCGGCCCGCCGCTCCCGGTCGCAGCGGGCGCGCCGGGCCAGCCGCACCCGGCGCAGCACCGGCACCCCGGCCGCCCCCGCGACGACCGGAATCACCGAGGAACCCAGCAGGGCGATCACCAGTCCGGCGGCCAGCGCCCACCACTCCGCGCCCAGCCGGCTGCCCCACCGCCGCAGTTCCGCGAGGACCTGCTCCGGGGCGGGCGGTCCGGTCGCCACCACCCCGCCGCCGGCCAGCAGCAGCCGGGCCTTGCGCACCCCGTAGTGCCGACCGCCCAGCAGCCAGACCATCGCGCCGATACAGAGCAGCGCGGCGCCCACGGACGTCTCACCGATCACTTCCGTCACCTCTCTCGTCATTCCCCAGGGCCTCACCCGCTCCGGAATCCCGACCCGCACGTGGACCCCGACCCGCTCCGGAATCCCGACCCGCTCGTGGACCCCGACCCGCACGTGGACCCCGACCCGCTCGGGAATCCCAACCGGCTCGTGGATTCCGCCCGGTCGAATCTCACCCGTCCGTGAACTCGTCCGAGGAGCCCAGGAGGTGCCGCAGCCGCTCCCACCCCCGCTCCCGCGCGAACGCCCGCTCGCCCCAGCGCAGTGCCGGTACCGTCCGCACCAGCCCGGTGGCGTCCCGCTCCAGCACATGCACCTCGTCGATCCGGCGCCGCCCGGACCGGTCCCGCACGAGGTGCACCACCACCGAGACGGCGGCTGCCAGCTGGCTGTGCAGCGCGGCCCGGTCCAGCCCGGCGGCCGTGGCCAGCGCCTCCAGCCGGGCCGGTACGTCCGCGGCGGCGTTGGCATGGATCGTGCAAGCGCCGCCCTCGTGGCCGGTATTGAGGGCCGCGAGCAGATGCACGACCTCGGGTCCGCGCACCTCGCCGACGACCAGCCGGTCCGGCCGCATCCGCAGCGCCTGCCGTACGAGGTCCTCCAGGGTGACCAGGCCCGCGCCCTCCTGGTTGGCGGGCCGGGTCTCCAACCGGACGACGTGCGGGTGGTCCGGCCGCAGCTCGGCCGAGTCCTCGGCCAGCACGATCCGTTCGCCCGGTCCGACCAGGCCGAGCAGTGCGCTGAGCAAGGTGGTCTTGCCGCATCCCGTGCCGCCGCTGACCAGGAAGGAGAGCCGGGCTCCCAGCAGCGCCCTCAGGATCCGGTCGCCGCCGGGCGGCACCGTCCCGGCCGCGACGAGCTCCTCCACGGTGAAGGCCCGGGGCCGTACCACCCGCAGGGCCAGGCAGGTACAGCCGACGGCGACCGGGGGCAGCACCGCGTGCAGCCGGGTTCCGTCGGGCAGCCGTGCGTCCGCCCAGGGCCGGGCGTCGTCCAGCCGGCGCCCGGCCACGCCGGCCAGCCGCTGGGCAAGGCGCCGTACGGCCGCCGCGTCCGGGAAGGTCACCGGGGTCAGCTCCAGGCCGCCGCCGCGGTCCACCCACACCCGGTCCGGGGCGGAGACCAGGACGTCGGTGACGTCCGGGTCCGCGAGCAGCGCTTCCAGGGGACCGGTGCCCACGAGTTCGGACCGCAGGTGCTCGGCGGCGCCGAGGATCTCCGCGCCGCCGAGCACCCGGCCCTGTTCGCGCAGTGCCTGGGCCACGCGCGCGGGTGTGGGTTCGGCACCGCTCTCGGCGAGCCGGCGGCGGACGCCGTCGAGCAGGGCCGCGCCGTCGGCCCGGTCGAGTCCGGGCAGGGTCATCGGGTGCCTCCCGCCTCGACCAGCGCGCGCTCCCAGAAGTGCGCGCAGAAGCGGGCCAGTGGGCCGCGCCCGGACGCGCCGGGGGGCTTCGCGCCACCCTGAGGGCGCAGCAGCGCCGGTTCGACGGGGACCTCGCCGGCCAGTGGCAGGCCGAGCAGCCGGGCCACCTCGTGGCCGTCCAGGCCGGGTGCGTAGGGCCCGCGGACCGCTACCCGCAGGTCCCGTACGACCATGCCGACGGCGGAGGCGACACGGCCGGCGGCTGCGAGCGCCCGCAGTTCCGCCGGGACGACGAGCAGCGCCAGGTCGAGCTGGGCGAGGGCTTCGGCGACCCCGTCGTCGAGACGGCGGGGCAGATCCACCACGACCGTGCCGCCGCGTCGCCGGGCGGCGGCCAGCACGGCGCGCACCGCGGGCGACGGAACGGCGACGCAGTCGCCGCGGTCCCAGCTGAGCACGCGGAGGGAGTGCAACTGGGGCAGCGACTCCTCCAGGGCGCCGCCGCCGACCCGGCCGCGGGAGGCGGCGAAGGCGGGCCAGCGCAGCCCTTCGGCCCCCTCGCCGCCGAGAAGTACGTCGAGTCCGCCCCCGAGCGGATCGGCGTCCACCAGAAGGGTGCGCAGCCCCTCGCGCGCGGAGGTGACGGCGAGCGCGCACGCGAGCGTGGACGCTCCGGCCCCACCCCGGCCGCCGATCACTCCGACGGTGAGGGCCGGGCGGCCGACGCCCTCGGCGACGTCGGCGATACGGTCCACAAGCCACGCCTCGCCGTCGGGAAGCATCAGGACATGGTCGGCACCGATCTGGACGGCTCGTTTCCACACCCCCGGGTCATCCTGGTCACGGCCGACCAGCACCACTCCGGGACGGCGCGCGGCACCGCTCACCCGGCGGGCGGCGTCGTCGCCGACGAGCACGAGCGGGGCCGCCGCCCAGCCGTCGCCGGATTCCGGTACGCCGTGATGGACCTCGGGTGTGGCGCCCGCCGCCGCGCACAGGCGCAGCAGATCGTCCAAGAGCGCCGCGTCCTCGGTGACGATGAGCGGCCGGCATGCCCGGCCGCCGGGGCCGGGCGGCGGATCGTGGGTGACGGTTCCGGTCACGGGTGTTCCCCCTTCGCTGCGTGGGCCCGCGCAACCCCGCGGGCACGCGATTCCCAAAGGTGTGAAGAACCTGCAAACGGTCTCCATATGAGCGGCCGATAGGAACCGGCCATACGCACACCGGCAATCGGAACCGGCCATGAACTCGCCGGAGCCGGAGGGCGCTGGAATCACGGTGCAGCGAGCCGCGAAATAATGTGGATCTTGGTCGATAACTGTGGACAACCCCGACCCTGTGAATAACTTCGTCACCCCTACCGGTGACTCGTGTACTGATCCGTGTGCGAGTTCCACAGAGCAATCCGATGATTACGGTGCGTTACCGATCACGGGCAGGCGGAGGCGGCGGCCATGGCGGTGCGACGCCGGCCCTGGGGCTGTGTGACGAGAGGAGAGGAGGGAGAAAACCCATCCGGACATGCGACGACCCCCGCCGGGGGGGAGAGCGGGGGTCGTCCCCACGGCCGACTCGGGGGGGGAGGAGTCGGGCCGGGTTAGCACGGTCGCGAACGATCCGTGACTTCCATGGTGTACCCGAGAGCCCTCTCAGGCAAACCCACGCGCCCCACCTTACGCCGAATGGTGGGCGCCTATGCTCTGGGACGTGGAAAACCACTCCTTGCCCCGTGCGGCAGCCTTCTTTGACCTGGACAAGACGGTCATTGCGAAGTCGAGCACGCTCACCTTCAGCAAGTCCTTCTACCAAGGCGGGCTGATCAACCGCAGGGACGCCCTGCGTACCGCATACGCCCAGTTCGTCTTCCTGGCCGGCGGCCTGGACCACGACCAGATGGAGCGCATGCGGGAGTATCTCTCCGCGCTGTGCCGAGGCTGGAACGTCCAGCAGGTGCGGGAGATCGTCGCCGAGACCCTGCACGACCTGATCGACCCGATCATCTACGACGAGGCCGCCTCGCTCATCGAGGAGCACCACGCGGCCGGCCGGGACGTCGTGATCGTGTCCACCTCGGGCGCGGAGGTGGTCGAGCCGGTCGGCGAACTGCTGGGCGCGGACCGGGTGGTCGCCACCCGCATGGTCGTGGGTGACGACGGCTGCTTCACCGGAGAGGTGGAGTACTACGCCTACGGCCCGACGAAGGCCGAGGCCGTCAAGGAACTGGCCGCGTCCGAGGGCTACGACCTCGAGCGCTGCTACGCCTACAGCGACTCGGCGACCGATCTGCCGATGCTCCGGACCGTCGGGCACCCGCACGCCGTGAACCCGGACCGCGCGCTGCGCCGCGAGGCACTCGCGCGCGGGTGGCCGGTGCTGGAGTTCCGCCGCCCGGTCCCGCTCAAGAAGCGGCTGCCCACGTTCTCCGTGCCGCCCCGCCCGGCGCTGGTCGCGGCGGCGGCCATAAGCGCGGCGGCGGCGACCGCCGGGCTCGTCTGGTACACCAGCCGGCGTCGCGGCACGACCTGACCGTCGCCCGTTTCGCCACGTTTGATCCCGAAAGTAAAGAAGTGCGGGCAGGGGTTCCGCTTCATCCCGGCTCGGGGTACAAAGAACGTAGGCCCGCGAGACCAAAGGACATCCGCGAGGATCCCCTACTACTACGCACTTGGCCCACGGACCCAGCATGAACACCGGGCACCCACGCGACGTCGACCCGTCGATTACGGGCCAGCCGCACCAGGTGACGGGCAAAGCATCCCGACCTGATGGGCGACATTTCGAGGACGCTTGGTAACCGGGTGAGCATGCCAGCGGCGGTACGAGCACTCGTACCGCCGCAACCCTTGTCCGGGAAGCTCCTCCGCCCGGGAACCCCTCAGGCCGCGCCGCGCTGCAGCGCCTCGCACACCGCCGTCGACTCGCGCGCGCCCAGCTCCACCGCCCGGCCGCAGTGGGTGATCCACGCCGCCATGCCCTCGGGGGTGCCGGAGACGTAGCCGTCGAGGGCGGCCAGGTAGGAGGCGCGGCCCAGCTCGGCATAGCCGACCTCGGCCGGGCAGACCGCCTTCGGGTCCAGGCCGCTGCCGATCAGCACGATCCGCTCGGCCGTGCGCGCGACCAGGCCGTTGTGGGAGACGAAGGGCCGCAGCGCGAGCAGCTCGCCGTGCACCACGGCGGCCGTCACCAGCGCGGGGGCCGAGGTGCCGGTGATGATCAGGTCCGCCAGCCCCTCCAGCCGGCCCGAGACCTCCGCCGCGTCCGGCAGCGGCAGCTCGATCAGCGGCTCGTCCACCGGTTCGCCGGCCTGGCGCGGCCTGCCGACCCGGTCGTCGCCGCTCGCCGCGGCCACCAGGTGCAGCCGGGCCAGCACCCGCAGGGGCGACTGGCGCCAGATGGACAGCAGCTGGCCCGCCTCGGCGGACAGCCGCAGAGCCGCGCCCATCACACGGGCCTCGGTGTCGACACTGAAGTCGGTGCGCCGCCGCACCTCCTCCAGAGCCCAGTCCGCGCCGGACAGCGCCGCCGAGCCGCGGGCTCCGCGCAGGGCCGCCTCGGAGGTGATCTCGTTGCTGCGGCGCCGCATGACCCGGTGCCCGTAGACCCGGTCCACGGCCTTGCGCACGGATTCGACGGACTCGGCCACACCGGGCAGTGCCCCAAGGGCCGCGAGCGGATCGGCGGCCGCACCTGTCGTACTCATGAGTACGACAGTACGCACCCGGCCGCCCCACCCCACGAAGGAGTGGTCTTCTTCACTCTCCGACGACACGCACAGCTATCTGCCAACTACTGTTGGTGAACATGAAAATTGCTTTCGTCGGAAAGGGCGGCAGCGGCAAGACCACGCTCTCCTCCCTCTTCATCCGCCATCTCGCGGCCGTCGGCGCCCCGGTGGTCGCCGTCGACGCGGACATCAACCAGCACCTCGGCCCCGCACTCGGCCTCACCGAGGAGGAGGCGGCGGCGCTGCCCGCCATGGGCGATCGGCTGCCGCTGATCAAGGATTACCTGCGCGGCAGCAATCCGCGCATCACCTCGGCCGCGACGATGATCAAGACGACCCCGCCCGGCGAGGGCTCGCGGCTGGTCCGGGTGCGGGAGCCCAATCCGGTCTACGACGCCTGCGCGCGTCCGGTGGAACTCGACGGCGGCGCCGTCCGTTTGATGGTCACGGGCCCCTTCACGGACGCCGACCTGGGGGTCGCCTGCTACCACTCCAAGACCGGAGCGGTGGAGCTGTTCCTGAACCACCTCGTCGACGGCCCCGACGAGTACGTCGTGGTCGACATGACGGCCGGTTCGGACTCCTTCGCCTCCGGCATGTTCACCCGCTTCGACATGACGTTCCTCGTCGCCGAACCGACCCGGAAGGGGGTCTCCGTCTACCGCCAGTACAAGGAGTACGCCCGCGACTTCGGCGTCGCCCTGAAGGTCGTCGGCAACAAGATCCAGGAACCGGACGACATCGACTTCCTGCGCGAAGAGGTCGGGGACGACCTGCTCGTGACGGTCGGGCGCTCCGACTGGGTGCGTGCCATGGAGAAGGGCCGCCCGCCCCGGTTCGACCTCCTGGAGGAGGCCAACACCCGCGCCCTGGAGACTCTCCGGGCCACCGTCGACGCCACTTACGCGCGGCGCGACTGGGAGCGCTACACCCGCCAGATGGTGCACTTCCACCTGAAGAACGCCGAGAACTGGGGGAACGAGCGCACCGGGGCCGACCTGGCGGCGCAGGTCGACCCCCACTTCGTGCTCGGCGAGAGTGTGGCGACGCCCGTCTGACGCCTACCGCTTGTCCGCCGGCGCCCCGGGAACGCCCTTGGGCGCCGGGGCCGGCCGGCCGGACAGGAAGGACGCCCAGCCCTGCCGGGGTGCCTCACCCACCTCCAGGGTGCGCAGTCTCGCCAGGGTCTGCGGGTCCTGGGCGTCCAGCCAGTCGACCAGCTGGTGGAAGGACACGCAGCGCACCTCCGGCTTGGTGCACACCTCCTTCACCACGTCTTCGACGGCACGCATGTAGGTGCCGCCGTTCCACGACTCGAAGTGGTTGCCGATGATCAGGGGCGCGCGGTTGCCGTCGTAGGCGCGGTAGAAGCCCTTGAGCAGGCCGTCGCGCATCTGGTCGCCCCAGTAGTCGAACTTGTCCGGGTCGCCCTGGGTCTCGGTGCCGGACTGGTTCACCATGAAGTTGTAGTCCATGGTCAGCTGCTCATAGGTGTGGCCCGGGAACGGCACCAGCTGCATCGACAGGTCCCACAGTCCGTCCTTCCTCTTGGGCCAGACCTGGTCGTTGACCCCGCTGGAGTCGTAGCGGAAGCCCAGCTGGCGGGCGGCCTTCATGAAGTTCTTCTGCCCTTCCAGGCAGGGGGTGCGAGCGCCGATCAGCTCCTTTTCGTAGTCGAAGGGCAGCGGGGCGTCCGCCTTCCTCCCGGTGTTGGTCTTCCAGGACTCCACGAACTTCTTGGCCTGGGCGATCTCGCTCTTCCACTCGTCCACCGACCAGGTGCCGACCCCGCCGTCCGGTCCGCAGAAGTGACCGTTGAAATGGGTGCCGATCTCGTTGCCCTCCAGCCAGGCCTGCCGGACCTGCTCAAGGGTGTCGGCGATGCCCTGCTCGTCGTTGAAGCCGATGTCGGAGCGGCCCGGCGAGTGCTGTGGTGGCTTGTACAGGTCACGTTTCTCCTCGGGCAGCGTGTACACGCCGCTGAGGAAGTACGTCATGGTCGCGTTGTTCTCCTTGGCGACCTCGCGGAAGTGCGAGAACAGCTTCTGACTGTCCTCGCCCGCGCCGTCCCAGGAGAACACGACGAACTGCGGGGGCTTTTGACCAGGGCTCAGCCGCTCGGGGACGGGCAGATGAGGCTGTGATCCCGTGTACGCGGTGGATCCGTCGCCGATCAGCCGGAAGACGCTGCCCGGTGCCGGTGCCCCCTTCCGCGGGCCGGACGCCCCTTCCTTCTTGCCGGTGGAGTCGGTCGCGCAACCAGCGAGCGACGCCGCACAGGCCGCGGCGACCATCGCGCCGACGGCGATCCTGTGGGTGGCGGCCATGTTCCGCCCACCTTCTTCCTTCTCTCAGACACACGCTGATGAGGGCCGTTTCGGGTGATGTGCCGGGCTTGTCCCGGCGGCGCCGCCAAGATGACACGGGACCGAGAAGGAATTAGTACGACAAGCCGATCAAATGATTAGTTCACTCCTGAAGGCGATCTTCTGACCCATTTGCCCCGGAAAACTATGCTTTACCTTTACATCGCATTACGGTTCTTTTACCGAGCGTTGATCCATCCCGCCGATGCACGCCGTGACCCACGGCCGCGACCGACCCCGCCCACACGCGGGTCCCATCCCAGTCCGCGACCGCGCCGCCCCGGAGGAGACGGGAACATGTCAGCCTGCGCACCGCCTCACACCCCGCACCCCCACCCGCCGCACAGCCCCGCACCGACGCGCCGACGCCTGCGCGTCGAGGGCGCCGACCTGTCCGCGTCCGTCGCGGTCTTCCTGATCGCCCTGCCCCTCTCCCTCGGCATCGCCCTGGCCACCGGCGCCCCGCTCCAGGCCGGTCTCGTCGCCGCCGCGGTCGGCGGAATCGTCGCCGGACGGCTGGGCGGCTGCCCCCTCCAGGTCAGCGGGCCCGCCGCCGGACTCACCGTCGTCACCGCCGACCTGATCGACCGTTACGGCTGGCGGGCGACCTGCGGCATCACCGTGCTCGCCGGTCTCGCCCAGCTCGGCCTCGGCTGTCTACGGGTGGCGCGCGGCGCGCTCGCGGTCAGTCCGGCCGTGGTGCACGGCATGCTCGCCGGCATCGGCATCACCATCGCCGTCGCCCAGCTGCACATCGTCCTCGGCGGCAGCCCGGACAGTTCCGTCCTCGCCAATCTGCGCGATCTTCCCGCGCAGTTGGCCGGCCTGCACCCGGCGTCGGTGTCGATGAGCGTGCTGACCCTGGCCCTGCTGCTGGCCTGGCCGCGGCTGCCCGGGCGCGCCGGCAGGCTGCTGCGCGGGGTGCCGGCAGCTCTGGTAGCCGTCACCGGAGCCACGGCTACCGCCGCCCTCACCGGCCTCGCCCTGCCCCGGGTCGACCTGCCGTCCTGGCGCAGCCACGCTCTCGCCGGACTGCCCGAGGGTCCGGTGCTCGGCGTCGTGGCCGCCGTGCTCACCACCACTTTGGTGTGCAGCGTGCAGTCGCTGCTCGGTGCGGTGGCCGTCGACAAACTGGTCGCCTCCCGTTCCGGCCCCCAGTCCCGCGTCGGCCGCTCCGGTCTGGACCGGGAGCTGCTCGGGCAGGGCGCCGCCAACATCGTCTCGGGAGCCCTCGGCGGGCTGCCGGTCGCGGGTGTGGCGGTGCGCAGTACCGCGAACGTGAAATCGGGTGCGGTCAGCCGGAACTCCACGATGCTGCACGGCGTTCTCGTAGTAGTCGCCGCGCTGCTGATGGTCCCGCTCCTGGAGGAGATCCCGCTCGCCTCCCTGGCCGCCCTGGTGATGGCCGTCGGCATCCAGATGGTGTCCCTGCACCACATCCGCACGGTGACACGCCACCGGGAAGTGCCGGTCTACGCCGTGACCGCACTCGGCGTGGTGTTCCTCGGCGTCCTGCAGGGCGTGTGCCTCGGCATCGCCGTGGCCGTCGCCATCGCCCTGCACCGCCTCACCCACACGCGCATCACCCACGAAGAGGAGAAAGGAGTCCACCACGTACGTGTCCGCGGCCAGCTGACGTTCCTCGCGGTGCCCCGGCTCAGCAGAGCCCTGCATCTCGTACCCCAGGGCGCCCACGCCGTCGTGGAGTTGGACGGTTCGTTCATGGACCACGCGGCGTACGAGTCGCTGCAGGACTGGCGCAGTGCCCACACCGCGCGGGGAGGAAGAGCCGAGCTGGCGGGCCGGCGCGGCGGAATCCGCACCGCCGGACAGGTCCCGTCCGCCGGGTGCCGGTGCCGCCCCTGGACCCCCTGGCGCAACCACCAGTCCTGCTTCGCCGGTACCACCGCCGCACCGGTGGGGCAGGAGGCCGCAGGAGAACTGGCGCGTGGCATCAGCTCGTTCCAGCGGAACACCGCGCCGCTGGTGCGCGAGGAGCTGGCGCGGCTGGCCCGGGAGGGCCAGCGGCCCGCGCAGCTCTTCCTCACCTGCGCCGACTCCCGGCTCGTCACGTCGATGATCACCGCCAGTGGTCCCGGCGACCTGTTCGTCGTCCGCAACGTCGGCAACCTGGTGCCGCCGCCGGGCGGGGAACACGGCGACGACTCGGTGGCGGCCGCCATCGAGTACGCGGTGGACGTGCTCGGGGTGCGCTCGATCACGGTGTGCGGGCACTCCGGGTGCGGGGCGATGCAGGCGCTGGCCACCACCGGGGCCGGGGGCGGGAGCACTCCGCTGCAGCGGTGGCTGCGGCACGGGCTGCCGAGCCTGGCACGGATGGCGGGCGGCCGGCACGACCGGGCCCGGCTGGCCGGGCGGGAACCCGCGGACGAGGTGGAACAGCTGTGCCTGACCAATGTCGTCCAGCAACTGGCGCACCTGCGGGCGCACGGGCCGGTCGCCCGCGCCCTGGCCGCGGGAGAACTGGAGCTGCACGGCATGTACTTCCACGTGGGCGAGGCACAGGCGTACCTGCTCGCGGGAACGGAGGGAGGAACGGTGTTCGAGGACGTCAGGGAGAACGTCAGGGAGGGCGTCGGCCGAGGTGAGGGGGTACACGGACCGGTAGGCTCGACAAACCGAGGACAGGTCTAAACCAATTTTCCGGTCGACCCTTGTCATCGGACCCCCGGTCTGATGAGCTGTGGCCTGGGACACAACGGACACCCTTCGAACGGGAGATGTCGTGAGCAACGAAAGCCTGGCCAACCTGCTCAAGGAAGAGCGCAGGTTCGCGCCACCCGCCGACCTGGCCGCGGACGCCAACGTCACCGCGGAGGCGTATGCACAGGCCAAGGCTGACAGGCTCGGCTTCTGGGCCGAGCAGGCCCGTCGGCTGACCTGGGCCAAGGAACCGACCGAGACGCTGGACTGGTCGAACCCGCCGTTCGCGAAGTGGTTCAAGGACGGCGAGCTGAACGTCGCGTACAACTGCGTGGACCGGCATGTGGAGGCCGGGCACGGGGACCGCGTCGCCATCCACTTCGAGGGTGAGCCCGGCGACACCCGCGCGATCACCTACGCGGAGCTGAAGGACGAGGTCTCCAGGGCCGCCAACGCCCTGCTGGAGCTGGGCGTGCGAAAGGGCGACCGCGTCGCCATCTACATGCCGATGATCCCGGAGACCGCGATCGCGATGCTGGCCTCGGCCCGGATCGGCGCGGCGCACTCGGTCGTCTTCGGCGGCTTCTCGGCGGACGCGCTCGCGACCCGGATCCAGGACGCGGACGCCAAGGTCGTCATCACCGCCGACGGCGGCTACCGGCGCGGCAAGCCGTCCGCGCTCAAGCCGGCCGTGGACGAGGCGGTCGAGAAGGCGGGCAATGTCGAGCACGTGCTCGTGGTGCGCCGAACCGGCCAGGAAGTGGCCTGGGACGGCGAGCGGGACGTGTGGTGGGACGAGCTGGTGGGCCGGCAGTCCGCCGAGCACACCCCGGAGGCGTTCGAGGCGGAGCACCCGCTGTTCATCCTCTACACCTCCGGCACGACGGGGAAGCCCAAGGGCATCCTGCACACCTCCGGCGGCTACCTCACCCAGGCGGCCTACACCCACTGGGCGGTCTTCGACCTCAAGCCGGAGACGGACGTGTACTGGTGCACGGCCGACGTCGGCTGGGTGACCGGGCACTCCTACATCGTGTACGGCCCGCTGGCCAACGGCGCGACGCAGGTGATGTACGAGGGCACGCCGGACACCCCCCACCAGGGCCGGTTCTGGGAGATCGTGCAGAAGTACAAGGTCACGACCCTCTACACCGCGCCGACCGCGATCCGGACGTTCATGAAGTGGGGCGACGACATCCCCGCCAAGTTCGATCTGAGCAGCCTGCGCGTCCTGGGGTCGGTCGGTGAGCCCATCAACCCCGAGGCCTGGGTCTGGTACCGCAAGCACATCGGCGCCGACCGGACGCCCGTCGTGGACACGTGGTGGCAGACCGAGACCGGCGCCATGATGATCACACCGCTGCCCGGTGTCACCGAGACCAAGCCCGGTTCGGCGCAGCGCCCGCTGCCCGGCATCAGCGCGACCGTCGTCGACGACGAGGCGAACGAGGTGCCCAACGGCGGCGGCGGCTATCTGGTGCTGACCGAGCCGTGGCCGTCGATGCTGCGCACCATCTGGGGCGACGACCAGCGGTTCATCGACACCTACTGGTCCCGCTTCGAGGGCAAGTACTTCGCCGGGGACGGGGCGAAGAAGGACGACGACGGGGACATCTGGCTGCTGGGCCGGGTGGACGACGTGATGCTCGTCTCCGGGCACAACATCTCCACCACCGAGGTGGAGTCGGCGCTCGTCTCGCACCCGTCGGTCGCCGAGGCCGCCGTCGTGGGCGCCGCGGACGAGACCACCGGCCAGGCCATCGTCGCGTTCGTCATCCTGCGCGGCACGGCCACGGAGGACGACAAGCTCATCGGCGACCTGC
Organism: Streptomyces sp. NPDC042638; assembly: GCF_040647235.1. Taxonomy (NCBI): domain Bacteria; kingdom Bacillati; phylum Actinomycetota; class Actinomycetes; order Kitasatosporales; family Streptomycetaceae; genus Streptomyces; species Streptomyces sp. NPDC042638. The sequence goes on from NZ_JBEZBT010000022.1 coordinate 21,771, forward strand.
GCAACCACGTCGGCGCCACGCTCGGGCCGATCGCCAAGCCCAAGCGGATCCTGCCGGTGGCGGAGCTGCCGAAGACACGCTCCGGCAAGATCATGCGCCGCCTGCTGCGGGACGTCGCCGAGAACCGTCAGCTGGGCGATGTCACCACCCTGACCGACTCCACGGTCATGACGCTGATCCAGGACAAACTGCCCGCGGCGCCCAGCGAGGACTGAGCGGACGGGAAGAGTGAGCCGCACCCCGTGGGACACCCGGCCGGCGAACGTGCCGGGTGCCCCACGCGGGTCTACGGTGAAGATCACCGGACCTGGCACGCGCCAGCTTAGGTAAACTAAGCAAAGTGTCGCGCGACGCGGCACGTCAGGTGCGCCGGGAAGTCTGGTCGGCATGTGAGTTTCGCCTGCCCCGGAGGTCTCCCCGTGACCGCGCCCCGCGCCCGCACCACCGCCCGCAAGGCCCTCGGTCGTCTGTCCCTGCCCGAGCGGACCTACGTCGCGGACGCGCTGCGCACCGAGACCGTCGGCGGCATCCTGCTGCTCCTCGCCACCGTGGCGGCGCTGCTCTGGGCGAACCTCCCCGCTCTGCGCCACAGCTACGCGAGCGTCAGCCACTTCCACCTCGGCCCCGAGACCGTCGGCCTGCACCTCTCCGTCGCCCACTGGGCCGCCGACGGACTGCTCGCGGTGTTCTTCTTCGTCGCCGGCATCGAACTCAAGCGCGAGCTGGTCGCAGGCGATCTGCGCGACCCCAGGGCGGCCGTCCTCCCCGTCGTGGCGGCGCTGTGCGGGATGGCCGTACCCGCGCTCGTCTACGCGCTCACCAACCTCGCCGGAAACGGCTCCCTGCAGGGCTGGGCGGTGCCCACCGCCACCGACATCGCCTTCGCGCTCGCCGTCCTCGCGGTCATCGGCACCTCACTGCCCAGCGCCCTGCGCGCCTTCCTGCTCACCCTCGCGGTCGTCGACGACCTCTTCGCGATCCTGATCATCGCGATCTTCTTCACCGCACAACTGAACTTCGCCGCCCTCGGCGGGGCCGCCGCCGCCCTCGCCGTCTTCTGGCTGCTGCTGCGCAAGGGAGTACGCGGCTGGTACGTGTACGTGCCGCTCGCCCTCGTCATCTGGGCGCTGATGTACAACAGCGGCGTGCACGCCACCGTCGCCGGCGTCGCGATGGGCCTGATGCTGCGCTGCACCACCCGGGAAGGGGAGGAGCACTCACCCGCCGAACACATCGAGCATCTGGTACGGCCCCTGTCGGCCGGTCTCGCCGTACCCCTGTTCGCCCTGTTCAGCGCCGGTGTCCCGATATCCGGCGGGGCGCTCGGGGACGTGTTCGCCAAGCCCGAGACGCTCGGCGTGGTGCTCGGCCTGGTCGTGGGCAAGACCGTCGGCATCTTCGGCGGGACCTGGCTGACCGCCCGCTTCACCCGCGCGCAGCTCAGCGCGGAGCTGGCATGGGCCGACGTCTTCGCCGTGGCCTCGCTCGCCGGGATCGGCTTCACGGTCTCGCTGCTCATCGGCGAGCTGGCCTTCGACGGTGACACCGTGCTCACGGACGAGGTGAAGGCGGCCGTCCTCACCGGGTCGCTGATCGCGGCGGTGTGCGCGACAGTGCTGCTGAAGCTGCGCAACGCCCGGTACCGCAGGCTGTGCGAGGACGAGGAGCGCGACGAGGACCTCGACGGCGTACCGGACGTCTACGAGCAGGACGACCCGGCGTACCACCTCCGCATGGCCGAGATCCACGAGCGCAAGGCCGCCGAACACCGGCGGCTGGCCGCCGAACGGGCCGCCGCGGCACGCCACGGGCTTGCGGAAGTACCGGGCGGGGCAGGCGAGGAGGGCGACCGTCCGGCATGATCTGACGAGACGGTACAAAACAAGACGGCCGCGCGCGCACGACGGCTACCCGGATGGCCGTACGAGCAGGACGGCCGTTCCCCACAGTGCACGTGCGGCACAACAGACTTCTGAGGGAGAACGCGATGAGCGCACCCGACGGCAGCCCGGTCGGCGCCGAACGCAGCATCGGCCAGCTGTTCGCCTCGGCGACGACCGAAATGTCGGCGCTGGTGCACGACGAGATCGCGCTGGCCAAGGCCCAGCTCAAGCGCGACGTGAAGAAGGGCGCGGTGAGCGGCGGCGCGTTCTCCATCGCCGGCGCGGTGCTGGTGTTCTCCCTGCCGATGCTCAACTTCGCCCTGGCGTACGGCATCAGGACCTGGAGCGGCTGGAACCTGGCCGTCTGCTTCCTGCTGTCCTTCGCGGCCAACGTGCTCGTCGCCGGGCTCCTCGCGCTCCTGGGCGTGGTGTTCGCGAAGAAGGCCAAGAAGGGCCGCGGCCCGCAGAAGGTGGCCGCCTCGGTGAAGGAGACGGCGGGCGTCCTGCAGAACGCCAAGCCGCATCCGCGCCCGGAGCTCGCCGAGGACCGGGCTCCCGCGGCCATCGAGGCTGTGGCACGCTCGTCGTCATGACGGACCCAGCCGCCCTCTCGCCCGTGCGGATCGACCTCCCGGACGGGAGGCAGGTCACTCACCGGGACGTCGCCGCCAACGGCGCCCGCTTCCACATCGCCGAGCTGGGCGACGGCCCCCTGGTGCTGCTTCTGCACGGCTTCCCGCAGTTCTGGTGGACGTGGCGGCACCAGCTGGCCGCGCTCGCGGACGCGGGATACCGGGCGGTGGCGATGGACCTGCGGGGCGTCGGCGGCAGCGACCGCACGCCCCGCGGGTACGACCCCGCCAACCTGGCCCTGGACGTCACCGGCGTGATCCGCTCGCTCGGCGAGCCGGACGCCGCGCTGGTCGGACACGACCTCGGCGGCTACCTGGCGTGGACGGCGGCGGCCATGCGGCCCAAGCTCGTGCGGCGCCTCGCCGTGTCGTCCATGCCGCATCCGAGGCGCTGGCGCGCGGCGATGCTGCGGGACGCCCGGCAGACGGCCGCGAACTCCTACATCTGGGGCTTCCAGCGGCCATGGCTGCCGGAGCGTCAACTGACCGCCGACGGGGGCGCGCTGGTGGGCCGGCTGATCCGGGACTGGTCCGGGCCGCGGCTGCCCGAGGACGCGGCCGTGGAGACGTACCAGCGGGCCATGTGCATCCCCTCCACGGCGCATTGCGCCATCGAGCCGTACCGCTGGCTGGTGCGTTCCCTGGCCCGCCCGGACGGCGTGCAGTTCTACCGCCGGATGAAGCGGCCGGTGCGGGTGCCCACGCTGCATCTGCACGGCTCCCTGGACCCGGTCACCCGCACGCGCAGCGCGGCCGGTTCGGGCGAGTTCGTCGAAGCGCCCTACCGCTGGCGGCTGTTCGACGGCCTCGGCCACTTCCCGCACGAAGAGGACCCGGCGGCCTTCTCCACGGAGCTGGTCAACTGGCTCAAGGACCCCGAGCCGGACCGGTGACGCACCGCCCGGACGGTGAGCCGTGGGTGACGGGCCGGCCGCGCGTGGTGTGCCGGTTCCTGAACGCCTGTCCCCCGAACGGCCACATGCCTTCCGCATAGGCCAATTGGGGGGCGTGCGGGCGGTTATCGACCTTGGGGCGGGGGCACACGTCGGGGTATGGGCTGGACGCACGACTACAGTGACGCACCCCGCAACCGCCGCTCGGCCACGGGCCTGAGCACGCCTCAGCGAGGCACCCCGCAACTCGCGGAAGGCGACCTGCGGGTGGGGATTCCGCGCATCCTGCGCCGCCGGGCCCGCTGGGTGTCCGTGCGCCTGCGTCACCCGCGGAGCTGACCGCCCCGCGTCGCCCTACAGGGCGCAGCTGTCCGTACCCACCTGCTCGTTCGCCGTACGGCCCCGCTCGACGTCGGCCTGGATCTCGTCGGCCGTCAGGGCGTAGCCCGTGTCCGCGTCGTCGAGGGACTTGGCGAACACCACGCCGTACACCTTGCCGTCCGGAGTGAGCAGCGGGCCGCCGGAGTTGCCCTGACGGACGGTGGCGTACAGCGAGTACACGTCGCGGCGGACCGTGCCGCGGTGGTAGATGTCCGGGCCGTTGGCCGTGATGCGCCCGCGCACGCGCGCGGCACGCACGTCGTACGAGCCGTTCTCCGGGAAGCCGGCGACGATCGCGCCGTCCCCGCCGCTCGCGTCCCGGGTCGTGAACCGCAGCGCGGTCGCCCTCAGGTCCGGTACGTCGAGTACGGCGATGTCGCGCTTCCAGTCGTACAGCACGACCTTGGCGTCGTACCTGCGGCCCTCGCCGCCTATCTGCACCGTCGGCTCGTCCACCCCGCCGACCACGTGCGCGTTGGTCATCACGCGGCGGTCCCCGAAGACGAAACCGGTGCCCTCCAGGACCTTGCCGCAGCTCTGGGCGGTGCCGGTGACCTTGACGATGGAGCGCTGGGCGCGCAGGGCGACCGGGCTGTCGGCGAGGGCCGGGTCGGGCGGCCGCACGTCCTTGATCGGCTCGTCGGAGAACGGGCTGAAGACCTGCGGGAAGCCGTTCTGCGCGAGCACGGAGGAGAAGTCCGCGAACCAGGTGTCGGCCTGCTGGGGCAGGGCCCGGGAGACGCCGAGGAGCACCTTGGAGCCGCGGACCTCCCTGCCGAGCGTGGGCAGGGTCGTGCCGGCCAGGGCGGAGCCGATCAGCCAGGCCACCAGGAGCATCGCGATGACGTTGACCAGCGCGCCGCCGGTGGCGTCCAGGGCGCGGGCCGGGGACCAGGTGATGTGCCGGCGCAGCTTGTTGCCGAGATGGGTGGTCAGGGCCTGGCCCACGGAGGCGCAGACGATGACGACGACCACCGCCACGACGGCGGCGGTGGTACCGACCTCCGCCTGGCCGGTCACGGCGTCCCAGATGACGGGCAGCGTGTACACGGCGACCAGGCCGCCGCCCAGGAACCCGATCACCGACAGGATGCCGACGACGAAGCCCTGGCGGTAACCCACCACCGCGAACCAGACGGCCGCGACGAGCAACAGGATGTCCAGCACGTTCACTGCTTCAGGCCTCGCCTACTCACTCCGCTCCCAGCAGCTCGGCCGGGGCCCCGGGGTGCCCCGGGGGATACAGCACGGGGATCACCCTGTCATGCGTGCCAGTCGAGCGGGACCTGCTTCTGCCGGTCCCAGGGACGCTCCCAGCCCGCGTAGTGCAGGAGACGGTCGATCACTCCGGCGGTGAAGCCCCAGACCAGGGCCGATTCGACCAGGAACGCCGGACCGCTGTGGCCTCTGGGGTGGACGGCGGTGGCGCGGTTGGCGGGGTCCGTGAGATCCGCCACGGGGACGGTGAAGACCCGCGCGGTCTCCTTCGGGTCGACGACGCCCACCGGGCTGGGCTCGCGCCACCAGCCGAGCACGGGGGTGACGACGAACCCGCTGACCGGGATGTACAGCCGGGGCAGCACGCCGAAGAGCTGCACGCCGGACGGGTCGAGCCCGGTCTCCTCCTCGGCTTCGCGCAACGCGGCCCGCAGGGGGCCCTCACCCTGCGGATCGCCGTCCTCCGGATCCAGCGCGCCACCCGGGAAGGACGGCTGCCCGGCGTGCGAGCGCAGGGAGCCCGCCCGCTCCATGAGCAGCAGCTCCGGGCCGCGCTCCCCCTCGCCGAACAGGATCAGCACGGCCGACTGCCGCCCGGAGCCGTTCTCCGGCGGCAGGAAGCGGCTCAGCTGGAGCGGCTGGACCGTCTCGGCGGCGTGCGCCACGGGTCCCAGCCAGTCCGGCAGCCCCTCCTTGCTGAGCGCCACCCGACCGCCCTGTGTCTCGCTTGCCCTGGTCATCGCCACCCCCGTCGCTCTGCCCTCTCCAACGCCCGAGGACCCCGAGATCGTTCCGTCACGCGGCCCCCAGCGGCGGCGCGGGTTTGCCGCCGGCGTCCAGGTACGCCTGCGGGGGCCTGAGCCGCTGCCCCGGGAAGCCGCCCTTCTCGTACTTCAGGAGCTTTCGCGCCTTCTCCGGGTCCGTCTCGCCCTCGCCGTAGGCCGGGCAGAGCGGAGCGATGGGGCAGGCCCCGCAGGCGGGCTTGCGGGCGTGGCAGATCCGGCGGCCGTGCCAGATCACGTGGTGGGACAGGTCGGTCCAGTCGCTCTTGGGGAAGAGGGCGCCGACGGCGGCCTCGATCTTGTCGGGGTCGGTCTCGTCCGTCCACTGCCAGCGGCGGACCAGCCGCTGGAAGTGGGTGTCCACGGTGATCCCGGGCCGCCCGTAGGCGTTGCCGAGGACGACGAACGCCGTCTTGCGCCCCACCCCGGGCAGCTTGACCAGATCCTCCAGCCTGCCGGGCACCTCGCCACCGAAGTCCTCGGTGAGGGCCTTGGAGAGCCCTATGACCGACCTGGTCTTGGCCCGGAAGAAACCGCAGGGACGCAGGATCTCCTCGACCTCCTCCGGGTTGGCGGCGGCGAGGTCCTCGGGGGTGGGGTACTTGGCGAAGAGCGCCGGAGTGGTCTGGTTGACCCGCAGGTCGGTGGTCTGTGCCGACAGCACGGTGGCGACCAGCAGCTGGAAGGGGTTGTCGAAGTCCAGCTCGGGGTGGGCGTACGGGTACACCTCGGCGAGCTCGCGGTTGATGCGGCGGGCCCGGCGGACCAGGGCGGTGGCGGTCTCGCCGGCCGGCGACCCGACCGCGATCTTCTTGACGGGCGCGGCCTTCTTCACGGCGCTCTTGCCGGGTACGGCCTTCTTCGCGGCGGCCTTCGCGGGTACGGCCTTCTTCCCGACGCTTTTCGCGGGTACGGCCTTCTTCGCCACGCTCTTCGCAGGCGCGGCCTTCTTCGTCGCCTTCCTCGCGGCCTTCTTCGCGGGCGCTTCCTGCGTGGAGTCCGTCTCCGCGAGACCGACAGGCTTTTCAGCCGATTTACCCGTTTTACTACTTCCTCCGGGAGCGCGTTCGCCCACAGCGGAATCACGACGTACAACCACCCGCCCAGCCCCCTTGGCCTGTGCTCTCACCGGCGATTTGGACACCCGGCCAGCCTAAAGCCCGGCACCGACATCCGCTCCGGACCCGGTATACCGGCCCCCGATTGGACCCCTGACGCTTACCCCGGGACACCTGTGCGGCATCCTTGTGACAGATCACACTGTTTGGACCGTCCGGCAAAATGGGGAACACGGTCCCCTGGCACGTGGGGGAGCAAGATCCCCTGAGCAGGTCGACAAGGAGAGAACTCGTGGACGACGTTCTGCGGCGCAACCCGCTCTTCGCGGCTCTCGACGACGAGCAGGCCGCGGAGCTGCGCGCCTCCATGAGTGAGGTGACCCTCGCCCGCGGCGACTCACTTTTCCATGAAGGGGACCCCGGCGACCGGCTGTACGTCGTCACGGAGGGCAAGGTCAAGCTGCACCGCACCTCCCCCGACGGCCGCGAGAACATGCTCGCCGTCGTCGGTCCCGGGGAGCTGATCGGTGAGCTGTCGCTGTTCGACCCGGGCCCGCGCACCGCGACCGCGAGCGCGCTGACCGAGGTCAAGATGCTTGGTCTGGGCCACGGCGACCTCCAGCCCTGGCTGAACGTCCGCCCGGAGGTGGCCGGCGCCCTGCTGCGCGCCGTCGCCCGCCGTCTGCGCAAGACCAACGACGCCATGTCCGACCTGGTCTTCTCCGACGTCCCCGGCCGCGTGGCCCGCGCCCTGCTGGACCTCTCGCGCCGCTTCGGCGTGCAGTCCGAGGAGGGCATCCACGTCGTCCACGACCTCACCCAGGAGGAGCTGGCCCAGCTCGTCGGCGCCTCCCGCGAGACCGTGAACAAGGCCCTCGCGGACTTCGCCCAGCGCGGCTGGCTCCGTCTGGAGGCGCGCGCCGTGATCCTGCTCGACGTGGAAAGGCTGGCCAAGAGGTCCCGCTGACCGTGTGCCGCTGACCGCCCCCGGGAGCCGGCGGCCCGGCTGCCCGGCTGCCCGTTCCGGCTGGTCGCCAGGTGCCGGGCGGGCTGCCTTCCCGCCGGGCCCACGCGCCGCGCGTAAAGCGGCGCGTAAATCAGCGGCCCGGGGCGGCCGCGCGCGGCACAGTGAGGGCATGGCCGAAACCGTCCGCCGTCGCGGACTCGACGCCCAGGGCTTCATCGAGCGCGAAGGCTCCCTCGCGCGCGTACCGGACGCCTTCCGCCCGGTCGTGGCCGCCGCCCGCGACCGGATCCCGGACGTCTTCGGCCCACGGCTGCACAGCGCGTACGTCTACGGGTCGATCCCGCGCGGCACCGCGCGCGTGGGGCGCAGCGACCTGGACCTCCTGATCGCCCTGCGCGAGGAGCCGGCCGACGCCGACCGGGACGCGGTACGGGCCCTCGGCGAGGCGGTCGACGAAGAGTTCGGGCAGATCGACGGCGTCGGCACGCTGCTCCACGGCCGGGGGCGGCTGCTGAGCGAGCCGGAGCGGTACGACCTCGGCTGGTTCGTGGCCTGCCTGTGCACCCCGCTGCTCGGCGAGGACCTCGCCGAGTACCTCCCCCGCTACCGGCCCGACTCCCTGCTCGCCCGCGAGACCAACGGTGACCTCGCCCGGTGGCTGCCGCGCTGGCGGGAACGGATCGAGGGCGCCCAGGACACCGAGGAGGCCCGGCGGCCGCTCGTGCGCTTCATGTCCCGGCACCTCGTCCGCACCGGCTTCACCCTGGTCATGCCCCGCTGGCAGGGCTGGACCAGCGACCTGCGCGAGATGGCCGAGGTGTTCGCCGCCTACTACCCCGAGCGGGCCGCACAGCTGCGTACCGCGGCACGCCACGGCCGGGAACCCGTCGGCGATCCGGTCGTCCTGCGGTCGTACGTGGACGACCTCGGGCCCTGGCTCGCCGAGGAGTACGCGCGCGTGCACGGCACCAAAGCGCCCCGCCCGGACCAGCATGCCCCGTGCGGCTGAGGCCGGACCAGGCACCAGACCCCGCGAGCCCGGCCTGATCCGGACGGCAGGTGCTAGATCAGCCCGTGCTCGCTGAGGTAGTCCATCTGGGCGCGGACCGAGAGTTCCGCGGCCGGCCACAGCGAGCGGTCCACGTCTGCGTAGACGTGGGCGACGACCTCGGCCGGGGAGCTGTGGCCGTTCTCGACCGCGGTCTCCACCTGGGCGAGCCGGTGGGCGCGGTGGGCGAGGTAGAACTCGACGGCGCCCTGGGCGTCCTCCAGGACCGGCCCGTGACCCGGCAGCACGGTGTGCACGCCGTCGTCCACCGTCAGGGACCTCAGCCGCCGCAGGGAGTCCAGATAGTCCCCGAGCCGGCCGTCGGGGTGCGCCACGACCGTCGTACCGCGCCCCAGGACGGTGTCACCGGTCAGCACCGCCCGGTCGGCCGGGAGGTGGAAGGACAGCGAGTCCGCGGTGTGTCCGGGGGTCGGTACGACCCTCAGCTCCAGGCCGCCGACGGTGATCACGTCTCCCCCGGCCAGGCCCTCGGCACCGAGCCGCAGGGCCGGATCGAGGGCACGCACGCGCGTGGCGGTCAGCTCGGCGAAGCGGGCGGCGCCCTCGGCGTGGTCGGGGTGGCCGTGGGTCAGCAGGGTCAGGGCTATGCGCTTGCCGGCCTTCTCGGCCGTGTCCACGACGTTGCGCAGGTGGTGGTCGTCCAGCGGGCCCGGGTCGATCACCACGGCCAGGTCGGAGTCGGGCTCTGCGACGATCCAGGTGTTGGTGCCGTCCAGGGTCATCGCGGAGGGGTTGGGCGCGAGGACGTTGACCGCCCGTTCGGTGGCCGGCCCCGAGAGGACTCCGCCCCGGGGCTGGCCCGGCAGAGCGGCTGCGTCGGTCATGCGGGGCCTCCACCGGTGGTCGAGGGGGTGGTCGTCGGGACGTGCTTGGTGAACTCGTCGTGCCCGGGCCAGGACAGGACGATCTCGCCGTCCCGGAGACGGGCACGGGCCAGCACCGGCGTCATGTCGCGCGCGGGCGCGGCGGCCAGCGCCTCGGCGCCGGTGCGGTACGGAAGCAGCTGGCGCAGGGTGGCGACGGTGGGCGGCATCATCAGCAGCTCGCCCCTGTCGTACCCGGCGGTGGCCTCCTCGGGGCGGATCCACACCGTGCGGTCGGCCTCCGTGGAGGCGTTCCGGGTGCGCTGGCCCTCGGGCAGGGCGGCCACGAAGAACCACGTGTCGTAGCGGCGGGCCTCGAACTCCGGCGTGATCCACCGGGTCCAGGCGCCCAGCAGGTCCGAGCGCAGCACCAGGCCACGCCGGTCCAGGAACTCGGCGAAGGACAGCTCACGCGCGACCAGGGCGGCACGGTCGGCCTCCCAGTCGTCGCCGGTGGTGTCGCCGACGACCGATTCCGGGCCGGGCCCGGCGAGCAGCACGCCGGCCTCCTCGTAGGTCTCCCGTACGGCAGCGCAGACGATCGCCTGGGCGCCCGCCTCGTCGACGCCGAGCCGCTTGGCCCACCACGCGCGCGTGGGTCCCGCCCAGCGGATCCGGCGGTCGTCGTCACGGGGGTCGACACCGCCCCCGGGATACGCGTACGCGCCTCCGGCGAAGGCCATGGAGGCGCGTCTGCGCAGCATGTGGACGGCCGGGCCGTCCGGGGTGTCCTTCAGGAGCAGAACCGTGGCCGCGCGCCTGGGGGTCACCGGAGTGAGCGTGCCCTCCGCCAGCGCGCGTATGCGGTCCGGCCACTCCGGGGGGTACCACTGACCGTTCGCCATGGCCGGAGGCTATCCCGTACAGGGCGAATGTTCGAGGGGTGCCCGAGGTCAGCGGACCCGTGGCCTACTGGGCCAGCTCCACCTGGATCTCGACCTCGACCGGCGCGTCCAGCGGCAGCACCGCGACGCCCACCGCGCTGCGGGCGTGCACGCCCTTCTCACCGAGGACCTCGCCGAGCAGTTCGCTGGCGCCGTTCACGACACCGGGCTGACCGGTGAAGTCGGACGCCGAGGCGACGAAACCGACGACCTTCACCACGCGCGCGATGCGGTCCAGGTCGCCGACCACGGACTTCACGGCGGCGAGCGCGTTCAGCGCACAGGTGCGGGCCAGCTCCTTGGCCTCCTCCGGGGTGACCTCGGCGCCCACCTTGCCGGTGACCGGCAGCTTGCCCTCCACCATCGGCAGCTGGCCGGCGGTGTACACGTACACGCCGGACTGCACGGCCGGCTGGTAGGAGGCCAGCGGCGGTACGACCTCCGGCAGGGTCAGGCCGAGTTCGGCCAGCTTGGTCTCGACCGCGCTCACGCGTGCTTCTCCCGCTTCTGCCGCTTCAGGTAGGCCACGAGCTGCTCGGGGTTGTTCGGCCCGGGCACGACCTGGACGAGCTCCCAGCCGTCCTCGCCCCAGGTGTCCAGAATCTGCTTCGTGGCATGGACGAGCAGCGGCACGGTTGAGTATTCCCACTTGGTCATGGGCCGACTGTAGCGGCTGCTGCGGACGGGGCCGGCGGGTCCACCACGACCCCGTTGTCCACAGCCTCCCGCGTGGCCGTCGCCCGGAATGGTTAGTCTCGAAGACGTGAGCAGGCTCCAGGTCGTCAGCGGCAAGGGCGGGACCGGAAAGACGACGGTCGCCGCCGCACTCGCGCTGGCCCTCGCGACCGAGGGGAAGCGGACGCTTCTCGTGGAGGTCGAGGGCCGGCAAGGAATCGCACAACTCTTCGAGACAGAAGCGCTCCCGTACGAGGAGCGCAAGATCGCGGTCGCTCCGGGCGGCGGCGAGGTGTACGCCCTCGCCATCGATCCCGAACTGGCCCTTCTGGACTATCTCCAGATGTTCTACAAACTCGGCGGCGCGGGCCGGGCCCTGAGAAAACTCGGCGCGATCGACTTCGCCACCACCATCGCGCCCGGCCTCAGAGACGTCCTGCTGACCGGCAAGGCGTGCGAGGCCGTGCGCCGCAAGGACCGGTCCGGCCGGTTCGCGTACGACTACGTCGTCATGGACGCCCCGCCGACCGGCCGCATCACCCGCTTCCTGAACGTCAACGACGAGGTGGCGGGCCTTGCGAAGATCGGGCCGATACACAACCAGGCGCAGGCGGTCATGCGGGTGCTGAAGTCGCCGGAGACGGAGGTGCACCTGGTGACACTGCTGGAGGAGATGCCGGTCCAGGAGACCGCCGACGGCATCGCCGAACTCCGCGCGGCACGCCTGCCGGTCGGCCGGGTCATCGTGAACATGGTCCGGCCCGAGGTGTTGGACGCGGCGGATCTGGAACTCGTACGGACCGTGGAGCGTTCCTCTGTGGCACAGGCGCTCTCGGCCGCCGGGCTGGGCGGGGCCCGACGGGGCGGGAACGCCGAGAAGCTGGTCGACCCGCTGCTGGAGCAGGCCGCGGAGTACGCCGAGCGGTACGCGCTGGAGCAGGAGCAGCGCGCGGTCCTCGGTGAGCTGGGCCTGCCGCTGCACGAACTGCCGCTGCTCGCCGAGGGCATGGACCTCGCGGGCCTGTACGAACTCGCCACCGAGCTGCGGAAGCAGGGGTTGTCATGAGTACGGACCGGGCGGAGGCGCGGGAGGTCACCGAGGGACACGGCACGGCCGAGGCGCAGGAGGCGCCCCGGCGGCTGTCCTCCGCGCGCGTGCTCGACATCGATCCGCTGCTGGACGACCCCGGGACGCGGATCGTGGTGTGCTGCGGCTCTGGCGGGGTCGGCAAGACGACGACCGCGGCGGCCCTCGGGCTCCGGGCGGCCGAGCGGGGGCGCAAGGTGGTCGTCCTCACCATCGACCCGGCCAGGCGGCTGGCCCAGTCGATGGGCATCGACTCCCTCGACAACGTGCCGCGCAAGGTGAAGGGCACCGAGGGCGACGGCGAGCTGCACGCCATGATGCTCGACATGAAGCGCACCTTCGACGAGGTCGTGGAGGCGCACGCGGATCCGCAGCGGGCCGCCGCGATCCTGGCGAACCCCTTCTACCAGTCGCTCTCGGCGGGCTTCGCGGGCACGCAGGAGTACATGGCGATGGAGAAGCTGGGCCAGCTGCGGGCGCGGGACGAGTGGGACCTGATCGTGGTCGACACCCCGCCCTCCCGCTCGGCGCTGGACTTCCTCGACGCGCCCAAGCGGCTCGGCTCCTTCCTGGACGGCCGGCTCATCCGCCTGCTGACCGCACCGGCGAAGCTCGGCGGTCGCGCCGGGATGGCCTTCCTCAACGTCGGCATGTCGATGATGACCGGCACGATCGGCAAGCTGCTGGGCGGTCAGCTGCTGAAGGACGTCCAGACGTTCGTGTCCGCCATGGACACCACCTTCGGTGGATTCCGCACACGCGCGGACGCCACCTACAAGCTGCTCCAGGCGCCCGGCACGGCCTTCCTGGTGGTGGCGGCCCCGGAGCGGGACGCGCTGCGTGAGGCCGCGTACTTCGTGGAGCGGCTGGCCGCGGAGAAGATGCCGCTGGTGGGTCTGGTGCTGAACCGGGTGCACCGCAGCGGCGCCGGCCGGCTGTCGGCCGAGCGGGCACTCGCCGCCGCGGAAAATCTTGAGGACCCCCGCATTGTCGATCAGGCGGACGGGAAAGCTGGACTTCGTAACTCTCCCGACACGTACGGCAGTTCACAACCTCCCGCATCCGAGACCGCAGCCGCTGCTTCCGAGGAAGGCTCCCCCGCCGACGCGGAGCGCCCCGTCGACCGGCTCACCGCGGGCCTGCTGAGGCTGCACGCCGACCGTATGCAGCTGCTCTCACGCGAGCAGCGCACGCACGACCGCTTCACCGCCCGCCACCCCGAGGTGGCGGTGGCCGAGGTACCAGCGCTGCCCGGCGACGTCCACGACCTCGCGGGCCTGCGGGACATCGGGAATCGGCTGGCGGCCGAACGGCCGGAACACCCAGAGCACCCAGAGCACCCAGAGCACATATAGGCATGCCTCATGCGCTTGCGCATGCACGGCCCACCTGGGGCTGGGGCGCGAGGTGGCGCCTCTCGCGCTCGCACGGCGCGCCTCGGCACTCACACGGCGCACGTCATGCGCATACGCGGCGCATCGCGGCGCTCACGCGGCACAGGTCGTACGCGTACGCGGGCGCGTCCCGGCACACACAGGGCGCAGTGGCGCGGCCCTGCGCGTGTGCGCGTGCACACCGGCTCGGCACGGCGATCGCACCCCTGCCGCACCCGGTCGCCCTGCACGGACACGGGGACGGGGACGTACGCCGGGCGGTGGCCGCGACCGAAGCAGCCGTGCCGGAACGATATGCCCCGGGGACGTGCCAGATGTACCGAAGGGGGGTGCCTTCAGCTCACGGCCGCGTAGTTCTCGTACACCTCGTCGTTGTCGAGGGGCACGATCCCGGTGCCCCGCTCATACTCCGAGCGGGCGGTTTCCAGCAATCTGCGCCACGAGGTCACGGTGGGCCGCCGGCGCAGCAGTGCGCGGCGTTCCCGCTCCGTCATGCCTCCCCACACGCCGAACTCGACGCGGTTGTCCAGCGCGTCCGCCAGGCACTCGGTGCGTACCGGACATCCGGTGCACACCGCCTTGGCCCTGTTCTGCGCTGCTCCCTGAACGAACAGTTCATCCGGATCGGTAGTGCGGCAGGCAGCCTGCGCACTCCAGTCGGTTACCCAGCCCATACCGGCGCCGTCCTCTCCCGAATCGAGGCTCCCCCACGGCGGCAGCGGCATATTCACCGCCGCCAGTTGAGGACGTTACGGAAGGTGGGGACAGCGCAACACCCCCTTCGGGCCCAATCTTGAATGGCCCGAACGGACTATGGGTAAGCGGCAGATCACCCGCGGGAGTGAGCTGACGACATGCGTGATCATCCCGGCAAACCGGGGCAGTCGTGGTACGTCACACCGGGCGCCAGGTGACACACGCGGGGGATTCGGGCTCATTCCCCTCGGGGAGCGGGCACGTTCCCCGAGGATTCCGGGCCGCGTCCGGAACGATTCGGGGTCGCCGGACGTATGGATACATGACCGCACTGCTGTGACAGTTGAGAGCAGCTTAGGCCAAGGCCTGCGCGCGTGTCCGGCGAATGGGAACGTAGGGCTTCTGCTTTGCCGCGCCATGACAGCCATGACGCGGACCGACGCGCCCGGGCGGTTCCCGGTCCGGTTACGTCACGATCCGGCACTCGGAACATCCCGAGAGGCGGTCGCTCCCTCGGAACGCTCAACAGTACGGATTAGGCTGCCCCCATGCCAAAGAAGCGCTCGGGCGGCGGTCTGTCGCCCATGCAGCAGGCCGCCAAGTTCCTCGGTGTCAGTGTTCTCGCCGGCGCCGTGATGGCGGGCATCGCGCTGCCCGCGGCCGGCGCGCTGGGTCTCGCGGCCAAGGGCTCGGTCAAGGGTTTCGACGAGATCCCGGCCAACCTGAAGAGTCCCCAGCTGAGCCAGCGCACCACGATCCTGGACAACCAGGGCAACCAGATCGCGACCGTCTACTCCCGCGACCGTACGGTGGTCGACCTCAAGGACATCTCGCCGTACGTGCAGAAGGCGATCGTCGCGATCGAGGACGCGCGCTTCTACAAGCACGGCGCGGTCGACCTCAAGGGCGTGCTGCGCGCGGTGAACAAGAACGCGCAGGAGGGCGGCGTCGCCCAGGGCGCCTCCACGCTCACCCAGCAGCTGGTGAAGAACTACTTCATCGAGGAGGCCGGCGACGACCCGACCAAGGTCGCCGAGGCCACCCAGCAGACCCTGGGCCGCAAGATCCGCGAGCTGAAGTACGCCATCCAGATCGAGGACAAGCTCGGCAAGAAGAAGATCCTCGAGAACTATCTGAACATCACCTTCTTCGGCGAGCAGGCGTACGGCGTCGAGGCCGCCTCCCAGCGCTACTTCTCCAAGCACGCCAAGGACCTGAACCTCCAGGAATCGGCGCTGCTGGCCGGCATCGTGCAGTCCCCGAGCCGGTACGACCCCGTCAACGACGAGGCGGAGGCCACCAAGCGGCGCAATACCGTCCTGCAGCGCATGGCGGAGCTCGGCGACATCTCCCAGAAGGAGGCCGACCAGGCCAAGGAGAAGCCGCTCGGCCTGCACACCAGCCGCCCCAAGAACGGCTGCATCACGGCGGTGAAGGGTGCCGGCTTCTTCTGTGACTACGCCCGCCAGGTCGTCCTCACCGACCCGGTCTTCGGCAAGACCAAGGAGGAGCGGGCCAGGCTCTGGAACCAGGGCGGCCTGACGATCCGTACGACGCTCGACCCGCAGGCGCAGGAGTCCGTGCAGGCGTCCATCAAGGACCACGTCTACAAGAGCGACCCCGTGGCGACCGCCGCGACCGTCGTCGAGCCGGGCACCGGCAAGATCCTGGCCATGGGCCAGTCCCGCCCGTACGGCGTCAACACCAACAACGACGAGACGACGATCAACCTGTCCGTGAACCAGGACATGGGCGGCGGCGCCGGCTACCAGCCCGGCTCGACCTTCAAGCCGATCGTCGCCGCGGCGGCCGTCGAGGGCGGCAAGGCCCCGACGCAGGAGTACTCGTCGCCGTACGAGATGGCGTACCCGAGCCCGGTGTCCGCGTGCAACGGCAAGGTCTGGCGCAACGACCCGTACCGGCCCGCCAAGCTGAAGAACGAGAACGAGTCCGAGCACGGCCCGTACGGCATGTCGGAGGCGACCGCGAAGTCGGTCAACACCTACTACGTGCAGTTGATCAGCGACATCGGCATCTGCCCGGTCGTCGACATGGCCAAGAAGATGGGCGTGGCGCGCGCGGACGGCCGCAAGATCGACCAGGCGCCCTCCATCGCGCTCGGCACCCAGGAGATGTCCCCGCTGACGATGGCGAGCGCGTACGCCACCTTCGCCTCGCGCGGCATGTACTGCACGCCGGTCGCCATCGAGTCGGTCACCAAGAAGGTCGGCAGCGAGCAGAAGTCCCTGGCGGTGCCGAAGTCGACCTGCTCGCGGGCGATGTCGGAGAAGACCGCCGACACGCTCAGCACGCTCCTCAAGGGCGTGGTCGAGGACGGCACGGGACAGGAGGCCGGCCTCGGCAGCCGCCCGAGCGCGGGCAAGACGGGCACGACGGACGAGCGCTACGCGGCCTGGTTCGTCGGCTACACCCCGAACATGGCGGGCGCGGTCTGGGTCGGCGACCCGCAGCACAAGCGCAAGATGACCAGCATCACCATCGGCGGCATCCCGCACGACAAGGTCTACGGCGGTGAGGTCCCGGGCCCGATCTGGCGCGACATGATGACCGGCGCGCTGGAGGGCAAGCCCGCACCGGACTTCCACCTGATCGACATCCCCGACGCCAACGACGAGGGTGACCAGGGAAAAGGCGACCGGGGGGGTCAGGACGGGAACAACGGGGACACGACGGGACAGGTGATCGGGGGGCTGATCGGCGGTCTGACGAACGGGGGAACGGCCAACGGCGGAGCCACGGGTGACACCTCCACCGGCGGCATCGGCGGGACGTTCCCGAAGCCGACGTTCTCCCTCCCCGGGAACTTCATCCAAGGCCAGGGGAACGGCGGGAACAACGGGAACGGCCACGGGGGCGGCCGGCACTAGCCGGCACCGGCGCCTTCGCGGTACGACGGCGGGACCGCACCGGCTGGGACAGCGGGGCCGCACTTCCGGCTGGGACAGCGGGGCCGCACTTCCGGCTAGGACAGCGGGACCGCCCCTCCGGCTAGGACGACGGGATCGCACCTCCGGCTAGGACAGCGGGGCCGCACCTCCGGCTAGGACAGCGGGGCCGCACCTCCGGCTGGGACAGCGGGGCCCTCCGATACACGACAGCGGGGCCGCACCTCCGAGAGGGGTGCGGCCCCGCTGTCGTAGAGACGGCCCTGGATACGGCCGCAGAGTCAGCCGCCGCCAGGCCGTAGAGACGACCGCGGTGACGCTCGTCGTACAGACGGGCCCTGCCTACGGCTCTCGGACGGGCCCTGCCTACGGCTCGCACGGACGGCAGCGGAGGCCACGAGCCTGCGAGGCTACGAGCCTGCGGAGCTGCGAGGCTGCCGGGGGGCGATGGCCGGATTGCTCAGCCCTGGAGCAGCCTCTTCACCGCGGCGGCGACCCGACCGCCCTCGGCCTGGCCGGCCACCTTCGGGTTCACGATCTTCATGACGGCGCCCATGGCCCGCGGCCCCTCGGCGCCGGCCGCCTTCGCCTCTTCCACGGCCGCGGCGACGATCGCGTTCAGCTCCTCGTCGGACAGCTGCTTGGGCAGGTACTCGGCGAGCACCTCGCCCTCCGCCTTCTCCCGCTCGGCCTGCTCGGCACGGCCACCCTGCGCGAAGGCGTCGGCCGCCTCACGGCGCTTCTTCGCCTCACGGGTGATCACCTTGAGGACCTCGTCGTCGGACAGCTCCCGCTTCTCCTTGCCCGCGACCTCCTCCTTGGTGATCGCGGCGAGCGTCAGCCGGAGCGTCGAGGAACGCAGCTCGTCACGCTCCTTGATCGCGGCGTTGAGGTGGTCGTGCAGCTTCGACTTGAGCGTGGTGGTCATAGCCCCGATTGTCGCAGGTGCACGGCCGGCCACGCCCGTGGATTACCGGCGGCCGGTCTCAACCCGGTCAACCGGTCTGACACGATGGGCATATGCGCGCGCGATACGGAATTCCCCTGGGGATCGTGGCGGCCGGCGCCGCCGGCCTGGTGTATGCGGCGGGCTTCGAGGCCCGCTCCTTCCGCCTCCGACGGGTCACCGTGCCCGTCCTGCCGCCGGGCATGGGCCCGCTGCGTGTGCTCCAGGTCTCCGACATCCACATGGTCAGCGGCCAGCGCAAGAAGCAGCGCTGGCTGCAGTCGCTGGCGGGACTGCGCCCCGACTTCGTGATCAACACCGGGGACAACCTGTCGGACCCGGAGGGCGTCCCCGAGGTGCTGGACGCCCTGGGCCCGCTGATGGAGTTCCCGGGCGCGTACGTCTTCGGCTCCAACGACTACTACGGCCCCAAGCTGCGCAACCCCGCCCGCTACCTGCTGGAGAAGACGAGCGGACGTCACGGCCTGAACGGCAACCCCCCGGCGGTGGGCGTGATCCACAACCCGTGGGAGGACCTGCGGGACGGCTTCGACACGGCGGGCTGGCTGAACCTGACCAACACCCGCGAAGTCCTCAAGGTCGAAGGCGTCTCCATCGAGCTGACCGGCCTGGACGACCCGCACATCAAGCGCGACCGCTACGCCCAGGTGGCGGGCGGCCCGTCGGGCACGTACGACTTCTCCATGGGCGTGGTCCACGCCCCCTATCTGCGCGTCCTCGACTCCTTCACGGCGGACGGCTACCCCCTGGTCCTGGCCGGCCACACGCACGGCGGCCAGCTGTGCATTCCCTTCTACGGCGCCCTGGTCACCAACTGCGACCTGGACACCGACCGCGTGAAGGGCCTGTCCACGCACACGGCGGAGGGCCGGACGTCCTACCTGCACGTCTCGGCGGGCTGCGGCACCAACCGCTACACCCCGGTGCGCTTCGCATGCCCTCCGGAGGCGACGCTGCTGACGTTGGTGGGCAGGGAGTAGCGGGCCGACCGGGGCAGGCGACCGGGGCAGGCAGCCGGCAATACGGCGGGGAAGCCTCCTGGCACGGGGCCGCGCGCAGCAGGAAGCTGGACGGCAGCAGAAAGCTGATCGGCAGCAGCGGGTGAACGGCGGCAGGCGGGTGAACGGCGGGCAGGCGGGTGAACGGCGGGCAGGCGAGTCCGCGGCGGCAGGCGGGTGAACGGCGGCAGGCGGGTCCGCGGCGGCAGCCATGGCCGTGTAGCAGCCACGGCCATCACCTCACCCACCCGGCCCAGCCCACATGGCCCCGCCCTCTCCCGGCTCCTAGCGTGAGGGGCATGACCGCCCCGATACCCCGGGACATCCCGGACCTGCCCGCGGTCCCGGGCCCACCCATACTGCTGCCCGCGCCGGTCCCGGCCTCGGCGGTGGTGGCCCCGGTCCGCCGCCCCGCGATCGCGATCTTCCGCCTCATGACCGCCGTGGCGGCGGCCGGCGGCGTCGCGCTGGAACTCCTGCTGGGCCCCCCGGCCCGCATCCTGAGCTACTTCAGCGTCCAGGCCGGCATCCTGCTGACCGTGGTCATGCTCCTGTCGGCGGCGAGGGCCTGGCGGGCCCGACGCGCTCTCCCCTCCGCCGTGACGGGCGCCGCGCTGCTCTACGCCGTGGTCGGCGCACTGGTCTACCACCTGCTCCTGGGACATACGACGCCCCCGTTCTCCATGACCGGCGCGGCGACGGCCCCGGTACGGTGGCACGCCCAGTGGACGGCGCTCCAGGTCCTGCACCTGCTGGTCCCGACCGCGGCGGTACTGGACTGGCTCCTCCTCACTCCGGCGGGGCGCCTGCACCTCCGCCAGACCGCGGCCTGGCTCCTCTATCCCCTGGCCTATCTCGCCTTCACCCTCATCCGGGCCGCCTTCCTGCCGCCCTCGGATCCGTCCCGCTACCTGTACCCCTTCCTGGACGTCACGGCCCACGGCTACCGCAGCACGCTGGCCAACGCCCTCCTCCTGGGCCTCGCGGTGTACGCCCTGTCCGTACTCCTGGTGGCCCTGGACCACACCCGCCCGACGCCGGTCCGCCGCCGCGTCTAAACCGGATTTCGTCTACAGCCACCGGTGGGCTAAAGTAAACGTCGTCGCCGCGACAAACAGCGACATCGGGGTGTGGCGCAGCTTGGCAGCGCGCTTCGTTCGGGACGAAGAGGTCGTGGGTTCAAATCCCGCCACCCCGACGCCGTAGTACCAGGCCAGGGGTCTGATCCGCACAGCGGGTCGGGCCCCTGAGTGGTTTCTGAGGTTGTCTTGGGAGCGGTTTGGGAGCCGACTTCGAAGTTCGACTCCCAGGGGGATACCCATTCCGTTCCCACCGAGGGCACCCGGCAGATCACGGGGAGGCCGTCGAGCGTAGGCACGCGTGAGGTGCGCGCCACAGCGCGCACGACACTGGCGCGGATGACATATGGCCGTCGCGTACGCCGTTCTCCTGCCCTTCTCCGCCATTCCCGGCCGGCCTCAAGGCTCGCGGCCGCCATGAGCTGTCAGGCCCATGCCCGTTACCAGGCCAGGTGAACGTCAGGCCCCGGCCTGGGACGTAGCCGGCAGAATCGGCTGTGCTCCACGGAGGGCGCCCCAATTACCGGCCGAGTAGAAGGCGGTGATCCGGTTCAAGGTCCCCCGAAGCGACGATCACCGGTTTCTCGGCCACACGGAGTGATGATCTCCCAGTCCTTTGCGGGGTCCCCGGTTAGAAGGTACTCGCTCAGATACATGTCCGTGTCCTCGTGAAGGTCGTCCTCCAGGTTCCAGACGGACTCGCACTCGGGGCAGAGGAAGAACCTCTGGCCCGTGTCCTTGCGCTCGTAACAGCGCACCCAGTCCTGGCCGCAGTGCGTGCAGGCGACCTTGTTCATCAGTTCCAGCTCCTCGGGAAGGCCGTGATCACTTCGTTGCCGTGTTCGACGGTGATCGAAATATGTTCCTCCCCGGCGTTGTAACCCACCTGCCGGCCCATGGGGATGATGTAGGTGGTACGAGCGCCCTGCTGGTTGACCGAGACTGCCATGGCGCGCCGACTCCATGCCTCGTCGACAGTTTCCAGCACGCCCTGGTTGCCCGTGTCGAAGACTCCTTGAGCGGGCTTCGCGGGGTTCTCCCGGGTGTGTTGCATGAGGTGAGTGATGCGGTGCCCCTCGGCCGAACCCGGACCGTAGTCCAACCCTTCGGGCGAGCGATACCAGCCGCCCCCGAGGTCCTCCAGCTCACAGCCGTACAGACCCAGCGGGTCCGACCAGGTGCCGGGGTGGCGAACGTAAGCCGCAGGGTTGGGGGCCGGCTTCAGGCCCAGGGGGTCCTGGCTGAGTTAGCAGGCCGTCTCGGGGTCCCCCACGCCAACTCGGAGTGCGCCCCAGGCTCCTGTCGGCAGCTTCAGCTCGTGAGTCGCGTCAAGGCATCGTCGTACCCAAGGGCGTTCTCAGGAAGCAGCTCTTTCATCCTGGTGAAGAATTCTGTGCCGGACCGACGCAAGGCGTCCACGAGTTCACGTTCCCCGACGGACACGGTCCGCTTGACGTCATCGTAGGTGAGTGACACGAGGACGAGTCCACCACCCAGGCGTTTGAACGACAAACGGATCGGCTGATCCGGGAAGTAGGTCGACGCCTCGCCCTCGTTCGTGAGTTTCAGGACCATATCGCTGATATAGGCCCAGAGTTCGTCGACATAGTCCCAGAGTTCCTGATCCAGGATCCGTACGCCATTGATGGCCATATCGATGGCTCCCTCGACATACGAAGGATCCGCTGCAGGAGAGCCTGCCTCCGCCACGTCGACGAACGATCCCGACTTGGTGCGCAGGTAGGATGTGACGTCGATCATATAGCCAGCCTACTTGCCGAGAGTTCCGGGATAGAAACGCCATCTGCAGCGGCTGGGCCACGGCAGCGTCGATGGTGACCGACTCGACTCCACTGAACGCGACGCCGGCGAAGGCACCTCCGACGAGGCTGCGTGACGCCTGCCGTGTATCCATGCCATGGGTGACCTTGTTGAGCGCAGTCGTAAGCGCAGTCATCGCGACATCATCCCCAGCCTTGCTTGACCGCTTCCGGTAGCGGCGGGAACGACACGACCATCTCATCGGCGTGCGTCGCTCTGTACGGGGACTACCTCGAATGCCTCTACTGACCTTCAAAGCGTGGTGTCGTAGGGGCTGACGCCTCATGATCCCTGCGGTATGCCGACCGCATGAGGTATGCGCAAGGGGGCGGACTGACCGACGAACGGCGATTCTTCCGCGAAAAGTTGAGGATGGAGGCCGCTGCGCGGTTCGCCCTGGGCGACGAGAGCGCGGCCATCGCGCACGACCTGCGGGTCAGCATCCGGTCGGTTCAGCGGTGGCGCAGGGCCTGGTCGCAGAACGGGCCGAGTGCCCTGGCCTCCAAGGGCCCGGCATCGCTGCCGCTGCTCAGTGACGAACTGTTCGCCGTCCTCGAGCAGGAGCTGGCCAAGGGCCCGGTGGCACACGGCTGGCCGGACCAGACCTGGACCCTCTCACGGATCAAGACGCTGATCGGGCGACGATTCCACAAGAGCTACACCGTGCAAGGGGTGGCCGCCCTGTTCAAGCGGCACGGCTGGAGCTGCCAGGTCCCCGCCCGGCGGGCGATCGAGCGGGACGAGAACCTTGTGGCCGGCTGGGTGAAGGAGACCTGGCCCCAGGTGGAAGGACCGTGGCGGCGCTCGACGCCTGGCTCGTCTTCGAGGACGAAGCCGGATTCTCGATGACGCCGCCGGCCACCCGCACCTGGTCCCGCCGCGGCCACACCCCAGTGATCCGCGTGCGAGGCCGATCCCGCCGCCGCTTATCGGTGGCCGCCCTGGCCTGCTTCAAGACCGGCGAACCCTCGCGGCTGATCTACCGGCCCTGCCCGGACGCCCGGCCCGACGGGCGCAAGAGCTTCTCCTGGAAGGACTACCGCGACCTGATCCAGACCGCCCACCAGCAGCTCGGCGGCCCGATCGTGCTGGTCTGGGACAATCTCAACACCCACCTGACGGCCGGAATGCGCCGCTACATCGCCGACCGCGACTGGCTCACCGTCTTCCAACTGCCGCCCTACGCACCCGCCCTTAACCCGGTCGAGGGCATCTGGTCCGTCCTGCGACGCACCACCACAGCCAACCGCGCCTTCGCCGACCCCGACGATCTGATCACCGCCGTCCGGCGCGGCCTACGCCAGCTCCAGTACCGCCCCGACGTCCTCGACGGCTGCCTCACCGGCACCGGCCTCCGGCGCCAGCCACCATGACGACATCACGCATTCAAGGTCAGTAGTTCGTAGGCCGGAAGTGCTTCCATTCCGAAGCGCCACTTCGTGAGCATCACCGCCGGCGTGTGAGTAGGGCGGATGCCGGAACGCGCGATGCTCTCCGGCACGTCCTCTTCACGAGCGCGAGCCTGCCCGCAGAACAGCACCAGTGCGTGCAGGACTCTGCGTTGGTCACCCTCTGAGAGACCCTTGAACCACTCGACGCCCTCGTCTACAGACCTGAGCCCCTGAGCGAGTTCGTTCAGGATCACCTCGTGCGCGTACAACACAGACTTCCCCCGTGGTTCAGACCGAGTTACGTCTCGGCGTCGTTGTCCGACGGGTCCTGCCGCTTCAGTCGCTTGAGCACGCGCGACGTCGCGGGCACGGCAGTCTCAGACCACCAGCGTCGCGCGTGCGGAGCCGCGATCTGCGCAGCCTTCGCCCCGACCAGCAGCGCGGCAGCGATCGCAACCACTCCCAGATCGACAGGCGTACCGGTGCCACCGGATGCACCCCGGTCAGTGGCACCGACCGGCTCGGCTTCGGCGACGCTCACGTCGTCGTCAGGGAACGACTCGGCGGGCTCGGGCGGAGTCGGCGCATTGGCCATGTCGTTCAGCAGAGCCGGGAGAGTCTCATCGCTCCACGTCGTTGTGGTCCACTGGCGGTAGTAGTGCAGGGACCTGGCGTTGCCCCTGGAATGATCCTCTTGGGTGCCGTACTTCTGTCCCTTGTCGGTCAGGGAGTACGCGCCTGGCTCGCCTGTCAGGTAGCCATAGCTGCGCAGCAGCGCGTTCATCTCCCGCCCGGTCTTGCCGATCTCCCGGCCGAGCACAGTTGCCGATTTACCCACCGCTCCCGCACCTCTCCGCTCGGCCGGGCGCGGACAGGCGCCCGGACCCCCAAGGCAGGAAAAGCTACCCGGTGCCACGGCCTCGTGCAGGGCAGTTGCGGCACTCGTTATGCGCGGCTCATGGGTCGAGGCACCTCGCCAGTACGACCTTGGGCTCGGGGCCGGGAAGGAGGTCTCCGCGGCGCGTCCGGAGGGCCGGTGGCCGGTCTGGGCCAGCGGGCGGTGCGTGCCGGGGGCGTACTGCCAGGTGGTCGTCGTGCCGTCGGGGTCGGTCTGCTCGGCCAGGCAGGTGTCGTCCCAGGTCAACTTCGCTCACTCGACTGGGGAACCATCCTCCGGCAACCGGTACTTGGCGATGCGCCGGCCCGGGGGATCGTAGGAGTGGCGTCGCGGCGAGAGCCTCCTCCGAGCCGTGACGCGGCTCGGAGGAGGCTCTCGTGCCGGCATCAGTAGCAGGTCGGAAGCGTCCTGACGTCGCGCTCGAACCAGTAATTGCTGAGGTTGACGTCACTGACGTACACGTTGCGATTACCTGAGTCGTCGTCCGTACGCAGCCAGACCACGCTCCCGTGGCCGTTGTTGTTGTAGTACTCGCCCGTGGTGTAGCAGTAGAAGTAGTTGCTGGCCGCGTACAGCGTGCCCGCGTGGGACGAGTTGCTCGTGTCCGGGCTCCAGTGGCTCCACTGGGTGACCACGGTGGTCATGTAGACCTTCGCGAAGGCCGGCTGCGCCTGAGCCTCAGAGGTGCACGTCACTACCCCCGCCGCGGCGACCAGGACTGCGACGAGTCCGGCTCGAATGGATCGTGCAAGCACGGTGTTCCCCCTAGGAGTCGTCCTGCCATGCCATGCCACGCACGGCTGGCTGCGACCGAGCGGTCCGACCCGGCCGCTCGACATGCTCGCCCGCCACGAGACCCACGAGCAATGATTTCGAACTCCATCGAAACGTTCCGTCGCCCCCGCGGGGCCGTCCTGAACCGCGCCCGCATCCACGTCCGCGCGAGGCGCCTGCGCCAGCACGGGGGCAGAGTGTTGGCCAGTTTTTGAGGTCGGTGTGCAGACAGCCAGTCGGGGGGCAGCGGCGAGCCAAAGCGGGTCGGGGAGACGACTCCGTAGTCGCTCGCGGGCACCTGGGCCACCTTGGCGTCCGGCACGCCGTCCGGTGTCCGTTCGGGGGCGGTGGCTGTCAGGCCGCTGACAGGGGCGGCGGCCGATGACAGCGGGCTGTCAGTGGTCTGTCAGCCTGCCCCGGCACTGTCCTGTCCATCGAGAGCAGCGAGTACCGCGAGAGCGGGCGAGCGGGGAGATGGGGAGGGCACAGATGTCGTACGCCATCCGGGCCGAAGGTCTGGTCAAACGTTATGGGGACATGGTCGCGCTGGACGGCGTGGACCTGGAGGTGCCGGCCGGCAGGGTGATCGGTGTGCTGGGGCCGAACGGGGCGGGCAAGACCACCACCGTGCGGATCCTGTCGACGCTGCTGCGGCCGGACGGCGGCCGGGCCATGGTCGGCGGCCACGACGTGGTGCGGGATCCGGTGCGGGTGCGCCAGCTCATCGGGCTGACCGGGCAGTACGCCTCGGTCGACGAGGCCCTGTCCGGCACCGAGAACCTGGTCCTGCTGGGCCGGCTGCTCGATCTGTCGAAGCGGGGGGCGCAGGCGCGGGCCGCCCAGTTGCTGGAGCAGTTCTCGCTCACCGAGGCGGCGAACCGGCCGATCAGCACCTTCTCCGGCGGAATGCGCCGCCGCCTCGACCTGGCCGCGAGCCTGGTCGGCCGGCCGCAGGTGCTCTACCTGGACGAGCCGACCACCGGGCTCGACCCGCACGCCCGCGGCGAGGTGTGGGACGTGGTCCGGCGCCTGGTGGACGACGGTTCCACGGTGCTGCTCACCACGCAGTACCTGGAGGAGGCGGACCAGCTCGCCGACAGCATCACGGTGTTCGACCACGGGCGGGTGGTCGCCGAGGGCCGCCCCGGCGAGCTGAAGCGCCGGATCGGCGGGCAGGTCCTCCACGTGCGTCCGTCGCTGACGCGGGACGTGCCCCGGGTGACCGCGATGCTGACCGAGCTCACCGGCACCGCGCCCGCCCAGGACGGTGCGCACGGGGTGCTGACCGTGCCCGCCGACGACCCGCTGCTGGTGTCCGCCCTGGCCCGCCGTCTGGCCGCGGACGGCATCGGCACCGACGAGATGGGGCTGCGCCTGCCCAGCCTCGACGAGGTCTTCCTGGCTCTGACCGGGCGCCCCGCCACCGACGGCGAGCAGATCGACCGCGAGCAAAACGACCGCACGCACAACGACGACGTCAATTCTGAGAGGAGCGCGGCATGAGCGCTCAGACCATCGGCCCCGCCCGCACCGCCGGCCAGGCCGCCGCCCCCTTGCGCGTCGGTGCGGTCCGCACCGTACGGCACAGCCTGGCCCTCGCCGGGCGCGGCGTCACCAAGTTCGTCAAGTCCCCGATGCAGCTCACCGATGTGGTGCTGACGCCCGTCATCTCCCTGCTGATGTTCGTCTACCTCTTCGGCGGCGCCATCTCCGGCGGTCACGGCCACGCGTACCTGCAGATGGTCACCCCCGGGGTCATGGTGATGACCGTGTTCCAGGCGAGCATAGGCATCGGTGTCTCACTCAACGCCGATGCGAGTACCGGCATGTTCGACCGGTTCCGGTCGATGCCGATCGCCCGCTCCGGACCGCTCATCGGTGCCGTCCTCGCCGATTTCGTGCGCTATGTGATCTGCCTGGGCACCCTGCTGGTCCTCGCCCTGGTCATGGGCTACCGGATCGGGACGAACCCGCTGTTCATGCTCGTCGCGCTGGTCCTGCTCATCGGTTTCGCGCTGAGCTTCTCCTGGCTGTCGGTGTACATCGGCATGCTGGCCAAGACCCCCGGGTCCGTGCACGGTCTGATGACGATCGTCGTGCTGCCGCTGACCTTCGCCAGCAACGTGTTCGTGCCCGACCGGACCATGCCGGGCTGGCTGCGGACCTGGTCGGACGTCAACCCGGTCAGCCTGATGGCCGACACCGTGCGCGGTCTGCTCAACGGCGGCGCGATCGCGGACCCGCTGCTCGGCAGCCTCGGCTGGATGGCCGGTATGGTCGCGGTCTTCTTCCCGCTGGCGATGCGCGCCTACCGCAAGAACGCCGGGTGATCCCCGTCCGGACCAAGGGCAGGAGCACGACGAGCGGGAGCACGACGACACGGCGATGACACCGGCCGGCCGACTTCCTCGGCCAGCCGGTGCAGCGCGTCCGGCCGCGCCAGCGCGGCACCCTCGTCGAACGCCGCACGGTATGCCCGCTCGCCGAGCCGCCCGGTCAGCCGTTCGGCGAGTTCGCGCAGCTCCGGCTCCCCCGCGTCGAACGCGCCCCGCATCACCTGGCTCATGCCGAGCGAGCGCGCCGCACCGGCCGGGTCGCCCTCCAGCGCGAGCAGCCCGCCGAGCAGCTCGGCGACCCAGGCGAGGCCCGCCCCCGCCCCCTGGGCCAGCAGCCCGCCGGCCGCCTCGGGCAGCAGGGCCCGGGCCCCCTCCGCGTCGCCCGCGGCGAGCCGGTTCTCCATCCGGGTGGAGACGATCAGGTCCCGGGCCAGCCCCTCGGGGAGAGACCGGCCGCGGACGAACGACTCCAGCTCGTCGAGTACCCGGTCGGCGCCCGCGAGATCGCCCTCCCTGCGGTACAGGTTGGCCATCCCCGCCACGATGTTGGCCTCCAGATGGCGGTGACCCCGCTCCCGCGCCTGCGCCTGGGCCCACTCCAGGTCGCGGCGCGCGCCGGCCAGGTCGCCGCTGCGCCGCCGCTCGCGGGCCAGGCGCACCCGGCCGAGGTCCAGGTAGTCGTCGGTGCCCAGCTCCGAGCTGAGCGCGACGACCCGTTCGAAGGTGGCGATGGCCTGCGCGTGCTCGCCCCGCAGGGAGTGGTCGCGGCCGACCGGGAGCAGGCTCATCACCAGGCCCCACCGGTCGCCCACCGCCTCGAAGCCGCGCAGCGCCGCCAGCCGGGAGGCCTCGCCGGTGCGCAGATCACCCCGCTCGGTCAGGACGAAGTCGTACGCGAGGTGGGCACTGGCCCGCACCCACGGATCGGGCGACCGGAGCGAGCGTGCGAGGCGGTCCTCGGGGGACTCCGCGAGGCGGTCCTCAGGGGACTCCGACTCGACGTCCGTGACGGTGAGCTGGGAGATGCGCAGGAACAGCCCGGCCGGGTGGAACTCGCGGGCGCCCGCCGAGTCCACGTCCGCGATCAGCGACCGGGCCCGGGGCGGCGCGTCACCGAGGGCACGCAACTCGGCGAGGGCGGAGTCGAGTTGTGAACTCATGCCGCGCACGCCCCAGTACCAGGAGAGCGCGCCGACGAACCGGGCGGCCAGGTCCCCGTCCCCGGTGTCCACGGCCCACCGCAGCGCATGGTTCAGATTGGGGTGTTCGGCGTCGAACACGGCGATCGCGTCGAGCTGCCGTCCGGTACGCAGCCGGGGTTCGTGGTCCTCCGCGAGGGCGAGGAAGTACCGCGCGAACCGGTCGGCGATGTCGTCCCCGGAGTCGTCGAGCCGGGCGGCGGCGTAGGCGCGTACGGTCTCCAGCATCCCGTAGCGCGGTTCGCCGTCACCCGGGTCCGAGGCATCGGCCAGTGACTTCTCGATGAGCCCGTCGAGGGTGTAGAGGACGTCGTCGGCGGGGAGCACCTCGTCCGCGCAGACCGCTTCGAGCGCGGCGAGCGTCGCCCCGCCGGGGAACGCGGACAGGCGGCGGGCGAGGACGCGTTCGGGTTCGTCGAGCAGGTCCCAGCTCCACTCGACGACCGCGAGCAGGGTGCGCTGGCGTGGCAGGGCGGTGCGGCTGCCCGAGGTCAGCAGCCGGAACCGGTCGTCGAGGCGGCGGGCGATCTGGCCCACGCCCATCGAGCGCAGCTTGGCGGCGGCCAGCTCCAGGGCGAGGGGCAGCCCGTCGAGCCGCCGGCAGATCTCGACCACGGCGCCGACCGTGGCGCGATCGAGGGCGAAGCCCGGCCGGACGCTCGCGGCCCGGTCGACGAACAGCCGTACCGCGGCCGACCGTGCGGCCTCGGCGGGTTCCGGGGCGCCGGCGGGCACATCGAGCGGGCCGAGATGGCACAGCGCCTCGCCGTCGACGGCGAGGGCCTCCCTGCTGCTGGCGAGGATGCGCAGCTGGGGGAGGCGCTGCAGGAGTCGTACGGCGAGTTCGGCGGCGCTTTCGACGAGGTGTTCGCAGTTGTCGAGGACGAGCAGGGCGTCGCCGATGTCGAGCAGCTCCGCCAGCCGGTCGACCGGTGCGGGGCCCTGGGGGCGCCCGGCGTCGTAGAGGGCACCGTCCGTGGAACCGACCGCGCCGAGCACGGCGTCGGCCAGCTGCCCGGGCGTCCCGACTCCGGCGAGCGGCACGAACCAGACGCGGCCACGCTCCAGCGCCCGGTCCCGGCCGACGGCTTCGAGGGACAGCCGGGTCTTGCCGGCGCCGCCCGGGCCGACGATGGTGACCAGGCGGGACGCGGCCATCAGCGCGGCCAGCTGGGAGAGTTCGCGCTCGCGGCCGACGAAACTGGTCAGCCGGGGTGGCATCCGGTTCGCCGCCGCCTGCGGCCGGGCCGCCACCGGACGCTCCAACTCCCCGCGCAACAGCGCGAGGTGGATCTCCCTGAGAGCGGCCGACGGGTCCACGCCCAGTTCGTCGGCCAGCCGCTCGCGGATCTCCTCGTACGCCGCGAGCGCGTCCGACTGCCGGCCCGCCGCCCACAGGGCGCGCATCCGCAGCTCGGCCAGGCGCTCGCTCAGCGGGTCGGCGGCTGCCGCCGCGCCCAGGTCGGGGAGGATCTCCGCGTGCCGGCCCAGTCGCAGTTCGGCCTCGAAGAGGTCCTGGGCCGCCGCGGCCCGCAGGTCGCCGAGGCGGGTGACGGCGGTGGCGGCGAAGGGCGCCTCCCGGACGTCGGCGAGGGCCTCGCCCTGCCACAGTCCCAGCGCCTCGCGCAGCACGGCCGCCGCCTCGTCGTAGCGGCCCTCCGCGCACCGCTTGCGGCCCGCGGCGGCCAGCTCCTCGAACCGGGCGGCGTCGACCTCCACCCCCTCGTCCGCGGTGAGCCGGTAGCCGCCGGCGGCGGACTCCACCCGGCCCGCACCGCCCAGCGCCCTGCGCAGCCGGGACACCAGGGACTGCAGCGCGTTGCCCGCCTCGGCCGGCGGCTCCTCGCCCCACAGCCCGTCGACCAGCGCGTCCACGGACACCACACGCCCGGCCTCCAGGGCGAGCCGGGCACACAGCATGCGCAGCCGGGTCCCCGAGACGGCGGTCGGCGGCACCTCGTCCGCGTCATCCCCGTGTCCCCGCACCTGGACAGGGCCCAGCAGAACCACGCGCACGGTGCTCCCCCAATGATCAACCGACGACGCGACACAGCATCCAGCACGGGCCCTGTCCGGTAAAGGCGGAAGCGGGAGCGATACGGCTCCTCACAGTTCGAGCCGGTACGGCAGCAGGCACACCGCCACGTCGGTGCGGGCCCGCAGCACGGTGGCGAGGAGCAGTCCGCGCTGGTTCTGGAGGATCTCGTAGCGTCGGTGGCGGGGTTGGACCTCGGGAATGAGTACGGCGATCTGGCGTCCGTCCCGCGCGGCCCGCTCCGCGTAGTCGACGACCGGCTGCACCAGGGACCGGTGCGGGCTGTCGATCACGTCCAGGCGTACGCCCGGATTCCAGCGGTCCCACGCCTCCCGCAGGGCGCGCCGCCGGTCCGGGTCGTCGTGCACGGCCACCGCCACCACCTCGTCGCCCAGCGCGAGGGCCGCGCCGAGAGCGTGCCGGGCGAGCCTGCTGACCTCGCCGAGGGGGACGATGACCAGGCTGGCGGTACGAGGCTCCGGCGGGGCGGGGACGCGGCCGAGACCGAGTTCCTCGCCGACGGCCGTGTAGTAGCGCTGGATACGGGCGAACAGCAGCATCAGCAGCGGGACCGCCACCACGACCACCCAGGCGCCCTCCAGGAACTTGGTGGTGAGCAGGATGACGCCGGCCAGGGTGGTGAGCAGCGCCCCGGTGCCGTTGATCAGCGCCCGGCGTTTCCAGCCGTCCGGTTTCCGGCGGGCCCAGTGCAGGACGAGACCCAGCTGGCTGAGCGTGAACCCGATGAAGACGCCGATCGCGAAGAGGGGGATCAGCCGGTGGGTGTCCGCGCCGGTTGCGAGCAGCAGCAGCGCCGCCAGCAGGGCCAGGGCTGCCACGCCGTAGCGGTAGACCGGGCGTTCGGCACGCAGGCCGAACAGGTGGGGCAGGCGGTGGTCGCGGGCCAGCAGGCTCATCAGCACCGGCAGGCCGCCGAAGCTGGTGTTCGCCGCGAGGAGCAGGACGAGGGTGACGAGGAGGTTGGTCGCGTAGTAGAGCCAGCCCGTGCCGAACGCGCCGGCCGTCAGCTGGGCCAGGACGGTGACCTGGCCGCGCGGGGCGACGTGGTCGCGGCGGATCAGGACCGCGAGGCCGAGGAGCATCACGCCGAGGAGCGCGCCGAGCATCAGTTCCGTGCGCTGGGCGCGCCGCACGCGCGGGGGCCGGAACGTCGGTACGGCGTTGGCGATGGCCTCCACTCCCGTCAGCGCCGAGCAGCCGGACGAGAACGCCTTGAGGATCAGGAGCAGCCCGAGGGACTCGTGGGCCGGGAAGGCCAGGTCCGTGCCGACCGTCGCCGCCGGCTGTGAGCGGAGCAGGTCCACGACGATGACGCCCAGGATCGCCGCGATGAACAGCGCGGTGGGCAGCATGAGCACCCGGGCGCTCTCGGTGACGCCCCGCAGGTTCACCGCCGTCAGCAGGGCCAGGCCCACCAGGCAGACGAGCAGCTTGTCGTGGGCGAGGGCGGGGAAGGCGGAGGTGAGCGCGTCGGCGCCGGCGGCCAGACTGACGGCCACGGTGAGCACGTAGTCGACGACCAGACTGGCCGCGCCGAGCAGGCTGGCGGTCGGGCCGAGGCTCTTCCTGGCCACGGCGTAGGCGCCTCCGCCGTCCGGGTGCACGGCGATGACCTGGCAATAGGACACCACCAGCGTGGTGAGCAGGAAGACGATGGCCAGGGTGACGGGCAGCGCCGCGGAGAGCGCGCCGGTGCCCGCGGCCACCAGTGCCAGCACGATCGCCTCGGGGCCGTACGCCACCGAGCTGAGCGCGTCCAGGGACAGCGCCGCGAGGCCCTCCAGGCTGGTCAGATGGTGTTTGTCGCCCTCGCCCGGGCGCAGCGGGACTTTCGGTCGCAGCTCGCGACGTGCCAGGCCATGGACCATCGGGACCTCGTCGGGGCCGGTCGGGCGGTGGGACAGTGGGACGGTCGGGCGGTCGGGCGATGGGGCGGTCGGGCGGTCGGGACTCAGTCTGCTGCGTGCGGCGGTGGCTCGCCTCCCGGTGTGCCCCGGGCGGGTCGGCCGGCGTGGTGAGGGAAGGCCGGCCCGCCCGGGAGTCGGTCCGGACTACAGGCCCACGTCGCGGCCGCGGATGTCCGCCAGGGACTCGCGCCGGACCAGGAGGCGGGCGAGTCCGTCACGTACGGCGACCACGGGCGGACGGCCGACCAGGTTGTAGCCGGAGGCCATGGACAGGTGGTAGGCGCCGGCGACGGGCACGGCGAGCAGGTCACCGGGGCGTACGTCGGCGGGGAGGTCCACGTCGGCGGCGAGGATGTCGCCGGCCTCGCAGTGCCGGCCCACCACGGTCACCCGGGCCGGGGCCGCGGTGCTGTGCCGGCCGGTCAGCCGGGGTGCGTACCGGGCGCCGTACAGAGCCGGGCGCGGGTTGTCGCTCATACCGCCGTCGACCGCCACGAACACGTGGTCACCGGTGTGCTTGACGGACAGGACCCGGTAGACGGCGATGCCCGCGGGCCCGGCGATGGCCCGCCCCGGTTCGATGATGAGGCGGGGTACGGGGAGCCCGGCCGTCCCGCAGGCGTCGGCGAGTTCGGCGCGGACCCTGCGCGCCAGCGCCGTCAGGTCCAGGACCTCCTCGCCGGGGCGGTAGGCGATGCCGTGGCCGCCGCCGAGGTCGAGCTCGGGCAGGACCAGGCCGTGCTGCTCGTGCAGGCGGCTCATGAGTCCGACCAGGCGGCGTACGGCGACGAGGTAGGGCTTGACGCTGGTGATCTGCGAGCCCAGGTGGCAGTGCAGGCCGGTGAGTTCGAGCTGTGGCTGGTCGAGTATGCGGGTGATGGCGTGCTGGGCGTAGCCGTCGGCGATCGACAGGCCGAACTTCTGGCCGTCGGTGCCGGTGCGGATCTTGTCGTGGCCGCCCGCGCTGATGCCGGGCACCACCCGGACCATGACCTTCTGGTGGCCGTCCGGGCCGACGGCGGCGGCCAGCCGGGCGATCTCGGCGGGGCTGTCGATGACGATGCGGCCGACGCCCAGGCGCAGGGCGGTGTCCAGGTCGTGGGGGGACTTGGCGTTGCCGTGCAGCACGATCCGCTCGGGCGGGAAGCCGGTGGTGACGGCGAGTTCGAGTTCGCCGGCGGAGCAGACGTCCAGGCCGAGACCCTCCTCGGCCGTCCAGTGGGCCATCGCGCGGCACAGGAACGCCTTGGCCGCGTACAGGACTTCGGCGTCGGGGAAGGCGTGCCGGTAGGTACGGCACCGGTCGCGGACCTCGGCCTCGTCCAGGACGTAGACGGGGGTGCCGAAGCGGTCGGCGACCGCGGCGAGCGGTACACCGCCCACGGCGACGTCGCCGCGCAGGGGCTCGGTGGTGGAGGCGGGCCACACCGAGAGGCCGGCCGCGGCGGTGGTGGTGGGCTCGTGAAGCGTCGTCATGGTGGCTGCCCTTCTCAGGCGATCCGCAGCGCGGGGATCTCGGAGGTGACCGGCTCGACCGGGGTGACGGGGGCGACCGGCACGACCGGGGCCGCCGGGACGACCGGGGCCGCCGGGACGACGGGCTTAACCGAGTCAACCGACTCGGCCGCCGCAACCGGCTCGGCCGACGCGACCGACGCGACCGGTGTGACCTGTGTGACCGGCGCGGGTGCCGGGGCGGTGAACTGCGGGTCGACCGTGACGGTGGTGACGCCGAGCGGTGCGGTCAGTGCGCGCAGGGCGGGCTCGGCGAGCCGGATCCACGCATGGCCGGGGCCCAGGGTGGCGGTCAGCCGACGCTCGCAGGTGAAGCCGACGGCCGTGCGGGCGCCGAGCGGGGTGCGGAAGAGCCGGGCCGCACACCCGGATCGACCCGGCCGGACCGGGACGTACAGGGGTCCGGCCGGGAACCGATCGAAGGGTTCGGGGTCGTCGTCGTGGCGGAGTTCTGCCATGGGGTGCCTCCCGGAAGGCAGGGCGCGGTGCGCGGTGGTCGGGGATGCCCCGGCGGCGGGGAGGCGGACCGGGGCTCGTCGCCGACGTTATGCCCGCACTCCCCCGCTGACGGACAGGCTCTGACGGGACGCTGACGGCGAGTCGGGCGACCTTGACGGGATGCTGACAGGTCTGGGGAGCGGGAGGGGACCGGCCGTCAGAAGAGTGCCAGGAACGGGCGTGCGGGCTGTTTGAACGGGTCCGTCCGGGGTCAGATGGACGACGTTCCGAGGAGGATCAGATGTCCGAGTCCCGCCCGTCCTCAGCCCCTCGCGTCCTGGCCGGCGTGAGCGGCTCCCCGGGCAGTCTCACCGCCCTGGCCCGGGCCGCCGAGGAGGCCCGGTGCCGCGGGGCGGAACTGTGGCCGGTGCTGGCCTGGGAGCCGCCCGACGGGGATCTCGTCGTGCGCAGGTCCCCGGTCGCCCCCGTCCTGGCCGGGGAGTGGGAGGAGCTGGCCCGGGAGCGGCTGGTCAGGGCGCTGTGTGCCGTGTTCGGCGGTACGGACACCGGGTTGCCGGGGCAGGCCCTCCTCGTCCGGGGCGCTCCCGGGCCGGCCCTGGTGCGGACCGCCGACCGGGACGACGACGTGCTCGTCCTCGGTGCCGGAGCACGCGGCCGGCTGCGCCGGGCACTGTGGCCGTCGGTCGGCCGGTACTGCCTCGCCCACGCCGGCTGTCCCGTGCTCGCGGTACCGCCGTCCCCGCTGCGTGC
Source organism: Streptomyces sp. NPDC042638 (assembly GCF_040647235.1). Taxonomy (NCBI): domain Bacteria; kingdom Bacillati; phylum Actinomycetota; class Actinomycetes; order Kitasatosporales; family Streptomycetaceae; genus Streptomyces; species Streptomyces sp. NPDC042638. The sequence continues at coordinate 57,309 of NZ_JBEZBT010000022.1, forward strand.
CGCGCTCGCCGCTCTGCATCGCCGGAACGCCCTGGGACTGCGGCTGGACACGCGGCTCCTGGCACGGGAGTCCGGGACCGTACGGCCCGGCGCCTGAACCGTCCGCCCGCACCGCGGCCACGCAGACCTCGCCGACGTCCCCCACCGCCCGTCACCGGCGGGCAGTGCCGGGCCAGGACGGCGGCCCCGGTTCCGCGTCTCCACCACGGCGGTGGACAGCCTGTCCTCCGCGGTGACCCGGTGCGCCCGGAGCCGCCGCCAGAACGGGCCGTCCCCCGGCGACCGGCTCCGGCACGTCCGGCAACCGCCGTCCGCGCCCGGAGCGTCCCCTCCCCACAAACAACCCGCCACCCCGCGCCCGAAGCCGCCCCCACCCCACAAACAAGCCGCGCCCAGGGCGCCCCCGAGGCGTGGCTCGGCTCTCGTCAGGCGGTGCCCTCGGCGCGGTCTCGCCTCGCGAAGGTGATGACTGCGCAGGCGGCGGCGGTCGCGGCGAGGCTGCCGAGCATGATGAGGCCCACGCCGATCACGAAGAGGCCGGTGGAGTCGTCCGACCAGTCGTAGAAGGCGGCGGAGGTCAGGCCGGCCGAGGTGCCGAGCACCGCGCTCACCGGGTGCCGCCGGACCGTGGCCCAGTACACCGGCACCAGCAGGGTCAGGACCAGCCCGATCACCTGCCACGCCTCGTACGGGCCGGTCGCCGTGCCGTCCGGCCCCACGTCCCACTGCTGGTCCCAGCCCAGCCAGGCGGCCCACGCCGCGGGGGCGGCCACGGCCGGCGCGCACGCGGGCAGCAGCCGGGGAAGGGGGGTCATCAGTCCATGCCTCATGCCCATACCCTTCCGCCGCACACCGTCGCCGGACAGCGTCGGAGTACTCAGCCGCGTCCGAGTACACGGCCGAGTACACGGGCGAGTACGCGTCCGAGTACACGGGCGGGTCCGGGGTACTGCGAGGCCGGGACCTAGGCTTCTTCCTGGAGGAGATCCGCTTCGTCCGTGCAGTCTGTTGAATCATGAAGGAAGCCCCGTTGAACTTCTGGTCGATCTACCAGCACGGCTTCGCGCGCGTCGCCGCGTGCACGGGCCACACCGTCATCGCCGACCCGCCCGCCAACGCCGAAGCGGTCCTGCGCCAGGCACGCCGGTGCGCGGAGGAGGGGGTCGCCGTCGCCGTCTTCCCCGAGCTGGGCCTGTGCGGCTACTCCATCGAGGACCTGCTGCTCCAGGACGCGCTGCTCGACGGGGTCGAGTCCGCGCTGCGGACGGTCGTGGCCGGCTCGGCGGACCTGCTGCCGGTGCTGGTCGTCGGCGCCCCGCTGCGCCACCGCCACCGGATCTACAACTGCGCGGTGATCGTGCACCGGGGCCGCGTCCTCGGTGTCGTACCGAAGTCGTACCCGCCGAACTACCGGGAGTTCTACGAGCGCCGGCAGATCGCCGACGGCCACGACGAGCGGGGCGGGACCATCCGCGTCGCGGGCGCCGAGGTGCCGTTCGGCGTGGATCTGCTGTTCGCGGCCGAGGACGTGCCCGGGCTCGTGCTGCACACCGAGATCTGCGAGGACATGTGGGTGCCGGTGCCGCCGAGCGCGGAGGCCGCCCTCGCCGGGGCGACCGTGCTGGTCAACCTCTCCGGCAGCCCGATCACGGTCGGCCGGGCCGAGGACCGCAGGCTGCTGTGCCGCTCGGCGTCCTCGCGCTGCCTGGCCGCGTACGTCTACGCGGCGGCCGGACTGGGCGAGTCCACCACCGACCTGTCCTGGGACGGACAGACCATGATCTACGAGAACGGGGTGCTGCTCGCCGAGAGCGACCGCTTCCCGCTCGGCGACCAGTACGCGGTGGCCGACGTCGATCTGGACCTGCTGCGCCAGGAGCGGCACCGGATGGGCACCTTCGACGACAACCGCCGGGCACACGGGGCGCGCACCGGCGGCTTCCGGACGGTCTCCTTCGAGCTGGACCCGCCGCTCACCGACCTCGGGCTGCGCCGGCGCGTCGAGCGGTTCCCGTTCGTGCCCGCCGATCCCGACCGGCTCGCCCTGGACTGCTACGAGGCGTACAACATCCAGGTCGCCGGGCTCCAGCAGCGGCTGGCGGCGATCGGCGGCCCCAAGGTCGTCATCGGGGTGTCCGGCGGTCTCGACTCCACCCACGCGCTGATCGTCGCCGCCCGGGCGATGGACCGCGCCGGCCGGCCGCGCAGCGACATCCTCGCCTTCACCCTGCCCGGCTTCGCCACCAGCGACCACACCAAGGACAACGCCCACAAGCTGATGCGCGCGCTCGGCGTCACCGCCGCCGAGCTGGACATCACGGCGACCGCACGGCTGATGCTGAAGGAGATCGACCACCCGTTCGCCTCCGGCGAGCCGGTCTACGACGTCACCTTCGAGAACGTCCAGGCCGGCCTGCGCACCGACTACCTGTTCCGGCTGGCCAACCAGCGCGGCGGCATCGTCCTCGGCACCGGCGACCTCTCCGAGCTGGCGCTCGGCTGGTCCACGTACGGCGTCGGCGACCAGATGAGCCACTACAACGTCAACTCCGGGGTGCCGAAGACGCTGATCCAGCATCTGATCCGCTGGGTCATCAGCAGTGAGCAGTTCGACGACGAGACCGGCAAGGTCCTGGCCGCGATCCTGGACACCGAGATCAGCCCGGAGCTGGTGCCGGGCGAGGAGATGCAGTCCACGGAGTCGAAGATCGGCCCGTACGCGCTGCACGACTTCACGCTCTTCCATGTGCTGCGCTACGGCTTCCGCCCCTCGAAGATCGCCTTCCTGGCCTGGCACGCCTGGCACGACGCGCAGGCCGGTGCCTGGCCGCCCGGCTTCCCCGAGGTCGAGCGGGGCTCGTACGACCTGGCCGAGATCCGGCACTGGCTGGAGGTGTTCTGCCGCCGCTTCTTCGCGTTCGCGCAGTTCAAGCGCTCGGCCATGCCGAACGGACCGAAGGTCTCGGCCGGCGGCTCGCTCTCGCCGCGCGGCGACTGGCGCGCCCCGTCCGACGGCAACGCCGAGGCGTGGCTCAGGGACCTCAGCCGCTTCGACCTGCCGGGGACACCGGCGTAGGCGCGCCGCCGGGCGGCGGCGCGCTCAGGTGTTCCAGGTCTCGTCGTACGGGTCGTGCGGCACCGGGACCGGCCTCACGGAGGTGACGTCCAGGTACGGGACCGGACCGTCGTTGACCGGGTCGCGGCCCAGGCGGGGCGTGTAACCGCCCGTCACCTCCAGCCAGGCGTCCGGCCGCAGGACCGGCGGCAGCTGTCCGGTCAGCGCGATCTTCACCGGCTGGGCGTCCGCGGCACAGCAGTTGAGGGCCATGCGGACCAGGTAGGGGGTGCCCGAGCGGTCCAGGGCGAGGAAGCCGGTGACCCGGACGGGCCGGCCGTGCAGGGAGCGGCCGTGGCCGTAGGCCGCCCGGGAGGCGTAGTCGACGACGGACAGCGGGACCGGGTCGCCGGCGGGCAACCGGCCGTAGCCGTAGGGCCGCTGCAGGGCCGTGCCCGAGCGCAGGGCGCTGTACGAGCCGAGGGCCGGCGGAGCGACCAGGATCAGGGCGAGGAGCGGCAGCAACAGCAGCCAGGCGACCCGGGGTTCGGGGTGCGCGTGCCCCCGCGGGCCGCCCCGCCGGTGGCGCCGGCGCTCGTAGCGGACCGTCGCCAGGGCCGTCGCGATCAGCACCGCGCCCGACACCATGAGCAGCGGGCGCAGCCCCGCCTTCACGTAGCGCAGGGCGAGGTCGGTGGCACCGGCGTGCAGCAGGACGGCACCGAGCAGGAACAGGACGGCCGCCTGGGCGTGGCGGTTCACAGCAGCACCGCGCCGGTCAGCACGGCGCCCGTGACGGCCAGCGCGAAGGTGGCCGGCGCGAACCGGAGCGCGAAGCCGCGGCCGAAGGTGCCGGCCTGCATCGCGAACAGCTTGAGGTCGATCATCGGGCCCACCACCAGGAACACCAGCTTGGCCGTCGGGGAGAACTGGGTGAGGGAGGCCGCGACGAACGCGTCCGCCTCCGAGCAGATGGACAGCAGGACGGCCAGCACGGCGAGGGCCAGCACCGAGACCGCCGGGATGCCCGCCGCCGCGCTCAGCCAGGCCGCCGGAACCGCCGCCTTCAGCGTGGCCGCGGCCGTCGCGCCGAGCACCAGGAAGCCGCCGGCGTGCATGACGTCGTGCCGTACCGACCCCCAGAACGCCTCCCCCTTGCCGGCACCCTCGTGCGCGCCGTGGGCGGGCGGGCGCAGCCAGTCCGTACGGCCCACCCGCTGCCACAGCCAGCCCATCGTGCAGGCCACCAGCAGGCTCCCCAGGAACCGGCCCGCGACCATCTCCGGGTGCCCGGGGAAGGCGACGGCGGTGGCGGTCAGCACCACCGGGTTGATCGCCGGCGCGGAGAGCAGGAAGGCGAGGGCGGCGGCGGGGGACACGCCCCGGCGGACCAGCGCGCCCGCCACCGGAACCGACGCGCACTCGCAGCCCGGCAGCACCGCGCCCGCGATCCCCGCCACCGGCACGGCCAGCGCGGGCCGGCGCGGCAGGGCGCGCGCGAAGAAGGACGCCGGGACGAACACCGCGATCGCCGCCGACAGCAGCACACCGAGCACCAGGAAGGGCAGCGCCTGCACGGTCACCGCCACGAACACCGTCATCCAGCTCTGCATGGCCGGGGAACCGAGCAGCCCGCGGATCGGGGACTGGGCGAGCACGGCGAGCATCAGAGTGAGCGTCAGCACCAGCGGGGAGCTGAGCCGGCGGCCCGGGTGGTCGGGCGCGGGCCCGGATCGTCGTACGTCCGCACCCGGCGGTGCGTCTTCGCTGATGGCCACGGCTGGTTACCTCCGGCTGCTGCTCTCCCTCCCCCTGCCTACGCGGCAGGCGCGGCGGGTGTTCAGCCATTGCGGGAACCGGGCAACTCCTTGGACCACTCTTTTCCCTCGTGGCGAGCGTTCCGTATCAAGGGGGGCCGGGGTCCCCGCAGGCGCACATGGTGGTGTGCGGTGACGACGGGCTGGCGCACCGGCTGGCCGCCGAGCTGCGCGGGGTCTACGGCGAACAGGTCGTCCTCGTCGTACCGCCCAACGGCCGCACGGCACGGCCGCCCGTGGTCGGACGGGCGCGGGCCGCGTCGGCCGCGCTGTTCGACCGCGTGGTCAGCGCCGCGGTGGGCTCCGTCGGCCGGACGGGCGGGGCCGGGCAGCCCGCCGCGGCGGCCGACGGCGGGCGCGTCGACGGCGGGCGCGTCGGCGGCGAAGGGACGCTGGAGGCCGTCGAGCCGACCGACGCGGTGCTCGCCGAGGCCGGGGTGGCACAGGCCGCCGCGCTGGCCCTCGTGTACGACGACGACGAGACCAACATCCGGGCCGCGCTGACCGCCCGCCGGCTCAATCCCCGGCTGCGACTCGTCCTGCGCCTCTACAACCGGCGGCTGGGCCAGCACATCGAGGAACTCCTGGACCAGGCCGCCGCGCTGGCCGCCGGGGACGGGGAGGGCGGTCCGGGCAGCGGCACCGAGACCTCCACGACGGTGCTGTCCGACGCCGACACCGCCGCTCCCGCGCTGGCCGCCACCGCCGTCGCCGGCACCAGCAAGGTCGTCCAGACCGAGGGGCTGCTGCTGCGGGCCGTGGAACGGCCGCTGTCCGCGGACGGACCCGGCACCGGCGGGCTGTGCACCCTCGCCCTGCTGTCGGGCGGTGACCCGGACGGCGCCGGGGAACAGCAGCCGCGGCTGCTCCCCGACGACGACGAGGTACGGCAGGCCGCCGGACGGCACGCCGTGGTCCTGGAACAGGTCTCGTCCGCGGCCGGTACGCCGTCCGCCGCGCCCAGCCGCCGGATGACCGGCGTCATGCCGCTCGCCTCCCTCTTCTCCCGGCGGCTGCGCTGGTCCCTGGCCGGGCTGGCCGGCTGCGTGGCCGGCCTCGCCGTCGCCCTGTGGCTGGTGACCGGCATCCATCCGCTGCGCGCCTTCTACGTCACCCTCCTCGACCTGTTCGCGATCGACGACCCGGCCCTCGGGGCGTCCCTCGGCCGGCAGCTCCTGCAACTGCTCTCCGCGCTGATGGGGTTGCTGCTCCTGCCGGTGCTGCTGGCCGCCGCGCTGGAGGCGCTCGGCACCTTCCGCACCGCCTCCGGCCTGCGCAGGCCGCCACGCGGTCTGAACGGGCACGTGGTGCTGCTCGGCCTCGGCAAGATCGGCACCCGCGTGCTGACCCGGCTGCGGGAGCTGGACGTCCCCGTGGTGTGCGTCGAGTCCGACCCGGAGGCCCGGGGGCTCGCCACCGCCCGCCGGCTGCGGGTGCCGGTGGTGCTCGGGGACGTCACCCAGGAAGGCGTCCTGGAGGCCGCCCAGATCCACCGGGCCCACACCCTGCTCGCGGTGACCAGCGCGGACACCACCAACCTGGAGGCCGTGCTGTACGCGCGGAGCGTGCGGCCCGATCTGCGCGTGGTGCTGCGGCTGTACGACGACGACTTCGCCACCGCCGTGTACCGCACCCTCCGGGCCGCCTATCCGCACGCGCTGACCCGGAGCCGGAGCGTCACCCACCTGGCCGCCCCCGCGTTCGCCGGGGCGATGCTGGGACGGCAGGTACTGGGGGCGGTCGCCGTGGAGCGCAGGGTGCTGCTGTTCGCCGCGGTCGACGTGGACAGGCACCCCGAGCTGGAGGGACGCACCGTGGCGGAGGCGTTCCGGGCAGGGGCCTGGCGGGTGCTGGCACTGGAGGGCCGGACCGACACCCCGGCCGGCCACCTGCTGGCGAAGGGCGACAGGGTCGTCGTCGCCGCTACGCGCAGAGGGCTCGCCGAGTTGCGGTGAGCCCTCCGCGGGCGGGCTGGAAACCGCCCTACGCGGCCAGGTGCCGCTGCGCGAAGTCCAGCTCCAGTCGCACCTGCTTGATCCGCTCCTCCACCACCAGCGAGCCGTGCCCCGCGTCGTACCGGTACACCTCGTGGACCGCGCCCCGGGCCTCCAGTCTCTTGACGTAGTTGTCGATCTGACGGATCGGGCAGCGCGGGTCGTTGACGCCCGCCGAGATGTAGACCGGGGCCGTGACCCGGTCGACGTACGTGAGCGGGGAGGACGCCTCGAAGCGCTCCGGGACCTCCTCCGGGGTGCCGCCCAGCAGGGTGCGGTCCATGGCCTTCAGGGCCTCCATCTCGTCGTGGTACGCGGTGACGTAGTCCGCGACCGGGACCACCGCGATGCCCAGCGCCCAGGCGTCCGGCTGGGTGCCGACGCCAAGCAGCGTGAGGTACCCGCCCCAGGAGGCGCCGGTGAGGACCAGACGGGCGGGGTCGGCGAGCCCGGAGGAGACCGCCCAGTCGCGCACCGCGGCCACGTCCTCCAGCTCGATCAGGCCGACCCGGTGCTTGAGGGCGTCGGTCCAGGCGCGGCCGTAGCCCGTCGAGCCGCGGTAGTTGACGCGGACCACCGCGTAGCCCTGGTCGACCCAGGCGGACGGGCCCGCCGCGAAGGAGTCGCTGTCGTGCCAGGTCGGGCCGCCGTGCAGGTCGAAGACGGTGGGCAGGGGGCCCGTGGCGCCCGCCGGCTTCTGGATCAGCGCGTGGACGCGCCCGCCGGGGCCCTCCACCCAGACGTCCTCCACCGGCACCGAGGGCGGGCACGCCATGCCCGGAGGGTCCAGCACGACGGTGCCGGCCGTGGAGCGCACCGCCGGCGGCTCGGCGGCCGACGACCACAGGTACTCCACGCTGCCGTCGGGGCGGGCCGTCGCGCCGGAGACCGTGCCCGGCGGGGTGGGGATGCGGGTCAGCTCCCCGGCCGCCAGGTCGTACCGGAACATCTCGCTGCGGGCCTCGAAACCGTGGACGACGAGCAGGGCCGAGCCGTCCGGGAACCACTCGGCGCTGACGTCACCCGGCAGGTCCAGGGCCAGGTCCGTCTCCTCGCCGGTCGCCACGTCCCACACCAGCGGCTCCCAGCGGCCCCGGCGCTGGTGGCCGATGAGCAGCCGGGTGTCGCCCTCGACCGGGGCGAAGCCCAGCACCTCCAGGCCCAGCTCCTCGGTGCCGCCCTTGGTGTCGTCCAGCTCCGCGACCGTCGTACCGTCCGGGCGGAGCACGCGCAGGGCGGAGTGCATGGCGTCGCCGTGCTCGGTGTGCTCCAGGGCGATCAGGGAGCCGTCGTGCGAGAGGTCGCCGACGCCCGCCGACTCGCGGTGCCGGTAGATCTCCACCGGGTCCGCGCCCGCCCGCGCCAGGTGGACGGTCGTGCCGTCCTCGTCCGTGGAGCGGCCGACGACCGCCGTGCGGCCGTCGCGGGACAGGGCCAGACCGGCCGGGTAGGACGGGCCGAGACCGGGCACGGCCGGCTCGGCCGCCCCGCCCGCGAAGGGCTGACGGCGCCAGACCCCGAACTCGTCGCCGTCCTTGTCGTCGAACCACCAGATCCACGCGCCGTCCGGGGAGAGCACGCCGTCCGTCGTGCCGTTCGGCCGGTCCGTCACCTGCCGCTGCTCGCCCGTCGCACGGTCCCAGGCGTACAGCTCGTACGTCCCCGTCGCGTTCGACACGAACAGGGAGTGGTCCGGCGCGTCCTTCGCCCAGTCGGGCAGCGACACCCGCGGCGCCCGGAAGCGCTTCTCCCAGTCCGGCATGTCCGGCGTCTCCGGCATCCTGCTCTCACTCATCGCCCCAGTCATGCGCCCATACTGCCTGGCCGCGCCGACAATTGGGGTGCCGCTGTGCCCAGCCTGTGGATAACTTCCGGATCATGACCGCTCCGGCTACCACCGCTTCCCGGCGGACCATCCGCGCGTCCCGCTGATCTACTCGCTCAAGGCGGCCAGGGCCTGACCCGCGGCCGGGCCGCCGGGCCGGGCGCCGTACCGTGGAGGGCGTGTACCGCTTTCTGCTGACACCCCGCTGGTGGGGCATCAACGTCTTCGTGCTGCTCGCCATCCCGTTCTGCGTCTTCATGGGGTCGTGGCAGCTGAGCCGGTTCGAGGGCCGGGTGCAGGACCACCGCGCCGCGACCGAGCAGGCCGCGGCCGGCCGGGACGAGGCCGCGCGCCCGCTGCGGAGCATGCTGCCCGTCGACAAGAGCACGGTGGGGCGACGGATCACCGCGAGCGGGCGGTACGGCGAGCAGCTGCTGGTGCCCGGGCGGGAGCTGGACGGCAAGCGCGGCTTCTACGTCCTCACCCTGCTGCGCACCGACGCCGGCAGGGCGCTGCCCGTGGTGCGCGGGTGGCTGCCGGGTACGGCGGACTCCGCCAGGGCTCCCGCCGCGCCGGCCGGTGAGGTCACCGTCACCGGTGCGCTGCAGGCGTCCGAGACGCCGGGGGACAACGGGGTGGCCGCCCAGGGCGGGCTGCCCGCCGGGCAGACGGCGGCGATCAGCTCGGCGTCACTGGTCAACCTGGTGCCGTACCGGCTGTACGACGCGTGGGTGACGCTGGACAAGGCCGACGCCGGGATGAGGGCCGTGCCCGCGAGGGCGCCGGACGGTACGGGCCTGGACCTGAAGGCGTTCCAGAACCTCGGCTACACCGGGGAGTGGTTCGTGTTCGCGGGGTTCGTGGTGTTCATGTGGTTCCGGCTGCTGCGCCGGGAGGTGGAGTTCCAGCGGGACGCCGCCCTGGGCCTGGTGCCGGAGAACCCGCAGCAGACACCGGTCGCGAGCGGCTGACCCGCACCGGGAGCCGTAGCGGCCACCGGCCGTGTCCCCGCGGAGCGCTACACCCCGCTGTACCCCCGCGGCGCGCCACGCCCGCCGGTACCCCGCCGTACCCCCGCGGAGCGCTACGCCCGCCGGTACCCCGCCGTACCCCCGCGGAGCGCTACGCCCCCGCCAGTACCCCGGTGTAGTAGACCGTGCCCGCGCATGCCCCCGGCACCACCGCCGTCGCCGTCGGGGCGCCGCCCTGGGCCGTGTGGGTGACGGCGACACTGCCGTCGGCCGTGCCGTCCTCGGTGGCCAGCTGGGTCGTGGGGGCCGCCGCGCCGGTGGTGCCGGTCGTACCGCCGGAGTCGCCTGCCTCCTGGGTCGGCGTCGGGTCCGGCGTGGGGCCGCCCGTGTCGGTGCCCCCGGTGGTGGTGCCGCCCGTGGTGGGACAGGTCTCCGAGGGCACGAAGGCGAACTTCTCCTCGTACGCCGCGCCGGGCTGCAGCACCAGCGTGGCGACCTCGAGGGACGGGTCGGGCAGGGAGGCCGCCGCGTCCCCGGCCACGTGCCGGACTGCGGTGACCTTGGACTGGTCGGCGGCGCCCTGGGCCGCGGGCGTGATGCTGCCGGGGCCGGCGACCGTGCAGGCCGCCTGGGAGACGTTGGTGACGCGGAAGCCGCCGTAGACGACCCCCGCGGAGTCGGGGGCGTTCACGCTGCCGGAGGCGGAGCCCAGCTGGAGCGCCGTGCACATCGGGACGCCCGCGGCCACGGTGGCGGAGGGGTTGACGCTGCCGGGGGCGGTGCCGGTGTGACCGCCCTTGTCGCTCTTCTCGTCGTGCCTGCCGGGATCCTTGCCGGGCGCGACCGTCGCACCCCCCGGTGCCGGCGGGCCGCCCTTGGCGGTGCCCTTGTCCTTGCCCTGGCCGGTGCCGCCCTGGGCCTGGGAGGACTGGCCGGCCATGGCGGTGTTGGGGTCGCTGCCGCCGGCCTGGGAGACGTGCACGAGGGCGGGGATCGCGGTGCCGATGAACAGGGCCGCCGCGGCCATGCCGACCGCCGCCTGCCGCTTGCGGGCGCGGCGTGCGGGGACGGCCCGGCGCAGGTGCTCCAGCGTGCCGGAGCGCGGTTCGATGCCGTCGACCGCCGAGTGCAGCAGGCTGCGCAGCCCCAGTTCGTCCGGAGCGAGCCCGCCGAGCCCGCCGATCCCGTCGATCCCGTCGAGTCCGCCGAGCCCGTCGAGCCCGTCGATTCCTTCGATACCCGGTCCGAGCCTCTTGGGGCCCTTGTGGTCGGGGCCGTGGTTCACTGTTCCGTTCCCAGCGTGCGATTGCGTGTGCTCCGGCCCGTGACGACCCGTCGGCTCGTGCCGGCCGCGGGACTCGTCACGTTCATGGCAGTGGCGCTCATGGGAGTGACCGTCATGGGAATCGCCCCCTTCGGCGTTGCCGCTCATACCGTCTGCTCCATGGCCACCCGCAGCGCGGCGATGCCCCGCGAGCCGTACGCCTTCACCGAGCCCAGCGATATGCCGAGCGTCTCGGCGACCTGAGCCTCGGTCATGTCCGCGAAGTAACGGAGCACGAGGACCTCGCGCTGACGGCGCTGCAGACCCTTCATCGCCTTGATGAGGTCCCGGCGTTCCAGCTGGTCGTAGGCGCCCTCTTCCGCGCTCGCCATGTCGGGCATCGGCTTCGAGAGCAGCTTCAGGCCGAGGATGCGCCGACGCAGCGTGGACCGGGAGAGGTTGACGACCGTCTGCCGCAGGTAGGCGAGGGTCTTCTCGGGGTCGCGGACGCGCTTGCGGGCCGAGTGGACGCGGATGAACGCCTCCTGGACGACGTCCTCGCAGGAGGCGGTGTCGTCGAGGAGGAGCGCGGCGAGACCGAGCAGCGAGCGGTAGTGCGCCCGGTAGGTCTCGGTGAGGTGGTCGACGGTGGTCCCGACGGCCTCGGCCGCCACGGCATCCGCGGGTTCCTCGGCGCCGTCACGCTGACTGGGTATGCGGGCGGGCCGCGCTGCGGGCATGGGCGCGATCACCGGCATGCCGCCGGCCGTGCGGGGCCGGAGCCCTGCGCGGGGGCGCAGTGCCGTGCCGCCACGGACCACACTGAGTTCGAGTACCTCTGCCACGCCAGTTGGACACGCTTCCCCCCTCGGGGGTTGTACGTGCCGGACGTCACATGTGCGACGACCGGCGGTGCCTCAAGTGCCGACATGCGCCCCGCTCTTCCCTTATGTCCCATTTGAACGGGCGTCCCCACGCCCCGATCACGGCGTCCCCACGCCAGGATCATCACGTCCCCAGGTCCCGCAAGGGTGACCGCAAAGACGCTCCCCGCCGTCCGTACGGTTGCGGAAGACGGGGAGTTGAAATCCTCTGCCGCCAAGAGGGACGGTTCAAGTGGTTCGGACCATGCTCCCGGCCACACTTCTTACGCAGAGCCTACAAAGCCGTCAGGTACGGGCGGGCGGCTCCGCCGTCTCCGCCGCGATCAGCTCCGCGATCTGCACGCAGTTCAGCGCGGAGCCCTTGCGCAGGTTGTCGCCGCACACGAAGAGTTCGAGCGCGGTCGGGTCGTCCAGCGCCCGGCGCAGGCGGCCGACCCAGGTCGGATCGGTGCCCACCACGTCGGCCGGGGTGGGGAACTCGCCCGCGGCCGGGTCGTCACAGAGCACCACGCCCGGCGCGGTGGCGAGGATCTCGCGGGCGCCGTCGACGCCGACCTCGCGCTGGAAGCGGGCGTGAACGGTCAGCGAGTGCGTGGTGACCACCGGCACCCGTACACAGGTCACGGCGACCGGCAGCCTGGCAAGGCCGAGGATCTTCCGGGACTCGTCGCGGACCTTCATCTCCTCCGACGACCAGCCGTCCTCCCGGAGCGACCCGGCCCACGGCACGACGTTGAGCGCGACCGGCTCCGGGAACGGCCCGGTGTCGTCCCCGACGGCCCGCCGTACGTCCCCCGGCTTGGTGCCCAGCTCGGTCCCGGCCACCAGCGACAGCTGGGCCCTGAGCGTCTCCACACCGGCCCGCCCGGCCCCGCTCACCGCCTGGTACGACGACACCACCAGCTCGCGCAGGCCGAACTCGGCGTGCAGCGCGCCCAGGGCGACGATCATCGTCAGGGTCGTGCAGTTGGGGCTGGCGACGATCCCGCGCGGGCGGGACCGTACCGCGTGCGGATTGACCTCGGGGACGACGAGCGGCACGTCCGGCGCCAGCCGGAAGACACCGGAGTGGTCGACGACGACCGCGCCGCACGCGGCGGCGACCGGCGCCCACTCGGCGGCGACCTCGTCCGGGACGTCGAACAGCGCGATGTCGACCCCGGCGAAGGCGTCCTCCGTCAGGGCCACCACCTCGACCTCCTCCCCGCGCACGGCCAGCTTGCGGCCGGCCGAGCGCGGTGAGGCGATCAGACGGATCTCACCCCAGATGTCCGCGCGCTGGGACAGGATCTGGAGCATGACCGTGCCGACGGCCCCGGTCGCTCCCACGACCGCGAGCGTCGGCCTGCCGGTCAGTGCCATCAGCGGCCCGTGCCCCCGTAGACGACGGCCTCGTCGGTGTCCGAGTCGAGCCCGAAGGCGGTGTGCACGGCGCGGACGGCCTCCGGCACGTCGTCCTTGCGGGTCACGACCGAGATCCGGATCTCGGAGGTCGAGATCAGCTCGATGTTCACGCCCGCGTCGCTCAGCGCCTCGAAGAAGGAGGCGGTGACGCCCGGGTTCGTCTTCATTCCGGCGCCGACCAGGGAGATCTTGCCGATCTGGTCGTCGTAGCGCAGCGAGTCGAAGCCGATGCCCGGCCTGTTGCGCTCCAGCGCGTCGATGGCCTTGCGGCCCTCGGTCTTCGGCAGCGTGAAGGAGATGTCCGTCAGGCCCGTGGAGGCGGCCGACACGTTCTGCACGACCATGTCGAGGTTGATCTGGGCATCCGCGATGGTCCGGAAGATCGCGGCGGCCTCGCCCGGCTTGTCCGGCACGCCGACGACCGTGATCTTGGCCTCGGAGGTGTCGTGCGCGACACCGGAGATGATGGCCTGCTCCACCTTCTGGTCCCCAATCGGCTCACTGCTGACCCACGTGCCCTGAAGTCCGCTGAAGCTGGACCGGACGTGGATCGGGATGTTGTAGCGGCGGGCGTACTCCACACAGCGGTGGAGCAGCACCTTGGACCCGGAGGCCGCGAGCTCCAGCATGTCCTCGAAGGAGATCCAGTCGATCTTCTTCGCCTTCTTCACCACGCGCGGGTCGGCGGTGAACACGCCGTCGACGTCGGTGTAGATCTCGCAGACCTCGGCGTCGAGGGCGGCGGCGAGCGCCACGGCCGTCGTGTCGGAACCGCCACGGCCCAGCGTGGTGATGTCCTTCTTGTCCTGGCTCACGCCCTGGAACCCGGCGACGATCGCGATGTTGCCCTTGTCGAGGGACTCCCGGATCCGGCCCGGCGTGACGTCGATGATCCGGGCTTTGTTGTGGACCGAGTCGGTGATGACGCCTGCCTGGCTGCCGGTGAACGACTGGGCCTCGTGGCCCAGGTTTTTGATCGCCATCGCCAGCAGGGCCATGGAGATACGCTCTCCGGCGGTCAGCAGCATGTCGAACTCCCGGCCGGCAGGCATCGGAGACACCTGCTCGGCGAGATCGATCAGCTCGTCCGTCGTGTCGCCCATCGCGGAAACGACGACAACCACCTGGTTGCCGTTCTTCTTCGCTTCCACGATCCGCTTGGCGACGCGCTTGATGCCCTCGGCATCGGCTACGGAGGAGCCTCCGTACTTCTGCACGACAAGGCCCACGTGCGCTCCTCGCTCGGTTCGTTTATGTCGGCTCAGTCTATCGAGCGTCCGAATTCCACCACCCTGCTCCCGCATGGTGAGACATCGGACGCCCGCGACCGGCACCTGCCCAGCCTGCGGCGGAGCACGCGGCAAAGTGCCCCGGCTCACACCGGGCGGGGCCCGGCGCTACTCCCCGCGCCGGATACCCAGCGGAGCGCCGATCTCCTGCGCCATCACCCGGCCGGCCTCGAACTCCAGGGTCTCGTCGCCGATGTCCGCCTGGTCGGTGTCCAGGCCGTCCAGCTCCTCCAGGGGCTGGTTGAGGCGGACGTGGATGAGGACGGACTGCAGGGCCCGCAGCACCGCGGAGGCCGTGGGGCCCCAGTTGGAGAAGTAGGAGAACTGCCACCACCACAGCGCCTCGGTGGTGCGGCCCGCGCGGTAGTGGACCATGCCGTGCCGGAGGTCGGTGATGATGTCCGCGAGATCGTCGGAGATCCGGGCCGGCACCGGGGCCTTGCGCGGCTCGTACGGGTCGAAGACCTCGGAGTAGACGTCGACGGGCTCCAGCAGCCGGGCGAAGTTCTCGCGCAGCTGGTCCAGGTCCGGCTCCGGGCCCGGGTCGGGCTCGTAGCGGTCGTCGGGGACGATGTCCTCGTGCGCGCCCAGACGGCCGCCGGCCAGCAGCAGCTGGGAGACCTCCAGGAGGAGGAAGGGGACCGTCGATCCGGGTTCGTCGCCCCTCGCCACCTCCGTGACGGCCACCAGGAAGCTTTCGACCTGGTCCGCGATCTGGACCACGAAATCGTCCGGGTTCTGCGTCGAGTCGTGCAGCGTGGCGTCAGACATCTAGCAGTCGTCTCCCCTCGAAGGCGCGGCCGAGGGTCACCTCGTCCGCGTATTCCAGGTCGCCACCCACCGGGAGGCCGCTGGCCAGGCGGGTGACCTTCAGGCCCATGGGCTTGATCATGCGGGCGAGGTACGTCGCCGTCGCCTCGCCTTCCAGATTCGGGTCCGTGGCCAGGATCAGTTCCGTGACCGTCCCGTCGGCCAACCGCGCGAGAAGTTCTCGTATACGCAGGTCGTCGGGTCCCACACCCTCGATCGGGCTGATCGCGCCGCCGAGCACGTGGTACTTGCCCCGGAACTCGCGGGTGCGCTCGATCGCCACGACGTCCTTCGGCTCCTCCACCACGCAGATGACGGCGGGGTCGCGGCGCGGGTCGCGGCAGATGCCGCACAGCTCCTCCTGCGCCACGTTGCCGCAGGTCGCGCAGAAGCGGACCTTCGCCTTCACCTCAAGGAGGGCCTGCGCGAGCCGCTTCACGTCCGTCGGCTCGGCCTGCAGGATGTGGAAGGCGATCCGCTGCGCGCTCTTGGGACCGACGCCGGGCAACCGCCCCAACTCGTCGATGAGGTCCTGGACCACGCCTTCGTACAACGGACTGCCTTTCCTGGAGACCTTTCGGTACGTACCGTAGTTGGCTCCCGCCTCCGCTTGGAAGGCGGAGTCCTCAGAACGGCAGACCCGGGATGCCGCTGCCGCCGCCCAGCCCCTGGGCCAGCGGGCCCAGCTTCTGCTGCTGGAGCGTCTGCGCGTTCTCGTTGGCCGCCTGTACGGCCGCCACGATCAGGTCGGCGAGGGTCTCGGTGTCCTCCGGGTCCACCGCCTTCGGGTCGATCTTCAGCGCGCGCAGCTCGCCGGCACCGGTGACGGTCGCCTGCACCAGACCGCCGCCGGCCTGCCCGTCGACCTCCGTGTTCGCCAGTTCCTCCTGCGCCCGCTGCAGGTCCTGCTGCATCTTCTGCGCCTGCTGGAGCAACTGCTGCATGTTGGGCTGGCCACCACCGGGGATCACGATCAGCTCCTCGCCGTCTTCCGCGTCGTCGTCTCCGACGATTTCTCCGTCTCAATGAGCCTACGTGGTCCACGCGGTCACTGCCCCGCCACTCTTTCGAGTGAGAACGACGGCAGTCGTATACCTGATCAAGGCCCTCTTACGGGCGGAAAAGCGGGGAAAGCTCCCTCTGCGCCACCCGTTGGGCGGTAGGAAGGTGACCGCGCGTCGGCATGGAATGTCACGCAACGTGACCGGTCGTGAGCAGTTAGGGAGTGCCGGGTGGGTCAGCCGGAGATGCAGCCCGAGGGTCCGCCTCAGGACGGGCGGGGCGAGGGTGCGGCCGGGCTGCGGCCGGGCGATCTGACCGGGCACGCCTTCCCGCTCGGGGACTGGGGCGAGCCCGCCGAGCGGCTGGACGAGCTGTACCGGTGGGTGGAGCGCCGGGCGCTGGAGACCTCCGCCTGGTATCTGCGGGACCGGGTCTGGAAGCGGCGCGGGGCGCGCGTGCTGCGGGCCGGGGCGGCGACCGGAGCCGTGGCCGGGGCGGCACTGCCCCTGCTGGACCTCACGGGGGCGGCCGGCGGGGTGGCACCCTGGGGCTGTCTGGCGCTGCTGCTCGGGGTCGCCTGCGTCGGCGTCGATCGGTACTTCGGGGTCACGTCCGGGTGGATGAGGGACGTGGCCACCGCGCAGGCGGTGCAGCGTCGGTTGCAGGCGTTGCAGTTCGACTGGGCGTCGGAGTGCGTGCGGGAGGTGCTGGGACCGGCGGAGGGCACGGCGAGCGAGGCGGCCGAGCGGTGCCTGTCGGTACTGCGGCGCTTCTCGGAGGACGTCACGGAGCTGGTCCGCACGGAGACGACGGACTGGATGGTGGAGTTCCGTACCGGTACGGCCCCGCTGGGCATCCAGACGGCGGTGGCGTCGGTGCCACGTCAGGAGGCGGGCGGCCCGGGGGCCCGGTTCCCGCTGCCGCCGGCGAACGGAACCCGCCCCAACATGCCCCGGCAACGGCCACCGGAGCCGCGCTAGGGCCCCGGAGCCGCTTCCCGCCCCGCGCGTGTCGGCGGCGGTGCCGAAACGGCCGACGGCACCGCAGTCCCCAGGGGCCCGGGGACCTGCGCGACCGGCCACGACACACCGCACCCCACGACGCACCGGCACCCACGCCCGGCGGCGCACCGCTGTCGGCGTCGACGCGCGCGGTTTCGTCCCCTCCGGTGTCCAGCACGGCACATGCCCGTGCGTGCGGATGACGTCCTGGCCGTTCCCCGGGAGAGGTACGCCCGCCGTTCAACGACCGCACCGCTGCCGGGAGTCGGCGGCCGTCCCGGTCACTTCCTGTCGTACGTCAGGCTCTCCCCGCCGCCCGCCTTCGCCCGCTTCAGCCGCCCGCTCGGCAGCAGGGTGATGTCGGTGGCCTCGCCCGGGGTGCAGGAGGAGACGGGTTCACCGGTGGTGACGGTGGACGGCCCGATCTTCAGCGGCCCGTCACCGCTGGGCTGTTCGGCCAGTTCCGCCTCGAACACACAGTGGTACGACCCACCGCCCTCGGCCGGGCCGTCCGCGACCAGTGTCAGGACGTCGTCCCCCACCTTGCCCTGCCGGATGGTCAGCTCACGGGAGTTGGCCCCGCCCGCGTTGACGATGGTCGTCCGCCAGGTGCCCAGATAGGCGTCCGGTACCGCCCCGGCGCCGGTGGCGGAGGCCGACGGGGACGGGGACGGCGTCGAACCGGTCGGCGTGGGCGCTCCGGAGCCGGACGACGGCCCGGAGCCGGTGGCGGGCGCGGGGCCCACCGCGCCGCCGCCCTTGCCGTCGGGACCGCTGCCGTTCTTCATCAGCGCGTACACGGAGCCGCCCGCGCCCAGCGCCACCACCAGCGCGACCACGACGAGCAGTGCGGTGGACCGGCCGCCGCGCCGCTCCGGCTCCGCCGGGGTCCCGGCAACCGGCGGCCCGTACGGCGGCGTGGAACCGAGCCCGCCGTCGGCATAGGGGTGGTACGACTGCGGCCCCGCTCCCCAGCCCCCGCCGGCACCGGGCTGTTGCGGATACCCGTAGGCGGCGGGCGGCTGGGCGTGCGGATGCTGCTGGGGGTGCGGATGCTGCTGCGGGTGCGGTGCCCCGTACGCGGCTCCCGGTACGGCCCCGAACCCCAGAGGCGTCGGCGGCGGGACGGACGGCGGGGGCTGGGCGGAGACGACGGTGGGCGAGCGGTCGCCCCCCGCCGGCCCTCCGTCGGAGACGGCGGCGTGTTCAGGGGACGCCCCGGCACCACCGGACGACACATCGGATGCGGCGGCACCTGACGGCCCACCGCCCCCCTCACTCCCGGAGGGCACTCCCGCCGGGGCGCCCGCCGCATCCGCCGACGGCGCCCGGTCCGCACCGGCACTCGCTGCCGACGGTGACGGCGGCACGGGCGGTACGGAGGGGAAGCCCTCACCGGACGCACCCGAGCCCGGTGAGGCCGCCGCACCCGAAGCCGCGGCCGAACCGGCGGACGCCCCCCGCTCGGGGTTCTCCACCTCCAGCAGCCGCACCGCGTGCCGCCCCAGCTGCGCGACCAGCGAACTCGGCAGCCACGGGTCCCGGGACCGGCCCGCGACCACGGTGTCCTCCACCCCGGTCCGCTCCAGGACCACGTCCAGCGAGGGCCGCGCGCCGGGGTCCTTCCGCAGACAGTCCCGCACGAGGTCGGCGACCCCCTCCGGCACCCCCGTGAGATCCGGCTCCTCCTGGGCGATCCGGAACATCAGGGCGTGCGCCCCGCTGCCGGCGGTCCCGAACGGCAACCCCCCGGTCGCCGCGTACGCGAGCACGGACCCGAGGCAGAACACGTCGCACGCCGGGGTGATCCGGTCCCCCCGCACCTGCTCGGGCGCCATGAACCCGGGTGACCCGACGAGCGAGCCGGTCCGCGTGAGTCCTTCCCCACCGCTGGTCGCCGTCTCCAGCGCCCGCGCGATCCCGAAGTCGATCACGCGCGGCCCGTCGATGGTCACCAGCACGTTCGACGGCTTGAGGTCCCGGTGCACGATCCCGGCCGCGTGGATGTCCTGCAAGGCCTGTGCGAGCCCCGCCGCCAGGATCCGTACCGACCGCTCGGGCAGCGCCCCGTGATCACGCCCGACGACCTGCTGCAGGCTCGGCCCGGCCACGTACCCGGTCGCCACCCACGGCACGGCCGCCTCCGTGTCCGCGTCCAGCACGGGCGCGGTCCAGTACCCCCCGACCCGGCGCGCGGCCTCCACCTCCTGCCGGAAGCGGGCCCGGAACTCCTCCTGCGCGGCCAGTTCCTCGCGGACGACCTTCACGGCGACGGTCCGCCCCCGGTCCGACCGGGCCAGGTAGACGTGCCCCATGCCGCCCGCGCCGAGCCGCGCGAGCAACCGGTAGGCCCCTATCTTTCCCCAGCCTCCGGCCGGGGGGACCCCCAGATCCCCGGGTCCGAGATTCTCCATCCCCGCGCCGCCTTCCCCCCCTGTGGTTCCCCGGCGATCGAGAATAGTGCGCTGGTACGACCGGGAGCCCGGGCCCCCGTCTACGGTTCCGTAACAGGCGCTCCCGGGGCCCCTCCGCCGCCGCACGGCCGGGCCTGCCCGCCGTACCCGTCGACAACCTGTCGCGGATTGCCCCCGTCCAGGGAACAAGACGCCGATGTCGCTTGCGCATCGCGGACATTTACCCTCGCGGGCATGACCCCTCAGCCCAGCCCCGAAGCCGGCGCCGCAGTGAAGGCCGCGGACCGCGCGCACGTGTTCCACTCCTGGTCCGCCCAGGACCTCATCGACCCGCTCGCCGTCGCCGGCGCCGAGGGGTCGTACTTCTGGGACTACGACGGCACGCGGTACCTGGACTTCACCAGCGGTCTCGTCTACACGAACATCGGCTACCAGCACCCCAAGGTCGTCGCGGCGATCCAGGAGCAGGCCGCGAAGATGACGACCTTCGCGCCCGCCTTCGCGATCGAGGCACGCTCGGAGGCGGCCCGGCTGATCGCCGAGCGGACCCCCGGCGACCTGGACAAGATCTTCTTCACCAACGGCGGCGCGGACGCCGTCGAGCACGCCGTGCGCATGGCCCGTCTGCACACGGGCCGTCCGAAGGTGCTCTCCGCCTACCGCTCGTACCACGGCGGCACCCAGCAGGCGGTCAACCTCACCGGCGACCCGCGCCGCTGGGCCTCCGACGGCGGCACCGCCGGTGTCGTCCACTTCTGGGCGCCGTTCCTCTACCGCTCCCGCTTCTACGCCGAGACCGAGGAGCAGGAGTGCGCCCGGGCGCTGGAGCACCTGGAGACGACGATCGCCTTCGAGGGTCCGGCGACGATCGCCGCGATCATCCTGGAGACCGTCCCCGGCACCGCCGGGATCATGGTTCCGCCGCCCGGCTACCTGGCCGGCGTGCGTGAGCTGTGCGACAAGTACGGCATCGTCTTCGTCCTGGACGAGGTGATGGCCGGCTTCGGCCGGACCGGCGAGTGGTTCGCGGCCGACCTGTCCGGCGTGGTCCCCGACCTGATGACCTTCGCCAAGGGGGTGAACTCGGGCTATGTCCCGCTCGGCGGTGTCGCGATCTCCGGGCGGATCGCGGAGACCTTCGGCAAGCGCCCGTACCCCGGCGGCCTGACCTACTCCGGTCACCCGCTGGCCTGTGCCGCCGCCGTCGCCACGCTCCGGGTGATGGCGGAGGAAGGCGTCGTGGAGAACGCCCGGCGGCTCGGTGAGACCGTCGTCGGCCCCGGCCTCGCCGAGCTGGCCGAGCGGCACCCGAGCGTCGGCGAGGTGCGCGGTGTCGGCATGTTCTGGGCGCTGGACCTGGTGAGGAACCGGGAGACCCGCGAGCCGCTGGTGCCGTACAACGCGGCCGGCGAGGCCAACGCCCCCATGGCCGCGTTCGCCGCCGCCGCCAAGAAGCACGGCGTGTGGCCCTTCGTGAACATGAACCGCACGCACGTCGTCCCGCCGTGCAACGTCACCGAGGCCGAGCTGAAGGAGGGCCTGGCCGCGCTCGACGCCGCGCTGAGCGTGGCGGACGAGTACACCGTGTGACGACCCTCGCCGAGGGTGACGGGTGTGACCGAACCGTGGCTGCCGTCGGACCCGTCCCAACGCGTAAGGTGACGTGCTCGTAAGCAAGTGGGACCCGCGTAGATCGCGAGTCCGTACGAGTACGTCACCCGGACGTGTGAAGAGAGGCACGGATCATGCCCGGCAACGGCACCGTGACGCGCAGCACCCTGCGCCAGCAGATCGCGGACGCGCTCCGTGACGAGGTGCTGGCGGGACGGCTGCGCCCGGGCCGGGCGTTCACCGTCAAGGAGATCGCCGACCAGTACGGCGTCTCCGCCACCCCCGTCCGTGAGGCGCTGGTCGACCTGTCCGCGCAGGGCATCCTGGAGGCCGACCAGCACCGCGGCTTCCGGGTGCCCGAATACTCGGTCACCGACTACCGGAACATGATCGAGGCCCGCAGCCTGGTCACCGACGGCATGTTCCAGGCCCTCACCGCCGGCCACCCCGCCTTCCGGACCCCGCCGGACGACCCGCGCACGGCCGCGGCCCTGGCCACCGTGCGCCGCCGCGGCGAGGAGGCCCAGCGGGCCGCGACCGCCGGTGACCTCAGCGTCCTCATCGGCTACGACCTCCGGTTCTGGCGCGAGCTGAGCGCCCTGTTCGGCAACCCCTACCTCGGCGACTTCCTGCACCGCCTGCGCGTGCAGTCCTGGGTCTGCGCGGTGCAGTACCTGCTGCGCCTGCCCGGCCTGCGCGGCCGGCTGTGGGCGGGGCACACCGACCTGGTCGACGCGCTGGCCCGGCGCGAGGCCGAGGCCGCCCGAGCGATCGTCGCCGCCTCCAACGCCCACTCCCTGGCACTGCTGGAAAACCTGACCAGCGGGTAGATGACCGATACGGGCCGTCCGGGGGGAGCCGCCCCGCGGCCGTACCGACTACCCTGCCCTGACCACCTGCTGCCGTGCGTGACACGCGCTTGCCGATGCGAGGAGCCCTCTTTTGGCCTGTGACCTGTGGCTGGTACCGCTCGTGGACGTGTTGTGCCACACCCCGGACAACCCCTTCGCCGAGGAACTCGCGCAGTACGACAAGGCGTTGGCCGAGGCCGGCCTGCCGCCGGTGCCGGTGTACCAGTACATGCCGGGCCTGTCCGGTGACGTCGCCCCGGTCGCCGGCTTCGACTACGACGCCCTGCACTTCCTGCGCCGGGCGTACCTGCTCCAGGTCTGCGGGCTGCCCGTGACACCGGTGGACGAACTGGGCGGCGACTACGAGCAGCTGCTGGAGATGTTCGAGTCCACGGCCCAGCAGTCGCACCTGGTCTGGCACTACGACCACGCGGGCGCGTACGTACCGGTCGACTTCCCGCACCCGCTGTCGAACGAGGAACTGCTCGCCGGCGGCGGTCCCTTGGGCAGCGCCCAGACCCTGCTCCGGGAACTGCAGTACGTCGCCCCGGCCATCGGCATCGACCCGGCGAACCCCCCGGCGGCCCCGGCCCCTCCGGCGGCGCCGACCGAGCTGGAGGAACCGGCCGTCCCGGCCCCCTACGACCCCAGCCCCTTCGCCCGCGAACGGCACGTCTGGCTGGGCCTGCACGCGGCGGCGACGCGGTCCCTGGCGCAGGGCTCGATGATCGTGTTCAGCTGAGCGGCCCCCTGGAGCGCCGGCATGGCGCCGCCTGACCGCCTCCCCCCGTGCGGCGGAGGCGGTCGGAGACGGCGCGGCCTCAGAAGACCGGCGTGCCGTTCTGCGTCAGCTTCCAGTTGGTGACCGCGAAGTCCGCCGGGTCGAGCGTCTTCTTCGCCGTCACGTAGTCGATCATCAGCTGGCGGATCTCGTTGGTCGAGCTGTAGGCGATGTCCGCCGACGCGATGTGCGGGTAGCCCGAACCCCCGTTGGCCCGGTAGTTGTTGACGGCCACGACGAAGACCTGGTCGTCGGCGACCGGGGCGCCATTGCAGGTGAGGTTCCTGATCCTTGAGCCCTCCGGCTGCGCGATGTCGATCTCGTAGCCGACGCCCGCCGCCGTGTCGTACATGTAGTCCCAGAAGCTGTTGGCGTTGGTGAGGGTCGCGGTGTCGACCTTCGTGCCGGCCGGCACCTGGTGGTAGTACTTCGCCGCGAACTCCAGGTAGGCCTTCAGCTGGGCGCCCGTCAGCTTCTTGCCGTACAGGGTGTTGTCGTAGATGTAGAGCCCGGCGATGTCCTTGATGGTGACGCTGCCCTGCGGGATGTCGGCCGTGCGGCTGAAGGGCGCGGCGACGGAGATCAGCGGGAGCGCCGCGTCGGCCGCCGACAGCCCGGACTTCACCGTCTCCATCTGGACCTTGTGGATGAAGTCCATGATCGGGACGTCCTTCCAGCAGGAGTCCGCCGCGGAGAGGTCCTGCGTGCAGGTGCCGACGGCCGTGTTGACGTACTTCACGACCAGTTCGTGGTCGGCCTCCAGGAGTCCCTTGATCTCCGGGTCCTCGGCGACGTCCTTCGGGTTGAGGGTCTGCGCCTTCTTGCTCGTCACCTTCCACCGTCCGTGGTGGAGTTCGAGCTCGAAGTCGAAGACGCTGAGGCGGTAGCCCCAGCAGTACGGCTCGGACAGGAGCACCTCTTCGCCGGTCTCCGCGTTCTTCACCGTGTACGAGGGGACCTCCACGTGCGTGTGGCCCACCAGGATCGCGTCGATGCCCGGGACCTGCTCGGCGACGAGGTTGGAGGCGTTCTCCACGTAGGGGAGGGAGTCGCCCCAGGACGAGGAGCCGTCCAGGCCGGAGTGGTCGGTGAGGAAGACGACGTCACAGCCGAGGGCGCGCAGCCGCGGAACGTACTTCCTCGCCTGCTCCACCAGGCCCGGGAACACCATCTTCCCCTGGACGTTGTCCTTGTCCCACAGGGCGATGCCGGGGTTGGTGAGGCCGAGGATGCCGACCTTGATGTCCGGCGCGCCCGGCACGCAGATCCGCTTCACGGTGTACGGCCGGAAGGCCGGCCGCAGTGTCTTCGCGTCGAGGGCGTTGGCGCCGAGCAGCGGGAAGTGACACTGCTCCTCGAACTTCCGCAGCACCTCGATGCCGTAGTTGAACTCGTGGTTGCCGAGGGCGGCGGCGTCGTAGCGCATGTGGTTCATGGCGACGGCCATCGGGTGCCTGGGGCCGCGCT
Organism: Streptomyces sp. NPDC042638; assembly: GCF_040647235.1. Lineage (NCBI taxonomy): Bacteria > Bacillati > Actinomycetota > Actinomycetes > Kitasatosporales > Streptomycetaceae > Streptomyces > Streptomyces sp. NPDC042638. The sequence goes on from NZ_JBEZBT010000022.1 coordinate 81,749, forward strand.
TGCCGTCGGTGCCGGTGATGGGGTCGACGCGGGCGAAGTAGTAGGCGAGCGAGGTGCCCTGGATGATGTCGCCGGCGTCGACCAGCAGCACCCGGTGCTCGCCCTTGGCCTCGCGCTGCTGCTTGATGAGGGTGGCCACCCGCGCGACACCGACGGAGTTGCCCGCCTTGTCGGTGTAGGCGGCGTCCTTGTAGTAGTCCCAGTCGAAGACGTGGCTGTGCAGGTCGGTGGTGCCCAGGATGGAGAACGACCAGGTGCGCGGGGCCTTTTCGGGCCGGTGACCGGGCTCGGCCGCCTGCGCCGTGCCGCTGCCGGCCGCTCCTGACGCGGCCACGGCGGCGCCGGTGACGGCCGACTTCTTCACGAACTCGCGGCGGTTCATGGGACTGAGGGGCATGCGAGGCTCCTGGGAAGGGCTGGGTTGAGGAGGTGCTGTGCAAGTGCCGTGCGGGGGCTACCCGCGTAGATGCTTCACGCACCCCCACCCCCCGGGAACCAGGACAAGGTCATGCCCAGGTCAAGGATGGTTCATGGGCGCCTCGTGCGGTGCCGTGCCGGACCGCCGGGTCACGGACGGGCCCGGGTCACGGACGGGCGACGAGCCGGATGTCCGGCGGCCACAGCACCCCGCTCGCCACCAGCAGAGAAGGACCGAGATGGATGGGGCACACCCGTAGCGGCGGCCTGTTGTGCCGGGCGACCTCGAAGACGGCGGGCTCGGAACAGTCGGTGCCGGCGGCCTGAACGCCTTCGCCGGCGTACGGTCCCCGGCAGCGTACGTCCCGGTGGATGCTCATACTCCGATTGCACCCCGCCCAACGGCGGAGCGCCCGCCGACCGGACCCGAAAGGCCGGTCGGCGGGCGCTCCCGCACGGGTGCCTACAGGAACGAGTTGATCTCGATCGTCTCGTCCCGGCCCGGGCCCACGCCGATCGCGGAGATCGGGGCGCCGGACATCTCCTCCAGCGCCTTGACGTAGTTCTGGGCGTTCTTCGGCAGGTCGGAGAAGGACTTGGCCTTCGTGATGTCCTCCGACCAGCCGGGCAGCGTCTCGTAGACCGGCTTCGCGTGGTGGAAGTCGGTCTGCGAGTACGGCAGCTCCTCGACGCGCTTGCCGTCGATCTCGTACGCCACGCAGACGGGGATCTGCTCCCAGCCGGTCAGCACGTCCAGCTTGGTGAGGAAGAAGTCCGTCAGGCCGTTCACGCGGGTCGCGTAACGGGCGATGACCGCGTCGAACCAGCCGCAGCGGCGGTCGCGGCCGGTGGTCACGCCCCGCTCGCCGCCGATGCGGCGCAGCGCCTCGCCGTCCTCGTCGAAGAGTTCCGTGGGGAACGGTCCGGCGCCGACGCGGGTCGTGTACGCCTTCAGGATGCCGATGACGCGGCTGATCTTCGTCGGGCCCACGCCGGCGCCGGTGCACGCACCGCCCGCGGTGGGGTTCGAGGAGGTCACGAAGGGATACGTGCCGTGGTCGATGTCCAGCAGCGTGCCCTGGCCGCCCTCGAACAGGACGACCTTGTCCTCCTCCAGGGCCTGGTTGAGGATCAGCACCGTGTCGGCGACGTACGGCTTGATCTGCTCGGCGTAGCCCAGCAGCTCCTCGACCACCTGGTCCACGGCGATCGCGCGCCGGTTGTACAGCTTGGTGAGGATCTGGTTCTTGACGTCGAGGGCCGCCTCGACCTTCTGGGTCAGGATCGACTCGTCGTAGAGGTCCTGGACCCGGATGCCCACGCGGTTGATCTTGTCGGCGTAGGTCGGGCCGATGCCGCGGCCGGTCGTACCGATCTTGCGCTTGCCGAGGAAGCGTTCCGTCACCTTGTCGACGGTCACGTTGTACGGCGTGATGATGTGCGCGTTACCGCTGATCATGAGCTTGGACGTGTCGACGCCACGCTCGTTCAGACCGCTCAGCTCGGAGAGCAGGACCGACGGGTCGACGACGACGCCGTTGCCGATGACCGGAACACACGAAGGCGAGAGGATTCCGGAAGGGAGAAGGTGGAGGGCGTACTTCTGGTCGCCCACGACCACCGTGTGGCCGGCGTTGTTACCGCCCTGGTAACGCACCACATAGTCGACGGAGCCGCCGAGCAGGTCCGTCGCCTTTCCCTTGCCTTCGTCACCCCACTGAGCACCGAGCAGCACAAGTGCGGGCACGCGCGTACACCCCTTCCGGGCGGGGCATGTCCAAGGTCGGGGGCGTGGGCGTAAGGTTCACCGCCGCGTACCACCGCGACCGTCGCTGGTCGCACAACCGTCGGACCGGATGCCCCGGAATAGACGAAGCCCCTGGCGCAATAGCGCAAGGGGCTCTTGCACAAAGATGCTACCCGAGGAAGCGAGGCAGGACCGAGGTGGCGACTTTCGCGACGTCCGATCAGCTGCTGGTGATCATCGATCCGGCGGCACGGCAGGCGGACGGAGAGTCCGTACGGATCGCGAAAGACGTGCTCAGCGCGGGTGCGGCGGCCAAACTGTGTCTGCCGGAGGGGCCGGACGAGTTCGCCCGCGCGCTGGGCCGCAGGGGGTCCCGGCGGCCGGTCGTGATCGGCGACGGACGGGCCCTGGCCCGGGCCGTCGCGCTGCTGCACCGGCGGCACGAGCTGGCCGGATGCGCGCTGTCGGTGGTGCCGGTGGGGGACACCGCGCTCGCCGAGTCGCTCGGGGTGCCCGGAGGCCCGGTGGCGGCGGCGCGGGCGGTCCTGGACGGCGTCGAGCGGCGCCTGGACCTCCTGGTGGACGACAGCGACGGCGTGGTGCTGGGCGCGCTGGGTATTCCGCCGGCGCCGGTGCGGGCGGCTGCCGCCGAGCCCCTGGCGGTCTTCTCGGGCCGCTCCTGGTACCGCTCCCTGGCGCGCACCCTGGCCCCCCGGCCCGTCCGGCTGTCCGCCGTGCCGCCCTCCCGCGCGGCCCGGCTGCGGGTGGAGGTCGACGGGGACAGGGTGGTCGACCTGGACCAGCCGGTGGAGGCGGTGTCGGTGACGCCGGGCACGGGCGGAGCGGCTTCGGTGGTGGTACGGCCGCTGTCGGTGGGCGCGGAGGCGACGCCCCTGCTGGCCCGTGGCCGCACGGTGACGGTCACCGGGGCGGACTTCCGCTACCGGGCGGACGCGACCGTGTCGGGGCCGGTACGCAGACGGACGTGGCGGGTGGCGGAGGGCGGCTGGGGGCTCGTCCTGCCCGCCGAACGGTGACCCACCCAGCCCCCTAAAGGTCTGGTGACAAATATTTAACCGGGCCGACCCCTTCCCGTGCCCACCCTTCGTCCACCATCCTGCTCCATCAGTACGCACGGACCGGACACGGAGGGGGCCACCCGATGGCTGTGGACGAGGGCGTTGCCCCGCAGACCGAGAGCGGCGACGACACAACGCTTCACCGGCTGAAACCCAACGCCGTCGGCCTGCTGGGCGTGGTGTTCATGGCCGTGGCCACGGCCGCGCCGATCACCGCCATGACCGGCAACGTGCCCTTCATGGTGTCGTCGGGCAACGGCGTCGGAGCACCCGCGAGCTATCTCGTGGCAATGGTCGTCCTGGCAATCTTTTCCGTGGGTTTCACCTCGATGGCGAAACACATCACGTCCACGGGCGCCTTCTACGGATTCATCTCCTACGGCCTCGGCCGCACCGTCGGTCTCGCCTCCGGGCTGCTCGCGACCTTCGCGTACGTCGTCTTCGAACCGGCCCTGATCGGTATCTTCTCCACCTTCGCCACCACCACCCTCAAGGACCAGACGGGCCTGCACGTGCCCTGGTGGGCCTTCGCCGTCCTGATGCTCGCGGTCAACGCCACCGGCACCTGGTTCGGGGTCAGCGTCGCCGAGAAACTGCTGGTGGTGCTGTTGGCGACCGAGGTCACCGTACTGGCGGCCATGGCCGTCTCCGTCGCCCTCCACGGCGGCGGGCCGCACGGGTTCACCTTCGCCCCGGTCGACCCGGTCAACGCCTTCAAGGGCACGTCCGCCGGGCTCGGGCTCTTCTTCGCCTTCTGGTCCTGGGTCGGCTTCGAGTCGACGGCGATGTACGGCGAGGAGTCCCGCGACCCCAAGAAGATCATCCCGAAGGCGACGATGATCAGCGTGCTCGGCGTCGGCGTCTTCTACGTCCTGGTCTCCTGGATGGCCATCACCGGCAACGGCGAGGCCGAGGCCGTACGGGCCGCGTCCTCCGCCAACCCGCTCGCCATGTTCTTCGACCCCACCGAGCGCTACGTCGGCCACTGGGCGGTCGACGTCATGCAGTGGCTGATGATCACCGGCTCGCTGGCCTGCGGCATGGCCTTCCACAACTGCGCCGCCCGCTATCTGTACGCCCTGGGCCGGGAGGGCGTCGTGCCCTCGCTGCGGCGCACCGTGGGGCGGACCCACGCCCGGCACGGCTCCCCGCACATCGCCGGCCTGGTGCAGACCGCCGTCAGCGCGGTGCTGATCGGCGCCTTCTGGGCCGCGGGCAAGGACCCCTACACCGGTACGTACGTCCTGCTCGCGATCCTCGGCACCATGGCGATCCTCGTCGTCCAGGCCGTGTGCTCCTTCGCGGTGCTGGCGTACTTCCGCTCCCACCACCCCGAGAGCCGGCACTGGTTCCGCACCTTCACCGCGCCGCTCGTCGGCGGTATCGCGATGCTCGCGGTCGTCGTCCTGCTGGTGTCCCACATGGGCGCGGCGGCCGGGCCGGAGTCGGGGTCACTGGTGCTGAAGGCGACCCCGTGGCTGGTGGGGCTGGTCGCGGCCACCGGCGTCGGCTGCGCCCAGTACCTCAAGCGGCGCTCCCCCGAGCGGTACGCGCTGCTGGGGCGGACGGTGCTGGAGGAGACGAAGGAGCGGTGAGCGTGGCCGGGCGGCCGTACCCCGGACGCCCCGGCGCACCTCAGCGCACCTCAGCGCACCTCCACCCGGAGCGCCGCGGGCCCCCGGATCACGAAGCCGGGCTTGCGCTCCGGCTCCGCCGCCAGGGCCAGCGTGGGGGCCTGCTCCAGCAGGGCCGTCATGGAGGCCGCCAGCTCCATACGGGCCAGGGGCGCGCCGATGCAGTAGTGGATGCCCGCGCTGAAGGAGATGTGCGGGTTGTCCTCGCGGGCGAGGTCCAGGCGGCCGGGGTCGGCGAAGACCGCCGGGTCGTGGTTGGCGGAGCCGAAGAGCATGGCGATCTCCGAGCCCCGCGGGATCGTCGTGCCGTCGATCTCGATGTCCTCCAGCACCCAGCGCTCGAAGAGCTGGAGCGGGGTGTCGTAGCGCATCAGCTCCTCGACCGCGGACGGGACCAGGGAGTGGTCGGCGCGCAGGGCCGCCAGCTGGTCCGGCCTGCGGAACAGCGCCCACCAGCCGTTCACCGTGGCGTTGACCGTCGCTTCGTGCCCCGCGTTGAGCAGCAGCACCGCCGTGGAGACCATCTCCTGCTCGGTGAGCCGGTCGCCCTCGTCATGGGCCGCGATCAGGCCCGACATCAGGTCATCCCGCGGCTCCTTGCGGCGGTCCGCGATCAGCCGGCGCAGATACTCCGAGAACTCCTGCGACGCCCGCACCGCCCGCGCCGCCGTGTCCGCGGAGGGGTTCAGCTCGTACATCCCGCAGATGTCCGCCGACCAGGGCCGCAGCTGCGCCCGGTCCGCCTGAGGGATGCCCAGCATCTCCGCGATCACGGCCACCGGCAGCGGCTCCGCCACGTCCGCCAGCAGGTCCCCGCCGCCGTTGCGGACGAGACCGCCGGCCAGCTCCCTCGCCAGCCCCCGGACGTACGGCTCCAGCCGCTCCACCGTGCGGGGGGTGAACGCCTTCGACACCAGGCGCCGGATACGGGTGTGGTCCGGCGGCTCCAGGTCGAGCATCCCGTGGTCGTTGAGGGTGTGGAACGGCTCGTGCTCCGGCGGGGGCGCGCTCCGGCCGAAGTCCTCGTGCGTGAACCGGTGCCGGTAGGTGCGGCCCAGCCGGCGGTCCCGCAGCAGCGCCGAGACGTCCGCGTGGTGCGGGACCAGCCACTGGTCGGTCGGGTCGTACCGGATCACCCGGCCGCGCGCCCGCAGCTCGGCGTAGGCGGGGTAGGGGTCCGCGAGGAAGTCCGGGTCCCAGGGGTCGAAAGCGAGGTCGGTGGGGCCAGCCATGCGGGGACGCTAGCGCGCCGTACCGGCGTCTGAACAGGGGTGCCGGACCCCCGTCCGCCTCAGCGCGCGAGCAGGCGCCGTGCCGGGCCGTCAGCCCGGTGTCACCAGACGGGCCTCGTAGGCGAAGACCGCCGCCTGGGTGCGGTCGCGCAGGCCGAGCTTCACCAGGATCCGGCTCACGTGCGTCTTGATCGTCGACTCCGCCACCACCAGGCGTCCGGCGATCTCCGCGTTGGACAGGCCCTGGGCGATGAGGACCAGCACCTCCGTCTCGCGTTCCGTCAGCTCGCCGTACGCCGCCCGGACGGCCGGCACCAGGCGGGGTGTGTCCGCCAGCCGGGAGAACTCGGTGATCAGGCGCCTGGTGACCGAGGGGGCGAGGAGAGCCTCGCCCGCCGCCACCACCCGCACCCCGTCGGCCAGCTGACGGGCCGAGGCGTCCTTGAGCAGGAAGCCGGAGGCTCCCGCACGCAGGGCCTGGTAGACGTACTCGTCCAGGTCGAACGTGGTCAGCACCAGCACCTTCGCCGTCCCGTCCGCGGCGACGATCTCCCGGGTCGCCTCGATGCCGTTCAGCTCCGGCATGCGGATGTCCATCAGGACGACGTCCGGAGCGAGTTCCCGCACCCGCTCCACCGCCTGCCGGCCGTTGACGGCCTCGCCGACGACCTCGATGCCCGGCATCGCGTTCAGCAGCACCGAGAAGCCCTCACGGACCATCATCTGGTCGTCCGCGATCAGTACCCGGATCGTCATGCCATGCCCCCGGCCGCCGTGGCCGCCGGCACCGGCAGGAACACCGTCACCTCATAGCCCCCCTCGGCCGTCGCGGCCGCCGTCATCTCGCCGTTCAGCATCGAGACGCGCTCCCGCATGCCCGTGATGCCGTGCCCGGCGCCGGGCGACGCCTTCACCAGGAGCGGGGCCGGGGGCGGGCCGTTGACCACGCGCAGGCCCAGGCCGCCGAGGACGTAACCGATCTCGACCCGGGCGCTCGCGCCGGGGGCGTGCCGCAGGCTGTTGCTCAGCGCCTCCTGCACGATCCGGTACGCCGACAGCTCCACGCCCTGCGGCAGTTCCCGCACCGCGCCGGTCACCGCCTTCTCCACCCGCAGTCCGGCCTCGCGCACGTTGGCGAGCAGGCCGTCCAGATCGGCCAGGGCGGGCTGCGGGGCGTCCGGGGCCTCGTAGTCCTCCGCGCGGACCACCCCGAGGACCCGGCGCAGTTCGGTCAGGGCGGCCACCGCGTTCTCCCGGATGGTGGCGAACGCCTTCTCCAGCTCCGGCGGCGGATTCTCCACCCGGTACGGCGCGGCCTCCGCCTGGATCGCGACCACCGACATGTGGTGCGCGACCACGTCGTGCAGCTCACGGGCGATGGTCGTGCGCTCCTCCAGCAGGGTGCGCCGCGAGCGCTCGTGCTCGGTCACCGTCTGCTGGGCGGTCACCTCCTGCCGGGCCTCCCGGCGGGTGTGCCGGACGGTGACGGCCAGCAGGACCAGCGCGGAGAGGATGACCATCGGGGCCACGTCGTCGTCGTAGTGCCCCGCACCGAAGACGACGACGCTCCAGACGCCGTAGAACGTGGTCAGCAGCCACATCCAGGCCGCGGTGCGCGGGCGGGTGCGTATCGCCACGACCGTGAGCACCACCAGGTGGGCGAGGAAGCTGCCCGGCACCCAGGGCCAGTCGTCCCAGGCGTCGGAGGCCGCCGAGGTGACCGCGGTGGCCGCGAGCGACAGCCAGAACGCCCCGACCGGACGCACCAGGGTCAGCAGCACCGGTGCCAGCGCGAGGAGCCCGCCCCCCAGCTGCGTCGCCCGGCCTTCGGGGAAGCTCACCGCGTTGGCGAGCAGTGCCACCATGCCGGCGGCGGCCACCAGCACGTGCGGGGTCCACGACGCGTACTCCCGCGCGCGGCCGGGCAGCCGGCGGGTGAGCGGACCGTCGACGGCCATGCGGGGCGTCGGGCGGTAGGCGAAGGCCCCGTGGAACAGGTCCTGCCGCAGCCCCCGCAGGGCGTCGACGGCCAGCCGGAACTCCGGGCTGCGCGGCCGGCCGGCCGCCTCCGGCGGTGTCGTCTGCGTGTGCGTCGTCTCGGTCACAGGGGAAGTCACAGGGGAAACGGTAGGCGCGGGCGCGGGCACGGTCGTCCCCTTGCAGAGGGGTCCTGCGGGATCCCTCTCAGGTACTACGGGCGGGGCCGGGGCCGGCTGCCCTGCCGTGCGGCGCTCGCGTACGACGGGTGTCACCGGGTCCGGCCCGGCTCCGTACCCCGCTGCTCACCAGGCCAGTTGGGCGATCTCCTCGGCCACCACGGCGCAGGCGTCCGCCGCCGGGTCGATCAGCGGGAAGTGCCCCACGTCCTCGAGCAGCGTCAGCCCGGCCGTCTCCCCGGCCTTCGCCGCCGCCTCCGCGTAGGACTCGGCCACCTGGTGCGGTACGTCCAGGTCGGCACGGCCCTGGACGAGGGTCGTGGCGATGCCCGTCGGCAGCAGGAGCGCGGGGTCCGCGTACGGGCGCCGTTCGTCGAAACGGTCCCGTCCGCCGAGGAGTTGCGGGCAGGCGCCGCCGCAGACGTCCAGCTTCCGCGCCACCTCCAGGTCCGCGATCGGGGCCAGCGCGACGACACCGCGCAACGGCACCGGGCGGTCGGTGCGCCAGGGGGCGTCGGCGGGCAGGACGTGACGGGCCGCCGCCCACAGTGCCAGGTGCCCGCCCGCGGAGTGGCCGGTCAGGACCGTGCGGCGGGAATCCGCCTGCGGGAGCGCCTCGCGGGCCAGCGCGGGGAGGGCGTCCAGGGCCGCCGCGACGTCGTCGAAGGTGTCCGGCCAGCGCCCGGCGAGCGGGGTGTCGGCGGCGTCGGCGGACGCCCCGCCCCCGGGTCCGGCCACCCGCCCCTCCCCCGTCTGCTGCCCCGGGATCAGCGGGTCGCCGCCGCGTCTGTACTCGACGTTGGCCACCGCGAAGCCCCTGCGGGCCAGGTAGTCCGCGAACGGGGTGATGTGCCGGCGGTCGTAGCGGGCGCGCCACGCGCCGCCGTGCAGGACGACGACCAGCGGGGCGAGGGGGGTGGCGGCCGACTCCGGGCCGGGGCGCGGGGCGTAGAAGTCGATCACCTGGTCGGGGTGGTCGCCGTACGCGGCGCTGACGTCGGGGTCGACCGGGGGGTGCGAGAAGGCCGACTCCTCTTCAGCGGCGGCGCGGGCTGCCGCGGCGTCGTCCGGCATGCTCCAACCTCTCAGCGAGACGGGGATACCTCCCAGGCTGTCGGCCCTGGGGGAGGGTGTGGCGGACCAGGTGACGACTCGGCCGTCGGCCGGGACGGTACCAGGCCGGTGACGTGCGGGGATACCGGGATGTCACGCACGGTGAGGGTCACACGGTGCAGTGGGGCCACCGGGGACCGGCGCGGGGCCGGGGCGCATCGGGCACGGGCCCGCCGGACCGCCTCGGCCCCGCTCCGGCTAGAGCAGTTCCTCCCCCAGTACCCGGGCCGCCCGCTCCACGTCGCGGAAGCCCACGTACAGCGGGGTGAAGCCGAAGCGCAGGACGTCGGGACGGCGGAAGTCGCCCACCACGCCCCGGGCGATCAGCCGCTTCATCACCTCGCCCGCGTCCGGGCAGCGCAGGGCGATCTGGCTGCCCCGCTCCTCGTGCCGTCCGGGGGTCAGGCACTCCACCCGGCCCGGCTCCGTGTACGCCCCGACGCACTCCAGGAAGAAGTCCGTCAGGGCGAGGGACTTGGCCCGTACGGCGTCGATGGACACGCCGTCCCAGACCTCCAGTGCCGCCTCCAGGGCCAGCAGGGACAGGATGTCCGGCGTGCCGACCCGGCCGCGCGGGGCGCCGGGTGCCGGGGTGTAGACGGGGTCCATGCCGAAGGGCTCGGCGTGGGAGTTCCAGCCCGGCAGCGGGGAGTCGAAGCGGTCCTGCAACTCGCCGCGCACGTACAGGTAGGCCGGCGAACCCGGCCCGCCGTTCAGGTACTTGTACGTGCAGCCGACCGCGAGGTCGACGCCGTGCTCGTCCAGGCCCACCGGCAGCGCGCCCGCGCTGTGGCACAGGTCCCAGACCGCGAGGGCGCCGTGGGCGTGGACCGCGGCGGTGAGGCCCGGGAGGTCGTGCAGCCGGCCGGTGCGGTAGTCGACGTGGTTGAGCAGCACCGCGGCCGTGCGCTCGCTGAGCGCCCCCGGCACCTCGGCCGGGGTCACCGCCCGCAGGGTGCGGCCGGTGAGCCGGGCCGCGGACTCGGCGATGTAGCCGTCCGTGGGGAAGGTCGTCGCGTCCACCAGGAGTTCGTCGCGGCCCTCGCCCGCCATGCGCACCGCCGCGACCAGCGCCTTGAAGACGTTGACGCTCGTCGAGTCGCCGACGACGATCCGGCCGGGGGCGGCGCCCACCAGCGGGGCGATCCGGTCGCCGATCCGCTCGGGCGCCGTCCACCAGCCGCTCTCGTCCCAGGAGCGGATGCGCAGTTCGCCCCACTGGCGACGGACGACGTCCGCCACCCGGTCGGGGACGTTCGCGGGCAGGGCGCCCAGGGAGTTGCCGTCCAGATAGACCCCGGCGGCGTCGGCCTCGTGACCGGAGCCGGTGTCCAGGACGAAGCGCTCCCGCAGGGCCGCCAGGTCGTCCGCCGCGTCCAGTTTCCCGGCTCGCAGGGCCAGCTCAGACATGGGACCTCGCCGTCCACAGCTCCGGGAACACGTTCTTGCGGGCACGCTTCTCCAGCCAGGCCACACCGGCGGAGCCGCCCGTGCCCGCCTTGGCGCCCATCGCGCGCCGGGTGGCGACCAGGTGGTCGTTGCGCCAGCGCCACACCAGCTCGGCCACGTCCGTCAACGCCTCGCCCAGCCGGGCGAGTTCGTCGCTCCCGTCACCCGCGTACACAGCCGTCCAGGCGGCCTCCACCGCCTCCGCCGGCTCGTACCGCCGGGAGACGTCCCGGTGCAGCACGGACGCGGGGATGTCGTGGCCGCGGCGGGCGAGGAGCCGTACCACCTCGTCGTACAGGCTCGGCTCGTGCAGTGCCTTCTCCAGTTCCGCGTGGACGCGCGGGGCGCCCCGGTGCGGTACGAGCATGGACGCGGACTTGTCGCCGAGCAGGAACTCCAGGCGCCGGTACATCGCCGACTGGAAGCCGGAACCCTCGCCGAGCGCGCTCCGGTAGGAGTTGAACTGTGCCGGGGTCAGCTGGCCGAGCGGCTTCCAGGAGGCGTTCAGGGCCTCCAGTTCCCGCACGGACCGCTTCAGCGCGGCGACCGCGGTCGGCACGTCCTCCGAGCGCAGCGCCTTGGCGGCCGTCTCCCACTCGTGCACGATCACCGTGAACCACAGCTCCATGACCTGGGTGGTCACCAGGAAGACCATCTCTCCGGGGTCGTCGGAGAGGGTGTGCTGGAGATGGGTGAGTACGTCCGCCTTCACATAGTCCTCGTACGGCGTCGTCCCCGCGAAGTCCAGGTTCGGGGTCTCGGGCTCAGCGGCCTCGGAAGGGAGGTGAGCCTGTTGGGACATCGCTGTCTCCTGATGTTGCTCCGGGTAGCGGTCCGCCCCTGCCGATGCCGGCACGGGGGCCCCGGTCCCCACCCCGCATCCTCCGCAATGCCCCCGGATACGGCAAGGCCCGCCCGTCGGCGGGCGGGCCGTTGCGGTGAAGAAGGGGGTGCATCCACACAGATCAGCACAGATCTGCGCAGCTACCCGGCTCGTGCGGCCGGGATGCGGCCGTCGCCGAGGGGGGCGCGGCCGAGGGGGGCGCGGCCGACGCCGACCAGCAGGGCGGCCAGGGCCAGCAGCAGGGCCGCCGCCAGAACGGCCGTGTACAGGCCGAGGGCGGAGGCCAGCGCACCGCCCAGGAGACCCCCGAGCGGCATGCTGCCCCAGGCCAGGACCCGGTAGGCGGCTGTCACCCGGCCGGTGAGCGCGTCCGGGATGCGGGCCTGCCGTTCGGAGACCGTGACCACGTTCCACACCACCACCATCAGTCCGTTGACGGCCAGCAGGGCCGCGGCGAACGCGGCCGAGGGGGCGAGCGTGAGCAGACCGAAGGCCGTCGCCGAACCGGCGGCGGAACCGGCCAGCAGCAGCCGAAAGGGCAGCCGGCGGGCCAGCGGGGCGGCGGCCGACGAGCCGACGACACTGCCCACGGCACTCGCCGTCAGAAGCAGCCCGTAGCCCGCGCCCCCGAGGTGCCACTGCTGCCGGGCGAACAGGACCATGACGCCCCAGGCGGCGGCGCTGCCCATGCCCAGCAGGACCGTCGCCAGCGCCAGTACGCGGACCACCGGGTCGCCGCGCAGCCAGCGCAGCCCCCCGGCGACGCCGTGCCGCGAGGACGCCGTCTTCCCCGGCCCGGACGGACCGCACGGCCCGGACGGCCGCGCCGGGCGGAAGCGGCCCCGGAGCCCGGCCAGCAGGGCGACTCCCAGCAGGTAGCTGACGGCGTCGATGCCGGCGGGCAGCCAGTGGGCGACCGCGAACAGGGCGGCACCCGCGGCCGGCCCCGCGAACTGGACGAGCACGGTCGAGCTGCCCTGGAGGAGGCTGTTGGCCCGGACCAGCGAGGCGGCGCCGGCCACGGCGGGGATCACCGCCTGCACGGCGGTGTCGAAGAAGATCTGAGCCGTTCCCAGCGCGAAGAGGACGACCAGCAGCAGCCAGATGCTCCCCGCGTCGAGCGCCACCGCCACCGCCAGGGCCGCCACGAGCAGCGCGCGGCAGCCGTCGGCGGCCAGCAGCACGGCCTTGCGGTCCCAGCGGTCGACCAGCCCGCCCGCCGGCAGCCCGAGGAACAGCCAGGGCGCCTGTGCCGCGGCGGCGGCCGCCGAGACCAGCACCGGGTCCCGGGTCCAGTACGTGGCCAGCAGGGGGAAGGCGCTCAGTTCCAGTCCGTCACCGAGCCCGGAGACCGCTGCCGCGATCCACAGCAGCCAGAAGTCCCGTGACAGCCCCCACAGCCGTGGCGCGCCCGCCCCGCGGGAGGTATCGCTTCGCGGCGCCGGCACGGAAATCCCCCTCCCCAGGCGGCGACGGTCCTCGGCGATGTGCGTGACACCGGCGGGCCCGTCCGCAGCCGGACGGGCCCGCCGGTCACCCCGGTGCTTCCCCCGCGGGTCAGCCCAGGGTCTGGGCGGCCGCCGGGGAGGAGTCCTTCAGGAACTGCGAGCAGCGCTCGTACTCCTCCTGCTCGCCGATCGCCTGCGCGGCGCGGGCGAGGGCGTGCAGGGCGCGCAGGAAACCGCGGTTCGGCTCGTGCTCCCACGGCACCGGGCCGTGGCCCTTCCAGCCGTTGCGGCGCAGGGCGTCCAGGCCCCGGTGGTAGCCCGTACGGGCATAGGCGTACGACTCCACGACCGAGCCCCGCTCGAACGCCTCGTCGGCCAGCTGGGCCCAGGCGAGGGAGGAGGTGGGGCACTTGGCGGCGACGTCCGCCGGCGCGGTGCCCTGGGCGAGCAGCTCGCGGGGCTCCGGCTCGTCGGGGAGGTGGGTCGGGGGCGGACCGCCGAGGAGGTTCTCGTGAATCGTCATGGGTTCAGTCTGGCGCACCGGCAGCCGGACGGCCGAGGCGCGGGGTGGATCACCCGGCCCGGACCCGGCACGGCCCCCGCTACCGCCGGCGCCCGCCCTCCAGCGGCGGCGCGGTCACGTTGCCGTGGGTGCGGCACTGCGGGCGGCAGCACTCCGGACCGGGCCGGCGGACCAGCGTGAAAGCCAGTACCGAGCCCAGCACCAGCACCCCGGCGCAGATCGGCATGGCCCGGTCGAACGCCGCGTCGAACGCCGTGGCCGACCGGTACGCCTCCGGCCCCATCCCCGCCAGCAGCGGCAGTGCCGCCACCGCCACCAGGCCGGCGGCCCGGGCCGCCGCGTTGTTGATGCCGCTGGCCAGGCCCGCCCGGGCGGTGTCGACGGAGGCGAGGACCGTGGCGGTCAGCGGGGCGACCAGGGTGACCATGCCGGCGCCCATCACGAGCAGCGCGGGAAGCACGTCGGTGAGGTAGTGCGCGTCCTGTCCCACCCGCAGCATCAGCAGCATCGCCGCCGCGCACAGCAGCGGGCCCACCGTCAGCGGCAGGCGCGGGCCCGTACGGTCCGCCAGGGCGCCCGAGCGGGACGAGAACAGCAGCATCAGGGCCGTGGTGGGGAGCAGGGCCGTACCGGCGGCGAGCGGCGAGTAGCCCGCCACCACCTGCAGCTGGAGCGCGGTGAGGAAGAAGAAGCCCCCGAAGGCCGCGTAGACGCACAGGGTGACGAGATTGACCGCCGTGAACTGGCGCGAGGCGAAGATGCCCGGCGGGAGCATCGGCTCGGCGCGGTGCCGCTCGACGTACACGAAGGCCACCGCCGCCGCGAGGCCCGCCACCGCGGTCAGGGCGACCGCCAGGGAACCGGCCCTGGCCTCGATGAGCGCGTACGTCACGAGGGCGAGGGCCAGGGCGCCCAGCGCGGCGCCGAGGATGTCGAAGCGGCCGTGGGCCCGGTCGTCGCCCGACTCCGGCACGTGCCGGAGCGCGACCGGCACGCACAGCAGCGCCAGCGGCACGTTGAGCAGGAACACCCAGCGCCAGCCGGGGCCGGCCACCAGCCAGCCGCCCAGGAACGGGCCGACGGCGGCGCCGATTCCGCCGAAGCCGGACCACAGGCCGACCGCCCGGCTGCGGTCGTCGGGGTGGAAGGACGCCTGGATGAGCGCGAGCGAGCCGGGGGTGAGGAGGGCACCGCCGACGCCCTGCAAGGCACGGGCGGCGATCAGTACGGGCGGGTTCGGCGAGAGGCCGCACAGCAGGGAGGCGGCGGCGAACCACACGACGCCCAGCAGGAAGACCTTCCGGCGGCCGAACCGGTCCCCGAGCGAGCCGCCCAGCAGGATGAGACCGGCCAGCGTGACCATGTACGCGTTGACCGTCCACTGCAGCGCGGCGAGGTTCGCGTCCAGGTCGCGGCCGATGCGCGGCAGGGCGACGTTGACGACGGTGGAGTCCAGCAGCGCCATGCTGGAGCCGAGGATCGTGGTGAGCAGGATCCACTTGCCCTGGGGCGAGGCCAGCCGGACATCGGGCATGCCCCCAGGTATACAGCGGGCCCGGCGGCTTGGACAGCCACCGGGCCCGCCGAGGGGTACCGCTTACTTGATCTTGTTGCCCGCCGAGCGCAGGTGCTGCGTGGCCTCGACGACACGCGCGGCCATGCTCGCCTCGGCCAGCTTGCCCCAGGTGCGCGGGTCGTAGGCCTTCTTGTTGCCGACCTCGCCGTCGACCTTCAGGACGCCGTCGTAGTTCGCGAACATGTGACCGGCGACCGGACGGGTGAAGGCGTACTGGGTGTCGGTGTCGAGGTTCATCTTCACGACGCCGTTCTCCAGCGCGGTCCGGATCTCCTCCTCGGAGGAGCCGGAGCCGCCGTGGAAGACGAAGTCGAACGGGGACTCCTTGCCGAACCGGGCGGCGACGCCCTCGTTCAGCTCCTTCAGCAGCTCGGGACGCAGTACGACGTTGCCCGGCTTGTACACGCCGTGCACGTTGCCGAAGGAGGCGGCGAGCAGGTAGCGGCCCTTCTCGCCCAGGCCGAGGGCCTCGGCGGTGCGGATCGCGTCGTCGACCGTGGTGTAGAGGGAGTCGTTGATCTCGTGGGAGACGCCGTCCTCCTCGCCACCGGTCGGGGTGATCTCCACCTCGAGGATGATCTGCGCGGCGCGGGCCTGCTCCAGCAGCTCCTGCGCGATCGCCAGGTTGTCGGCGAGCGTCTCGGCCGAGCCGTCCCACATGTGCGACTGGAACAGCGGGCCGAGACCGGCCTCGACGCGCTTCTTGGAGAGCGCGAGCAGCGGACGTACGTACCCGTCGAGCTTGTCCTTCGGGCAGTGGTCCGTGTGCAGCGCGATGTTGACCGGGTACTTCTCGGCGATGATGTGCGCGAACTCGGCGAGCGCGACCGCGCCGGTCACCATGTCCTTGCTGTACTGGCCGCCGAGGAACTCGGCACCGCCGGTCGAGATCTGGACGATGCCGTCGCTCTCCGCCTCCGCGAAGCCGCGCAGCGCCGCGTTCAGGGTCTGGCTCGAGGTGACGTTGATGGCCGGGTAGGCGAACTTGCCTGCCTTCGCCCGGTCGAGCATCTCGTTGTAGACCTCAGGGGTTGCGATGGGCATCTGTCCGCTCCTTGAGTGTGCGGGTCGGCGTGCTGCGTTACGGCCCTGACCTAGACCTTGGGGGTGACGTCATCGTCGCCCCCATCTTTCCAGACACGGGGCGCTGGTCCACGCCCCCGCCAAGTCCAGGTCAAAGGAGCGTGTCAGTCCAGACCCAGTTCATCCTTCGAGAAGGCGAAGCGGTAGGGGACACCCGCGCCGGCCTCGATCTTCTCGGCGGCGCCGGTCGCCCGGTCCACGATGGTCGCGACGGCGACGACCTCGGCCCCGGCCTCGCGCACGGCCTCCACCGCGGTCAGCGGGGAGCCGCCGGTGGTGGAGGTGTCCTCCACCACCAGGACCCGGCGGCCCGCGATGTCCGGGCCCTCGACGCGCCGCTGCAGCCCGTGCGCCTTGGCGGCCTTGCGGACGACGAAGGCGTCCAGCTTCCGCCCGCGCGCGGCGGCGGCGTGCAGCATGGCGGCGGCGACCGGGTCGGCGCCCATGGTGAGCCCGCCGACGGCGTCGAACTCCAGGTCCGCGGTCAGGTCCAGCAGCACCTGGCCGACCAGCGGGGCGGCCTCGCCGTCGAGGGTGATGCGGCGCAGGTCGACGTAGTAGTCGGCCTCCAGACCGGAGGAGAGGGTCACCTTGCCGTGCACCACGGCCTTGTCCTTGATCTGCTGAAGCAGCGCGCCACGTTCGTCCGTCATGCCGACCAGCTTAGAGCCGCCGCCAGCTCCAGGTGGTCGTGGCCTCCAGCGGTTCCAGCGGGGTGACCAGGCGCGGGAGGGTGTTCAGACCGTTGGGCGGCCCGGTCTGCGGCTCCACGCAGACGGCCTCCGCCTGCTCGTCGTAGACCACCACCCACTCCTCGCGGCTGGTCACCTTCAGTTCGAGCCGGCCGGGCCAGGTGAGGGTGACGTCGACGCCGCCGGGCATGCCGAAGCAGTCGTCCCAGGGGCCCGGCTTCGGGTCGATCCGGTTGCCGGTGGGCAGGTGGTCGTCGCCGCGCTCCTCCTGCCAGGCGGGCTTGAAGTCGAGCTGGGCGCCCGAGCCGCCGAGGTCGCGGTTGAACCAGGGGTGCCAGCCGAGCTGCGCCGGGAAGGAGTCGTCGTACGTCTCCACGGACATCGTCAGGGTCAGGGCGTCCTCGGCGAGCGTGACGACCTGGGTGACCCGGCCGGGATGCGGCCAGGGGTCGGTCAGCTCGTGCGTGATCACCGCCTCGTTCGCGGAGACGCGCGCGGTGCGCCAGTCGCCGTCGCGGGCGGTGCCGTGGATGGCGTGCGGCGGGGAGTTGAGCGGCATCTGGCGGACCGTACCGCCGTCCAGGAAGCGGCCGTCCCGGATCCGGCCGCACCAGGGCACCATCGGGAAACAGCCGTAGCGCTGTCCCTGCCTCAGCAGTTCCAGGGAGTCGACCTTCAGGCCGCTGATACGGCCGCCGTTGCCGGGGCTGACGCGGACCTCCGCGTCGCCTGCTGTCAGCGTGATGTCTTCGTTACTCAGCACGGGACGACAGTACTGCGGGGACCGGCCGGGGCGGCTGCCGCGGTCGCGTCGCGGTCGCCCGCGCCTTGCGAAGGGCGCCTGCGCTCAGCGGCGTCTGCGCAGTGCCCTGGACACGACGATCGCCGACGCCACGGCCAGCGCCGCCGCGGGCGCCGCCCAGCGCAGTGCCGACGTCGCCGTCATCGTCTGGGGCGGGGGCACCGGGGCGTACCGGCCCCGCGGCGGGGCGTGGTCGACCTCCTCGGCACTGCGGCCGATCATCGTCCGGCGCGCGTGCGCGGCCTCGGCGGGCGGTTCGCCGGTGTCCGCGAAGTCCCCGGAGAACCGGTCGGGGTACTCGACGCCGCTGTCGGCGTCGCTGCCGGTGTCGGCGTCGCTGCCGGTGTCGGCGTCCAGGGAGGGCGGGGGCACCTCGGTGTCGAAGACGGAAGACCGGGCCGGCCCGGTGTCCGCGGCGCCGTGCCCCTCCTCGTCCGGCTCGGGCCGCCGTTCGTCCCGCTCCGCCGCCAGGCCCTCCACGCAGCGGTTCAGCAGCCTGGTCGCCGCCGAGGACACCGCGTCCGCCGGCAGTTCGGTGATCCGTCCGTCCGCGGCGGCCGTGCCCTCGACCGTGACCGTGCAGCCGCCGTCGGTGTCCGTGAGGCGCAGGGTCAGGGCGAGCTTGACCGAGCCGCTCCCGCGGGCCTCGGTGGCGTCGCCCTCCACGGCGTACGTGCCGTCCTCCCGGGCCGTCACCCGCAGGGCGCCCCGGTAGGTGACGGAGTGGCCGCCGACGCGCAGCTTGAGCCGTCCGGCGACCGGTTCGGCACCCGCGTCCTGCTGCAGTCCGGGGACCGCCCGGGCGACGCGTACGGGGTCGGCCAGCGCGGCGCCGAGCCTCTGGGCGGGGACCGGGACGAAGACCTGGTGCTCCATGTCCGCTGAGCCTACCCAGTCATGACCGGAACTCACCCTGCCGTGAAGGCGACAAGCGCTCAGTAGCGCGGATGCACCAGCGTCGACGCGGGCAACCCGGCGATCCGGGTCCGCCGCGCCGCCTGCCCGTCCGCCACCAGCCCGGCCCGCGTCAGAGTCCGGGGCCGGTCGGCGCCGAGCCGCAGGGGTGGCGGGGTGCGGCCCGGGGCCGCCAGCAGGAAGCCCCAGTCGTGCGGTGCCCGGGAGGCGCCCGGCGGGCGGTCGGGGCCGGCCGCGAAGCCGGAGTCGTGGCCGGCCACCCGGTAGGGGGAGACGGCGAAGCCGGCCGTGCGCAGGGTCGCGGCGACGGTCCAGAAGGCGCGGGGACGGCTGGTCACGGGCCCGGCGTGCACCACCAGGCGGCCGTCCGCGGTCAGCGCCCGGCGGGCCAGGCCGTAGAACTCCTGGGAGTACAGCTTGGTGCTGGCGGTGATCCCGGGGTCGGGCAGGTCGGCGATCACGACGTCGTACGCCGGCCCCCGCACCGCCCGCAGCCAGGCGAGCGCGTCGGCGGTGTCGACGTGGACCCGCCGGTCGGTGAGGGCGTGCCCGTTGGCGGCGGCCAGGCCGGGGTCCCGGCGGGCGAGGACGACCAGGCCCGGGTCGAGGTCGACGACGTCGACGCGGCGCACCCCGCGGTGGCGCAGCACCTCGCGGGCGGCCAGGCCGTCACCGCCGCCGAGGATCAGGACACGCGCGTGCGGGCCGGCCAGGGCCGGGTCCACCAGGGCCTCGTCGTACCGGTGTTCGTCCCCGCCGCCGGCCCGGAGCCGGCCGTCGAGGAAGAGGTGGAGGGGGCGGCCGTGGGTGCCGCCCGCCAGCACGACCTCCTGTACGCCGGTCCGCACGGCCACCCGGACGTCCCCGCCGTACACGGCGCGGCGCGCGGCCCGTTCGAAGTCGCCGGCGAGCGCGGCGGCGGAGCCGAGGACTGCCAGGACGACGAGCCCGGCGAGCAGGAGCGTCCAGCGGGCGCGGCGGCCGAGGTCGCGGCGGAAGAGACCGAGGACCAGGGCACTGCCCGCGATCACGTTGACCGCGCCGGTCAGCAGCGCTCCGGTCAGCTGGCCCAGGAACGGCAGCAGGAGGAAGGGAAAGGCGAGGCCGCCGACCAGGGCGCCCACGTAGTCCGCGGCGAACAGGTCGGCCACCGCGCCGCCCGCGTCCTGCCGGCGGATGCGCTGGATCAGCTCCATCAGCAGCGGGACCTCGGCGCCGATGAGCAGGCCGATGGCGAGGGAGAAGGCGACCAGGAGGCAGCGCGGCCCGTCGGCCCACAGGCCGCCCCAGCCGGCGGTCCAGGCGAACACGGCGTACAGCGCCATCGCGCTGCATCCGCCGACCAGCGCGATGGCCGACTCCACCGCCCCGAAGCCGGCGGCGGCGTGCCAGCGCAGCCGCTTGGCGCCGAGGGAGCCGATCCCCATCGCGAACACCATCACGGACAGCACCACGGACGCCTGGGTGACCGAGTCGCCGATCAAGTACGAGGCGAAGGCGACCAGTTCGAGCTCGTACACGAGTCCGCAGGCCGCGCAGACGAAGACGCACACGAGGACCAGGAACCGCCCGGTGCCGGGCCGGACGGGCAGCCGGGCGGGCCCTGTCCAGGTGGGCGGGGCGCCCGGGGGCGCGGGGGCGTGCGGTTCGATCACGCTGCGACGTTACGTCACGCACTCGGGACGCTTCGTCACCCACACGTGTGGAAACGGGGGCAGTTGACACAGGGCGGGTTTATGCCGACCGCACGGTGATCAGCCGGTCTGGGCCACCTGCGCCCGCACCCCGACCCGGGTCCGGGTGGCCACCAACTGCCCGTCCTGCGGGTAGGCGTGCCAGGTCCGCCAGTGCACCTGCCCCTCGTGCCGCTGGGCCAGCATCGCCGTGAAGGCGTGCGGGCTGCCGGGGAAGACACCGGCGAGGCCGTGCGGATGGTCGGAGACGAGGGCCAGCAACTCCTGGGCGCGGCCGGCGAACGATCCGGGGGTGAGCACCTCCACGCGGGCGGCGAACTCGTACTCCCAGTCGTCGACGCGTTTGGCGACGCCCAGGGGCAGCGGTGTGCTGGATCCGGGGATGCAGGCGACCGTCTCCGAGCAGCGGCCCCGCTCCTCCTCCAGGAGCACCTGGTGGGAGGCCCCGAGCAGGCGCAACTGGAGTTTGGCGTCCGCGAGTTCGAGGTCGAGGGTGGCCAGGGCGGGCAGCGGTTCGCGACCCAGGGCCCAGGCGAGGTCGGCAGCGCGCGTATCGGTGTAGGAGGTGTTCAGGGTCGTGAGCATGGATCGGCTCCGCTAACACGCAAGGAGGGGGAGTTCGGCCATGTCAGCCCAGCCGGCCCGGCCGGGGTGGGGAGTCAGTGGGGACGTCCGAGGGGCTGCGTTGGCGATGTAGAGGGAATCATGAACGGGGGCGACACCACAGCGTTTTTACCCAAGTTCGTGCGGTTTCCATCCCTCAGAGGGCTGCACAGTTCAACTGTTCAACCATGGCGTACGCCGAGCGCGGATCCGGACGCGGCGAGCGCCCGCCGGATGTCCTGCCCGGCGGGCGCCCGCCCCGTGCGGCGGCCCGGATACGGATCCCCCTGTTCCGGAAGCTCAGCTGCCCCGTGTCAGCTGCCTCCCCCGCATCCGCCCCCGCCGCCGCACGAGGAACCCCCGCCGCACGACGATCCCCCGCCGCACGACGAGGAGCCACCGCAGGAGGAGGAGCCACCGCACGAGTGGCCCCCGTGGCCCCCGTGGTGCCCGCCGTGTCCCCCCGACGAGCCGGAGTCACCGCCACCGACCCACCAGCTGCTCGCGCCCGCCTCGCCCGCGTGGGACGAGGACGACGACCGGCGGGAGGACCCCCTTCGCCCGCAGCTCTTGCCGAGCGACACCCTGGTGCGCCGGTTCCGGCGGGCCTGGCTCGCCGAGATGACCATGACCACGACCACGACCACGACCACGACCACGACCACCGCCAGGATGATGCCTTCGATCACGTTGTCACTCATGGCGTCACCCTCCTTCCGTTCCCCCGAAGCGGCCCCCCGTGGGCCCCTCGCCTTCACCGCGTCCCGCGCGGTGCCGGGGGGATGCCCGGCCGGCACGACGCCCAAAGCAGAGTTGAGGAACTCCAGAGCTTGAGCGCAGGATGGCCGGCATGACCTCCAGCGCACGTCCTCATCTCAACCGCAGGCTCGCCGAATTCGGCACGACGATCTTCGCCGAGATGTCGGCGCTCGCCGTCTCGACCGGGTCGATCAACCTGGGCCAGGGCTTCCCCGACACCGACGGCCCCGAGGAGATCCGGGAGGCCGCCGTGCGGGCCCTGCGCGACGGCCGCGGCAACCAGTACCCGCCGGGCCCCGGCATCCCCGAGCTGCGTACCGCGATCGCCGCGCACCAGCAGCGCCGCTACGGTCTGGTCTACGACCCCGACAGCGAAGTGCTGGTCACGGCGGGCGCGACGGAGGCGATCGCGGCCTCGTTGCTGGCGCTGGTCGAGCCGGGCGACGAGGTGGTGGCACTGGAGCCCTACTACGACTCGTACGCGGCGAGCATCGCGATGGCCGGCGGCAGGCGGGTGCCGGTGACCCTCAGGCCGCACGAGGGAAGCTTCCGCCTGGACCTGGACGAGCTGCGCGCGGCGGTCACCGACCGCACCCGGCTGCTGCTGGTCAACACTCCGCACAATCCGACCGGTACGGTCCTCACGCGCGCGGAGCTGACCGCGATCGCCGAACTGGCGGTCGAGCGGGATCTGCTGGTGGTGACCGACGAGGTCTACGAACACCTCGTCTTCGACGACGCCGGACACCTGCCGCTGGCCGCGTTCCCGGGGATGCGCGAGCGCACGGTGAGCATCGGGTCGGCGGGGAAGACGTTCTCGTTCACGGGCTGGAAGGTCGGCTGGGTGACCGGGTCGCCGGACCTGGTCCGCGCGGTCCGCGCGGTCAAGCAGTTCCTGACGTACGTCTCCTCGGGCCCGTTCCAGTACGCGGTGGCCGAGGCCCTCGCCCTGCCCGACGCCTACTTCGAGGAGTTCCGCCGGAGCATGCGGGAGCGCCGGGACATCCTGGCGGAGGGGCTGACGGCCGCTGGCTTCGAGGTGTTCCGGCCGGCCGGCACGTACTTCATCACCACCGACATCCGTCCCCTGGGGGAGAAGGACGGCTTCGCCTTCTGCCGCGCCCTGCCCGAGCGGGCGGGCGTGGTGGCCATCCCCAACGCGGTCTTCTACGACGACCGGGAGGCGGGGGCGCCGTTCGTGCGGTTCGCCTTCTGCAAGCGGGAAGAGGTCCTCCGCGAGGCCGCGGAGCGGCTGCGGGGCATGTGAGAGCGGCGCACGTGCGGGTGCGGTCCGGGGGCGCCGAGCCCCCGGACCGGCCGGGACCGCCTACTCCTCGTCGCCCTCGGGCTCGTCGGAGTCGTTGACCTCCTCCTCCAGGCCGAGCTGCTCGACCAGCCACTTGTCGAACTCGATCGCGGCCCGCACCCAGCTGACCGTGGAGGAGACGAAGTGGTTGATGTCGACGCCCGTGCCGATCAGCATCTGGGCCTCGCCGATCAGGCGGACGGTGCCGTCGTCGTGGGTGTGGGTGTACACCTTGGGCCACAGGGTGCGGCGGTTCCAGTCGTCGAGGGACTCCAGCAGCTGCGGCTTCTCGTCGATCTTGTGGGGGCGGTCGTAGAACGTCCGCACCGAAAAGATCGCCTGCTCCTCCTCACCGCGGAACATGAAGTAGGTGCGGAACTGCTCCCACGGCGCGGCGAGGTCACCCTCCTCGTCGACGACGTACTTCAGCTCCATCTGGTCGAGAAGCTGCTTCACCAGGTCCTGATCCGGGAGGACGGGGCCCGCCGGTCCTTGGGGCTGCGGTTCGGGCTGGCCCCCGAAATTCGGAATCGAGGACGGGTCGATGCTCACCGTGTTTTTCCCTTCATGCGGATGCAGCCATCCTCCCCCATGCGGGGAGGGGGGTGGCAAGCCCCGACGGGGCCCTGTCGGCCTGTGGCTGACATGATCCGGCTGGACGGGTGCAGGGGGCGGGCGAAGGGGGGCCGGCGTGGCGGCACAGGGGCGGCGCGGAAGGCGGAATTACGCGGTGAGCGCAACAGGTGTGCCGAGAGCGGTGCGCTGGGCCCTGTGGGCCCTGTGGTGGGGTTGCCTGGCCTTCTCGGTGTGGTTTTTCCGGGAGCTGTACATCGCTATGACCAGCGTCTGAGCCGGCCGCCGGGGGGTTCCGGAACGCCGGCGGCCCCCGCGCCGGCCACCGCGCGGTGGTCGTGGCGGGGGCCGTACCGTGCCGGCGGCCGGAACCGTCCCGGCTACAGCGTCTTGCCCGTCGCCGGGCCGACCAGCAGGCCCTCGCCGGAGCGGTCCACGCGCACGGTGTCGCCGTCCTTGATCTCGCCGGACAGGATCTCCTTGGCGAGCCGGTCGCCGATGGCGGTCTGGACGAGGCGGCGCAGCGGCCGGGCGCCGTAGGCCGGGTCCAGGCCCTCCTCGGCGAGCCAGGCCAGCGCCTCCTGGGTGATCTCCAGGCTGAGGCGCCGCTCGGCGAGCCGCTTGGCCAGGCGGTCGATCTGGAGCTGCGCGATCCGCTCCAGCTCCGGCTTGGTCAGCGCGGAGAAGACCACCAGGTCGTCGAGCCGGTTGAGGAACTCCGGCTTGAAGGAGGACCGGACGACCTCCAGCACCTGTTCCTTCTTCTCCGCCTCGCTGGTGATCGGGTCGATCAGGAACTGGCTGCCCAGGTTGGAGGTGAGCACCAGGATGGTGTTGCGGAAGTCGACCGTGCGGCCCTGTCCGTCCGTCAGGCGGCCGTCGTCCAGCACCTGGAGCAGGATGTCGAAGACCTCGGGGTGGGCCTTCTCCACCTCGTCCAGCAGGACGACGCTGTACGGACGGCGCCGCACCGCCTCCGTCAGCTGGCCGCCCTCCTCGTAGCCGACGTAGCCGGGAGGCGCGCCGACCAGCCGGGCCACGCTGTGCTTCTCGCCGTACTCCGACATGTCGATGCGGACCATGGCCCGCTCGTCGTCGAAGAGGAAGTCCGCGAGCGCCTTGGCGAGTTCGGTCTTGCCGACACCGGTGGGGCCGAGGAAGAGGAAGGAGCCGGTCGGGCGGTCGGGGTCGGCGATGCCCGCGCGGGAGCGGCGTACGGCGTCGCTGACCGCCCGGACCGCCTCGCCCTGCCCGATGAGCCGGCGGCCGATCTCGTCCTCCATCCGCAGCAGCTTCTGCGTCTCGCCCTCCATCAGGCGGCCGGCCGGGATGCCGGTCCAGGCGGCGACGACGTCGGCGATGTCGTCGGAGCCGACCTCCTCCTTGACCATGGTGTCCCTGGCGACCTCCTCCTCGGCCTCGGAGGCGGCCTCCAGCTCCTTCTCCAGCTCCGGGATCTCGCCGTAGAGCAGCTTGGCGGCGGTGTCGAAGTCGCCGTCGCGCTGGGCCCGTTCGGCCTGGCCGCGCAGGTCGTCGAGCTTCTCCTTCAGCTCACCGACCCGGTTGAGGGACTGCTTCTCCTTCTCCCAGCGGGCGGTGAGGCCGCGCAGCTCCTCCTCCTTGTCGGCGAGGTCGCGGCGCAGCTTCTCCAGGCGGGCGAGGGAGGCCGGATCGGTCTCCTTGCCGATCGCCAGCTCCTCCATCCTCAGCCGGTCGACGGCGCGCTGGAGTTCGTCGATCTCGACGGGGGACGAGTCGATCTCCATGCGCAGCCGGGAGGCGGCCTCGTCCACCAGGTCGATGGCCTTGTCCGGCAGGAAGCGGGAGGTGATGTACCGGTCGGAGAGGGTGGCGGCGGCCACCAGCGCGCTGTCCGCGATCTGCACCTTGTGGTGCGCCTCGTACCGCCCCTTCAGACCGCGCAGGATGGCGATGGTGTCCTCGACGCTCGGCTCGGCGACCAGCACCTGCTGGAAGCGGCGCTCCAGGGCGGGGTCCTTCTCGATCCGCTCCCGGTACTCGTCCAGGGTGGTGGCGCCCACCATGCGCAGCTCACCGCGGGCGAGCATGGGCTTGAGCATGTTGCCCGCGTCCATGGCGGAGTCACCGCCGGCGCCCGCGCCCACCACGGTGTGCAGCTCGTCGATGAAGGTGATGATCTGACCGTCGCTGTCCTTGATCTCGGCCAGGACGGCCTTCAGGCGTTCCTCGAACTCGCCGCGGTACTTGGCACCGGCGACCATCGCGCCGAGGTCGAGCGCGACGAGCCGCTTGTCCTTCAGCGACTCGGGCACGTCCCCCTTGACGATCCGCTGGGCGAGCCCCTCCACGACGGCGGTCTTGCCGACGCCCGGCTCGCCGATGAGCACGGGGTTGTTCTTCGTCCTCCGGCTCAGCACCTGGACGACCCGCCGGATCTCCTGGTCCCGTCCGATGACCGGGTCCAGCCGGCCCTCGCGGGCGGCGGCGGTGAAGTCGGTGCCGAACTTCTCCAGGGCCTTGTACTGGCCTTCGGGATCGGCGGTGGTCACGCGGCGTCCTCCCCTGGCCTTCCGGAAGGCCTCCAGCAGCTTCTTCGCCTGGGCGCCCTGCTCCTTGAGCAGGTCGGCGGCGGCGCCGCCCTTCGCGGCGATGCCGATCAGCAGGTGCTCGGTGGACAGGTAGTCGTCCCCGAGGTCCTTCGCGCGCTCACCGGCGTCCGCGATCACGGACAGCAGCTCACGGTTGGGCTGCGGGGGCGCCACGGTGGACCCGGCCACGCTGGGCAGCGAGCCCAGGATCCGCTCCGCGCCCGCGCGTACGGCCGCCTGGTCGGCTTCGACCGCGGCGAGCAGATCGGTGATGTTCTCGTTCTCCTGCCCCTGGAGCAGAGCCAGCAGCAGGTGAGCGGGGGTGAGGTCCGGGTGCCCCTCGGTCAGCGCGCGATTGCTCGCCGCGTTGATGGCGTCCCGGCTCCTGTTGGTCAGCTCGGCGTCCACGTTGTCCGTTCTCCTCCTCGACCGCGCTCCACTGCTGACTTAACCAGCGTACACAAAGTTGAGTCTATCCAACTCAAGATGGGAAGGGGAGTGCTCGGCGGGCGTTCCACGGCTAGGTTGCGCCCATGACAAGGCACTCCGTGGACCCGACTTCCCCCGACGAGCCGTACCTCGCCTTCTGGCGCGAACGGCACCTGTGCACCCTGACGACCCTGCGTCCCGACGGCAGCCCGCACGTGGTGCCGGTGGGGGTGACGTACGACCCCGAGGCCCGGCTGGCCCGGGTGATCACCAGCGGCACGAGCGCGAAGGCCGGGCACGTGCGCGCGGCCGGCCCCGAGGGCGCCCGGGTCGCGGTGTGCCAGGTGGCCGGCCGGCGCTGGGCGACGCTGGAGGGACGGGCGCGCGTGCGGACCGAGCCGGAACGGGTGACGGAGGCGGAACGGCGCTACGCCGAGCGCTACGAACGGACACCCCGCCCGAATCCGGCACGCGTGGTGATCGAGATCGAGGTCGAGCGGGCGCTGGGACACCTGTGAAGAGTTTCAGCCACCGTGCCCACGGCCCCATAGCGGGAAATGTCCCCGCAAAACTACAGCGGCGTCACCGTGTTCAGGTCACGGTGACGCCGCTGCGGGGGGAAGCACCTGAGCGATGTGTTACGACGGGGGAATCGCTTCAGGCACTGCGGGGGGTGGCCGAGATGGTCGTGAGGTCGGACTCCTCCGGCTCGCACAGCCGGTGGTCCCGCTGGTCAAGGTTCACAAAGATCATTCCGTACCGGATGGCACATCGCACCGGCTGCGGCGCGCCACGCGGCTTGCGCAGGCACCGGTACGCCCGCACGTCGCCGTCCTCGTCCCGTGTGACGACGACCGGTTCACCGAACACGGTCACCATCAGCGAGTCACCGCTGTGGGGGATGGCGGTGACCAGGTCGATGAAGTGCCAGCCGGAGCGATAGGCCGTGGCCATCTCGCGACGGAAGGAACGGTCGTCGGGTGGAGTCGTCACATCAGCTCCCCGCCACACTGGCCGTCGACTTCGCTGCCGCTACGGCCGGCCAGACGCTGTCCGCCACCACATGCCCCTTCGGGGCGAGCGGCCAGACACTGTCGCCCGCGTCATCACCCCTGCCGCCGGACCCTCCAGCGAGAACCCCGACGGTCGCGACGGCGGCGAAGGTGGCGACAAGCACCGAGCGAAGCAATCTGTTACGCATAGTCGGCTTCGTCCTCACTTGAAGGTCCCCTCTTCCCCCGTCGAGTACGACGATGGCTCATTCGGGCACATCATTGCCACACGATCGGTGCATCATGTTCCTGCATGTTCAGGACCCTGGGGGGTGGAGATTTGGTAGTGAATCAGACTAAGGCGACACATCCCCATGCGGTGACCGAGATGTGCGAAGAAGGCGGCCAACTTTATGCCGCCGCCCTGCGTACCGGGCGAATCGCTCGGGACGACGTGGCGTCGGCACCCTGCCTCATGGAGTTCGCCCTCCTCCATCCCGACCCCGACGACCCGGACCTGCTGCGCCCGGTGCCGCCGGCCGTCGCCCTCGCCCAGCGGCTCAATCCCATCGAGCACGAGATCACCGAGCGCAGACGGCAGTCGATCCAGCTGTCCGACGTCTTCGCCCCCTTCATGGCGCTCGGCGCCCAGATGTCGACCACCAGCGACTCGATCACCGTGTGGGAGGGCAGCGAGCGGATCAACGCGGCGCTCAACCTGGCCACGTCCCAGTGCCAGACCGAGATGCTCACCGTCCAGCCGAGCGGCCACCGGCCCGAGCACAGCCTCAAACAGGGGCTGGGCCGCGACCGGCCGCTGATCGAGCGCGGGGTGCGCATCAGAACCCTCTACCCGCACACCGCCCGGTACAGCTCCGAACGGCTGGACTACGCCTCCCGGCTCTCCGACGGCAAGGTGGAGCAGCGCACCATCGACGGGCTGGTCGAGCGGCTCATCATCTGCGACCAGACCGTCGCCTTCATCCCGACCCGGGACGACCAGAAGGTCGCCCTGGAGATCCGTCAACCGGGCCTCGTGGGCTACCTCATCAAGGTGTTCGAGTTCATGTGGGACCGCGCGGTCCCGCTGAGCGCCGGCGCGCCCTACGAGACCGCCCCCGACGGCATCACCGAGATCCAGCACTCCATCGCGAAGCTGCTCGTGGAAGGCCATGTGGACGAGGCGATCGCCCGGCGCCTGGGCATGAACGTCCGTACCTGCCGCGCCCACATCGCCAAACTCGCCCAGGCCCTCGGCAGCGGCAGCCGCGCCCAGCTCGGCTATCTCATCGCCCAGTCCGGCATCCTGGACCGGAACCTGTGACGCGATGAGCGGAGCAGGGGCGCCGCGGGAAGGGGCCGCATCCGCCGCCGCCGACGCCGCCGACGCGCCGTGCCTCGTCGACTCCCTCGCCGCCACTCCCGGCAGCGAGAGCCGGGCGCGGCTCGGCTGTCTCATCGCCCGGTCGGCGGTTCTTGACCCGGAGCGGTGAGGGCGGTGCGGTGGCCGTCCAGGCCGACCTGGGCGATGCGGACGCCCAGCTGGGTCCGGCTGGCCGCGCCCAGCGTCTCCGACAGGCGGGCGATGTGGGCCCGGCAGGTGCGCACGCTGATGCCGAGCCGCTCGGCGATCACCGCGTCCTGGTGGCCCTCGGCGAGCAGCGCGGCGATGGACTGTTCGCGGTGCGAGATGCCCTCGATGCCCGTGTCGGGCAGGGGAGCCGTCAGCGGGATGGCGAGCCGCCAGAGGCGCTCGAAGACCGTCACCAGGTATTCGACCAGCGCCGGGTGGCGCAGTTCCAGGGCCATCGTGCGGTCGGCGTTGGCGGGGATGAAGGCCACCGTGCGGTCGAAGAGGATGAGCCGGTCGATGACCTCGTCCAGGGTGCGGGCCTCGACCGTGTCACCCATCAGCTCCAGGTAGTTCAGCAGCCCCTGCCCGTGCCGGGCCACGTGCGTGTACAGGTCGCGCATGCGTACGCCCCGGCCGCGCAGGGCGAGGGCCCGGTGCAGGCCCTCGGTCAGCTCGGCCTCCCGCCGGATGCCGCCGGGCTGCACGGTGAGCACCTCGGTGGTGCACGCCTCCGTCGCCTCGTCCATCGCGGCCTGGATGCGGGAGAGCCCGTCCAGGACGCGGATGGCGCTGCCCTCGGCCGGTGCCGCCGGCGCGGTCAGCTGCCGGCCCAGGCCCGCGTACCACTCGAAGGCGGCCACCGCCGAGCCCACCCGCCGCTGACTGGCGCTGACCTCGTCGTAGACCCCGCGCAGCAGCCGGGTCATGACCTCCTGCGGGGAGGTCGGCACCAGCCAGTCCATGTCGTCGGGGTCCGGGTGCAGCAGGGCGAGTTCCAGCAGGCAGGGCACGGGGTCGGCGTCCGTGCGCGGCACCCGTCCCCGGCGTACGGCACGGGAGTACACCCGGTCCCCGGCCTCGCACAGCCGGTCGGCACCGTGAGGATGCTCCTCCGCCCCGCGCCCGGCCATCGCCCATTCCACCCCCGGTGTGCTGCCACTTCCGCAGCGCAACTATGCGCGGCGCCGACCGGGTCCGCAACACGGCTCCCCCGACAGCGGCACTCGAAAAGTGCCGCTGCGCCCGGGTTTGGCACGGGCTCGCCCCGCACCATTGCAGCAAGTTGAAGGGCGCGCCAGGGCGGCGGGCACCGCGCCTAGCCGAGGCCGGCCGCCGCGCAGGCCGCCTTGTACTTGGCGGTGCAGATGTCACCGACCGAGTAGATGCCGTCGGCGACGACCGTGTCCTTGATGGACTTCTTGGTGAGCGCGCTCACCTGGACCAGCCTGGACGGGATGCCCTTGAGGGTGGGGCTGTCCACCCGGTCCTGGGTGAGGGCGTCGAACTGGATGTCCTTGCCCTGGATCTTGGTGACGGCCATCTGGGCGGCGGCCTCGGCCTCGGCCGGGTAGGACTTGTAGACGCTCATGTACTGCTCGCCCGTCAGGATGCGCTGCACCGCGTCCAGTTCGGCGTCCTGGCCGGTGATCGGGGGCAGCTGGGTGACGCCGGCCGCCTTCAGGGCCTTGATGACGCCGCCGGCCATGCCGTCGTTGGCGGAGTAGACGCCGGCGATGTTGTCCTTGCCGATCTCCGCGATGGCCTTGCTCATGCTGGCCTCGGCGTTCTCCGGCTTCCAGCCCGCGGTGTCGTAGCTCGCCGCGATCGTCACCTTGCCGTTCAGCTCGGAGAGCGCGCCCTCCTTGAACTGCTTGGCGTTCGGGTCGGTGGGCGAGCCGTTCATCATGACGATCTTGTCGGAGGTGTCGGCACCGGACCCGAGGGCTTCCAGCAGCGTACGGCCCTGCACCTCACCGACGAGTTCGTTGTCGAAGGAGATGTAGGCGTCGATCGGTCCCTCGGCGAGACGGTCGTAGGCGATGACCGGGATGCCCGCGTCCTTCGCCTTCTTCACCCCGTCGGCGACGGCGTGCGCGTCGACGGCGTCGAGCAGGATGACGTCGACCTTGCTGTCGATCATGCCCTGCAGCTGCTCGGACTGCCGGGCCGCGCTCGCGTCGGCGTTGGCGTACTCGACCTTGCCGTGCTGCTTGGTGAGTTCGGCGACCTTGCTCTTGATGATGGGGTAGTCGAACTTGTCGTAGCGGGAGTTCGCCTTCTCCGGCAGCAGCAGACCCACGGTGATGTCGTTGCCCTTGGTGGGGCTCGCGCTCGCGCTGTCCCCCGTCGCGTTCAGCACGCCGCAGCCGGCGAGCGAGAGGGTCATCGTGGACAGGACCACGGATATGGCGATACGACGCATTCGAGGGCTCACTTCAGGTGCGTTCCGGACGTGGGCGCTGCTATACGACCCAGGTGTCTGAAAAGACAACGCGGGTGGCGCACCCGGCGTCAAGAAGAATCACTTAACGAGTGCGCAACACCACGCTCAGCTGCATCTGTGAAGGTCACGCGAAAACCCCTTCAAGGGCTCTTTACGACCCCTTCACCCAAGGGGAGTTCACGGATCGGCAAAGATCCGGACAACCGGTCCGGGGCGACGCGGGCCGTGATCGCCGACGGTTCCGAGCCACACCCCGACTCGGTCAAAGGAACGAATGAACCCAGCCAGATGCGCGACATGACGAGAGGGGCCCGGAACCCGGGCCCCTCTCGTCCACGTGTGCGTGTCAGTCCTGCGGCTGCCGCTTCGGCCGCCACACCACCAGCGCGCTGGTCTGCTGGACCTCCTGGTACGGCACCAGGTCGCGCCGGTAGGAGGCGTGCACCGCGGCCTCGCGCTGCCGCATCGCCGCCGCGGCGCCGTCCAGGGCCGCCTCCATCTCCGCCACCCGGGACTGGAGCGCGGCGACCTGGTTCTCCAGTTCGATGATCCGCTTGATGCCGGCCAGGTTGATGCCCTCGTCCTGCGAGAGCTGCTGCACCTGGCGCAGCAGTTCGATGTCACGGGCCGAGTACCGGCGGCCCCGGCCCGCGGTGCGGTCCGGGGAGACCAGGCCCAGACGGTCGTACTGGCGCAGCGTCTGCGGGTGGAGTCCGGAGAGCTGGGCCGCCACCGAGATGACGTAGACCGGGGTCTCCTCGGTCAGTTCATACGGATTACGCCGACGGCCGTCCATACTCTCAAGCTCCCTTCGCGGCCTCGAACAGCTCCGCCCGCGGGTCCTCGCCCGCGGTCGCCTCGCGATACGCCTCCAGCGCGTCACGAGCCTTCCCCGCCAGGTCCTTGGGGACACTCACCTCGACGGTGACCAGCAGGTCGCCGCGCGTGCCGTCCTTGCGGACCGCGCCCTTGCCCCGCGCCCGCATCGTACGGCCGTTCGGGGTGCCGGGGGGCAGCTTCAGGGTGACGGCCGGGCCGCCGAGGGTCGGCACCCGCACCTCGCCGCCGAGGGCCGCCTCGGCGAACGTCACCGGCACGGTGACGGTGAGGTTGTCGTCCCTGCGCCCGAACACCGGGTGCTCCCCGACGTGGACGACCACGTACAGGTCGCCGGCCGGCCCGCCCCGTTCACCGGGCGCGCCCTTGCCGCGCAGCCGGATGCGCTGACCGTCGGTCACCCCGGCCGGAACGCGGACCTGCATGGTCCGGGACGACTTGGCGCGCCCGCTGCCCTTGCACTCCGCGCAGGGGTGCTCGGCGATCAGACCGCGGCCCTTGCAGTCGGGGCAGGGGTCGGTCAGCGAGAAGCCGCCGCCGGAGCCCCGCGCGACCTGCCCGGTGCCGACACAGGTCGGGCACACGCGCGGTGTGCCGTTCTTGTCGCCGGTGCCCGAACACGCCTTGCAGGGCGACTGCGAGGACATCCTCAGGGGAACCGTGGCGCCCTCGATGGCCTCCGTGAAGCTCAGCGTGACCTCGGACTCGATGTCCTGGCCCCGCCGGGGCTGGGTACGCGTGCCCGCGGCGCCGCCGCGGTTGAACAGGCCCCCGAAGACGTCACCGATGCCGCCGCCGAAGCCTCCGCCCTGGGCGTTGCCGCCTCCGAAGAGGTCTCCCAGGTCGAAGTTGAAGGAGCCGCCGGCCGCGCCCGGTCCGGGGCGGAAGCCGCCGTTGCCGAACAGCGCGCGCGCCTCGTCGTACTCCTTGCGCTTCTTGGGGTCACCGAGGATGTCGTTCGCCTCGGAGATCTCCTTGAAGCGCTCCTCGGCCTTGACGTTGCCCTTGTTGGCGTCCGGGTGGAACTCGCGGGCGAGCTTCCGGTACGCCTTCTTGATCTCGGCCTCGGTGGCGTCCTTGGGGACGCCGAGGACCTTGTAGTAGTCCTTCTCGATGAAGTCCTTCGTGCTCATCCCCGACGTCCCTCCTTCCGTTCGGTGTCTACGTCAGCCCTCCTCAGGGCCGTTGTCCTTCTCGTCGCCGGCCGCGGGGTCCTCGTCGGCCCCCTCGGCCTTGACCGTCTGCGCGCCGGGCTGCGGTTCGGCGACGGCCACCCGCGCGGGGCGGATGGTGCGCTCGCCGATCCGGTACCCGGGCTGCAGGATCGCCACGCAGGTCGTCTCGGTGACGTCCGGCGCGTAGCTGTGCATCAGCGCCTCGTGGATGGTCGGGTCGAAGGGCTCGCCCTCCTTGCCGAACTGCTGCAGGCCCATCTTGGCCGCGACGGTCTCCAGCGACTCGGCCACCGACTTGAAGCCGCCGACCAGTTCGCCGTGTTCGCGCGCGCGGCCGATGTCGTCGAGCACCGGCA
This sequence comes from Streptomyces sp. NPDC042638, assembly GCF_040647235.1. Lineage (NCBI taxonomy): Bacteria > Bacillati > Actinomycetota > Actinomycetes > Kitasatosporales > Streptomycetaceae > Streptomyces > Streptomyces sp. NPDC042638. The sequence continues at coordinate 115,550 of NZ_JBEZBT010000022.1, forward strand.
GGAGCTCGGTCAGGAGGTTCGCGATGGCGATCTCCTTGACCGCGGCCCGGTCGCGCTCCACGCGGCGGCGGTAGTTCTGGTACTCGGCCTGGAGCCGCTGGAGGTCCGCGGTGCGCTCACCGAGCGCCGTACGCACCTGGTCCAGCTGGGCGACCAGCCCGGCACTTTCGTTCGCGTCCCCGGCCGGGGCCGCCTCCTCGGAGGAGGCGGCCTTCGGCTCGGCGTCGTCGGAGGTGGCGCCGGAGGGGACGTCGGGCTTCTCCTCGAAGCCCGGGGTCTCCTCCGTCACGCGGCACCGTCCTTGCGCTCGTCGTCCACGATCTCGGCGTCGACGACGTCGTCGTCGGCCTTGGCCGCGCCGGCACCGGCGTCACCGGTACCGCCCGCGGCCTGCGCGCCCTGGGCGTCGGCGTACATGGCCTGGCCCAGCTTCTGCGAGACGGCGGCGACCTTCTCGGTGGCGGTGCGGATCCCGGCGGTGTCCTCGCCCTTGAGGGCTTCCTTCAGCTCGCCGACCGCGGCCTCGACCTCGGTCTTGATCTCACCGGGGACCTTGTCCTCGTTGTCCTTGAGGAACTTCTCGGTCTGGTAGACGAGCTGCTCGCCCTGGTTGCGGGTCTCGGCGGCCTCGCGGCGGGCGTGGTCCTCCTCCGCGTACTTCTCGGCCTCCTGGCGCATGCGGTCGACCTCGTCCTTCGGCAGCGAGGAGCCGCCGGTGACGGTCATCTTCTGCTCCTTGCCGGTGCCGAGGTCCTTCGCCGTGACGTGCATGATGCCGTTGGCGTCGATGTCGAAGGACACCTCGATCTGCGGGACGCCACGCGGCGCCGGCGGCAGACCGGTCAGCTCGAACATGCCGAGCTTCTTGTTGTACGCCGCGATCTCGCGCTCGCCCTGGTAGACCTGGATCTGTACGGACGGCTGGTTGTCCTCGGCCGTCGTGAAGATCTCCGAGCGCTTGGTCGGGATCGTGGTGTTGCGCTCGATCAGCTTGGTCATGATGCCGCCCTTGGTCTCGATACCGAGGGACAGCGGGGTGACGTCGAGCAGCAGGACGTCCTTGACCTCGCCCTTGAGGACACCGGCCTGGAGCGAGGCGCCGATGGCGACGACCTCGTCCGGGTTCACACCCTTGTTGGCCTCCTTGCCGCCGGTCAGCTCCTTGACGAGCTCGGCGACGGCGGGCATACGGGTGGAGCCACCGACGAGGACGACGTGGTCGATCTCGCCGAGCTGGATGCCGGCGTCCTTGATGACGTTGTGGAACGGCGTCTTGCAGCGCTCCAGCAGGTCGGCCGTCAGCTGCTGGAACTGGGCGCGGGTGAGCTTCTCGTCCAGGTGCAGCGGGCCCTCGGCGGACGCCGTGATGTAGGGCAGGTTGATCGAGGTCTCCGTGGAGGAGGACAGCTCGATCTTGGCCTTCTCGGCGGCCTCGCGGAGGCGCTGGAGGGCCATCTTGTCCTTGGACAGGTCCACGCCGTGACCGGACTGGAACTGCTTGACCAGGTAGTCGACGACACGCTGGTCCCAGTCGTCACCACCGAGGTGGTTGTCGCCGTTGGTGGCCTTCACCTCGACGACGCCGTCACCGATCTCCAGGAGGGACACGTCGAAGGTGCCGCCACCGAGGTCGAAGACGAGGATCGTCTGGTCGTCCTTGTCGAGGCCGTACGCCAGCGCGGCGGCGGTCGGCTCGTTGACGATGCGCAGGACGTTCAGGCCCGCGATCTCGCCGGCCTCCTTGGTCGCCTGACGCTCGGAGTCGTTGAAGTAGGCCGGGACGGTGATGACCGCGTCGGTCACCTTCTCGCCCAGGTATGCCTCGGCGTCCCGCTTCAGCTTCTGCAGAATGAACGCGGAGATCTGCTGCGGGTTGAAGTCCTTGCCGTCCAGGTTGATCTTCCAGTCGGTGCCCATGTGGCGCTTGACCGACCGGATGGTCCTGTCGACGTTCGTGACCGCCTGGCGCTTCGCGACCTCGCCGACGAGCACCTCACCGTTCTTGGCGAAGGCGACGACGGACGGCGTGGTCCTGGCGCCCTCGGCGTTGGTGATAACGGTGGGCTCGCCGCCCTCCAGAACGCTGACGACGGAGTTAGTCGTGCCCAGGTCGATGCCGACCGCACGTGCCATGGTTGATTCCTCCAGCTGACTTGAGTGGAACAGGCTCAAGTGTGCCTGAGGAGAGCGAACGGGTCAACAGACCTGAGCCAACCGGACTCAAGTCTTATCCGTTCCTTACACGCAATGACCCGGTGACCTGCGTCGATTCCGTGGGACGGGGCTGATGACCGGAGCCCCGAAGGAGCACGAGGACCAGGACCGCGAGCACCACACCGCCCGCCACCCAGAGCGCGGCCCCCTCCCCCGTCCACCCCGCGTGCACCAGTACCCCCACCAGCACGGACGAAAAGGACGCGGCACCCAACAGCACGACCGACCCCTGCGGAGTGAGCCCGAGGCGCCGCAGCCGGTGCGCGAGATGGTCCGGGCCGCGCCGCAGCAGCGGGCGCCGGGCCACCCCCCGGGCGAGGACCACCAGCAGGGCGTCGGCGACGGCGACGGCCCCGAGGCAGAACACCACCGCCACGCTCGGCCCCAGCTCGTACCCCGCGCGCGTGAAGACGACGGCGGAGGACAGCAGGAACCCCGTGAACAGCGAGCCGCACGCACCGAGGCCGACCCGCGCGGGATGCCAGTTGTGCATCAGGAAGCCGGTGAGGGCGGCGGCGACCACGCTCAGCAGCACGGCCAGCCCGTCCATCACCTCGGCGGCGGCACAGGCGCCCACACCGAAGGCCGTGATCACCCCGACCGTCCCGGCGAGCCCGTCGGCGTGGTCGAGCCCCTTGAACGCGAGGGAGGCGAGGACGATCCAGCCGACGGCCAGCATCCCGCCCGGCAGGCCCGTCTCGTCGTACGGCACCACCCAGACCGCCGCCACGACCGTGCCGGCGACGAGCACGCGCGAGCGCAGCCGCCACACGTCGGCCACCAGGCCCAGCCCGGCGACCGCGGCGGCGGCCGTCAGCAGCTCCCCGACCCCCTCCCCGAGCGGGGCGACCCGGCTCCACTCCCCCGTCCCGGCGACCAGACAGGTGACGGCCACGACGGCGAACCCGCCGAGAAGCGGGAGGGGCCGCTGCCGTCGCCGGTCCAGGATTCCGACCCTCAGGGCGGGCAGCCGGAGTGCCGCCGCGAGCACGGCGGTGAGCAGAAGGGCGGCGGTGGCGGCTGCGATCCCGTAGAGCACGGCTCTAAGGTAGGGGCGAATGTAGCAATTCGGGACGAATAACACGATCGGATTGCCTGCGGAACGACAACGGAGGCAACCTTCAGCGACCCGTATCACTCCGCCGTCCGCTGCGTCCGGCGGGAAGATGGGGGTAGTCTCGAACGGACTACCTAAGTTACCGCTTAGTAATGCCGTCCAGCTCAGTCAGATCGTTTCGACCGAGGCCGCCTCAGGAGCCCCAATGCAACTCGCCGCGATCATCGTGTCGCTGGTCCTGATCGTGGTCGGCGTGGCACTGTTCGGCCGCGCCCTCCTGCAGATCTTCGCCCACATGCGGCTGGGCCAGCCGGTGCCCGCCGGCACGCGGACCGACGACCCCGCACAGCGCACCATCACCGTGGCCAGGGAGTTCCTCGGCCACACCCGGATGAACCGCTGGGGCGTCGTCGGCGTGGCGCACTGGTTCGTGGCGGTGGGCTTCTTCACCCTGCTGCTCACGATCGTCAACGCGATCGGACAGCTGTTCCAGGCGGACTGGCTCCTGCCGGTCGTCGGCACGTGGGCGCCGTACAACGTCTACGTCGAGTTCATCGGCACCGGGACGGTCCTCGGCATCCTCGTCCTGATCGTGATCCGCCAGCTGAGCAAGCCGGACAAGCCGGGCCGCAAGTCCCGTTTCGCCGGCTCCAACTTCGGCCAGGCGTACTTCGTCGAGGCCGTCATCCTCACCGTCGGCGTCTGCATCTTCATGCTGCACGCCCTCGAAGGCGCCCTGCACCACGTGGACACCTACGAGGCCTCGTTCTTCCTCTCGTACCCGGCCGTCTCCTGGTTCCGCGGGATGGACCTCTCCACGCTCCAGAACCTCACCTACTTCTTCGCCGGCCTGAAGATCGCGGCCTCCTTCATCTGGATGATCACGGTCTCCCTGAAGACCGACATGGGTGTGGCCTGGCACCGCTTCCTGGCGTTCCCGAACATCTGGTTCAAGCGGAACGCCAAGGGCGAGCCCTCCCTGGGCGCCCTGCTGCCGATGACGTCGGGCGGGAAGCCGATCGATTTCACCGATCCGGGTGAGG
>NZ_JBEZBT010000023.1:0-45649 GCF_040647235.1 Streptomyces sp. NPDC042638
GCTTCCTTTGTACTCACCCTCTCGGGCTTTCCTCCGGGCTTCCCTTCGGTGTTTCAAACTCTATCAGGGTTTTTCCGTCTCCCTGACCACTCTCCTGCGGACATGCAGAAGGGACCCGAGTTAGGATCTGACGAGTTTGAGTGCTGCTGAACGAAGACGCTTTCGCGTCGCTCCGTCCCAAGCAGGAGTACGACTGTACACGCGGCCACGGAGGCCTGCAAATCGATCGGGTTGGTGGTCTAGACCACTTGCTGGTAGGTTCCATACGGAACCGCCACTTCCTTTGACATACCCTGCTGCTCAGTGCGCCGTCAGGGACGAGCAGTGGCGGCCCTACCTGCAGCTCCACTCCTGGGAGGCTTCCCATGACCACCGTGACGTCCCCGCTCGCCGGACGGGCCATCGGACTGGCCGCAGTGCCGGATCCGGTCTTCTCCGGGGCCATGGTCGGCCCGGGTACCGCGATCGACCCCGTGCGTGAGGCCTCCGAGGCGGTGTCGCCCGTGGACGGTGTCATCGTCTCCCTCCACCCGCACGCGTTCGTCGTGGTCGACGAGAGTGGGCACGGCGTGCTCACCCATCTCGGCATCGACACGGTGCAGCTGAACGGCGAGGGCTTCGAGCTCCTCGTGAACAAGGGGGACACGGTGACCCGCGGCCAGGCCGTCGTGCGCTGGAACCCCGCCGCCGTCGAGGCCGCCGGCAAGTCCCCGGTATGCCCGGTCGTCGCGCTCGAAGCCACCGCCGAGGCCCTCTCCGACCTCTGTGACAGCGGTGACGTGAAGGCCGGCGACAGCCTCTTCTCCTGGAACTGACAGGCGTGCCGTCTCAGGGCGGCGAACAGGACAACCATCGTGGCGGCGGGACCCGCCGCACTATCGGAGACGGGTGAGATGGAGACAACGCTGCGAGGCGTCGGCGTCAGCCATGGCGTGGCCATCGGCGAGGTTCGGCACATGGGTACGGCGGTACTGGAGCCGCCGGCCAAGCAGATCCCCGCCGAGGACGCCGAGCGCGAGCAGGGACGCGCCCGCCAGGCCGTGGACGCCGTGGCCGCCGACCTGATGGCGCGCGGCAATCTGGCGGGGGGCGAGGCCCAGGCCGTGCTGGAAGCGCAGGCCATGATGGCCCAGGATCCCGAGCTGATGGCCGATGTGGACCGGCGGATCGCCGTCGGCAGCACCGCCGAACGCGCCGTGTACGACGCTTTCGCCGCGTACCGGGAGCTGCTGGCCGGTGCCGGTGAGTACCTCGCGGGGCGCGTGGCGGACCTCGATGACGTGCGGAATCGTATCGTCGCGCGGCTCCTGGGCGTTCCGATGCCGGGTGTTCCGGACAGTGACCAGCCCTACGTGCTCGTGGCCCGGGATCTGGCTCCGGCCGACACGGCGCTGCTCGACCCGTCGCTGGTTCTCGGTTTCGTCACCGAGGAGGGCGGTCCGACCAGTCACAGTGCCATCCTGGCTCGGGCGCTGGGGGTGCCGGCCGTCGTGGCGCTGCAGGGCGCCGGTGAGCTGGCCGAGGGCACGCTGATCGCCGTGGACGGCAGCACGGGCGACGTCTTCGTGAACCCCGGCGAGGAGAAGAAGGCCCTGCTGGTGGCCGCGGCTGCCGAGCGCCGGGCCGCGCTGGCCGGCGCGACGGGGCCCGGGGCGACCGCGGACGGGCACAAGATGCCGCTGCTGGCCAACGTGGGCGGCCCGGCGGATGTGCCGGCGGCGGTCGAGGCGGGTGCCGAGGGTGTCGGTCTGTTCCGCACCGAGTTCCTGTTCCTGGACGACAGCAAGAACGCTCCTTCCGAGGAGAAGCAGGTGGAGGCCTACCGGCAGGTGCTGGAGGCGTTCCCCGAGGGTCGTGTGGTCGTGCGCGTGCTGGACGCGGGCGCGGACAAGCCGCTGGACTTCCTGACGCCGGCGGACGAGCCGAACCCCGCCCTGGGCGTGCGGGGGCTGCGGACGCTGCTGGACCACCCCGAGGTGCTGCGCACCCAGCTGACGGCGCTGGCGAGGGCTGCCGAAGGGCTGCCCGTCTACCTTGAGGTGATGGCGCCCATGGTGGCGGACCGCAGGGACGCGAAGGCGTTCGCGGACGCCTGCCGGGAGGCGGGCCTCGAGGCCAAGTTCGGCGCGATGGTGGAGATCCCGTCGGCCGCGCTGCGGGCGCGTTCGATCCTGCAGGAGGTCGAGTTCCTGTCGCTGGGGACCAACGACCTCGCGCAGTACACGTTCGCTGCGGACCGGCAGGTGGGGGCGGTGTCGCGCCTGCAGGACCCGTGGCAGCCCGCGCTGCTGGACCTGGTCGCGCTGTCCGCCGAGGCGGCCAAGGCCGAGGGCAAGAGCTGCGGGGTGTGCGGCGAGGCCGCGGCCGATCCGCTGTTGGCGTGTGTGCTGACGGGTCTGGGTGTCACCTCCCTGTCCATGGGTTCGGCGTCGATTCCGTATGTCCGCGCCGCGCTGGCGAAGTACACGCTGGCGCAGTGCGAGCGGGCCGCCGCGGCGGCGCGTGCGGCGGACAGCGCGGAGGAGGCGCGCGGCGCGGCTCAGGCGGTGCTGTCGGGCGAGTAGCCGTACCGGCACCGCGGTGTGCCGGGTTCAGGGGCGTCCTGCCTTCGGGTGGGGCGCCCCTGGTGCGTTTCCGGGGCGGGGGTGAGCCGTCAGTGGCGGTGGTCCGGTGCCGTGCTCGCGTCTCCGAGGTCGGGTGGCTCGCGGTAGTCGACGCCGCGCTCGGGCGGGATGAGGTCCCCGGTTTCGGCGTCGGTGCAGTAGGCGTCGAAGACCTCGGCCGCCGTCAGTGGTTCGAGGGCGCCGGAGCGCAGCCGCCAGCCGTAGACGCGGTCGGCCGTGCCGGCGGCCCTGGTGCGGATGACGAGTCCGCCGGGGCTGCGGGTGGCGAGTCCGAGGGCGAGCACGCTGGTGAACTCGAGGGCTTCGGCCTCGTCCAGGCGGGTCGCGCCGTGGGGTTCCTGGTCGCCGTGCAGGACGGAGACGAGGGTGTCGGGTGGTCCGGAGACGGTGCACACGAGGTGCCGGTCGCCGGGCGGTGCGGTGTCGAGGATGCCTGCCAGGAGGTCGGAGGCGCGGGTGAAGGCTGCCCTTCCGATGTCCTCGCCGCAGGTGGGGCACGGGCCCAGGCGGGTCAGGAGGGTGGTGGTGTACTCCCAGGTGGCCTGGCGTACGGCCTCGTCCACGAGGGTGGGCAGGAGGGCGGCGAGCGGGCGGCCGTCGTAGGGGATGGTGGGACCGGTGGCGGCGAGTTCGGCGGTGAACCGGGTCCGGCTGGCCGGGGCTTCCGGGTCCAGGCCGGTGTCCGCGCAGTACGCGGCGTAGTCCTCGGGATCGAACAGGGCGAGTGTGGTGTGGGTGCCCTGTGCGGCGCGGGCCCGGAGGACTGTCTCCAGTTGCCGGAGGTACGTCTCGTGGTCGTCGAAGGTGAAGCTGCGGTAGCGCCGCATGGTGCGGAAGTCGTGGTCGTCGGTGAGAACGCCGATGGTGCCGGCGATCTCGCGGCGCAGGACGCGTCGCATGGTCCGGTGGTCGGTGTGCGCCATGTTTCCCCCAGTGCGCAGTCGATCAATGCTCACTCACCGTAACCGGTGGCACTGACAACGGCGGTCCGCGGGCGGCTACGGGTCGGCCATGGGCGCCTGTCCGTGCAGGTCATGGCTTTGTGAGCGACTGGCCGGGAGCGGTCCCGGGCACCGTTGCCGGATGGGCGCGGGTCCGGGACCGTGTGCGGAGGGCGGGGCCCCGGCGGGGGTCAGGCGCGTTTGCGGGCGAGTTCCTCGTAGAAGCCGAGCAGAGCGAGGTTGTCGATGGAGCCCGGGTTGACCGCGCTTTCCAGCGGAGTGCCCTGCAGAAGCCGCTTCACCGGGACCTCGATGCGCTTGCCGGTGAGGGTGTGGGGAATCCCGGGCACTTCGATGATCTCGTCGGGGACGTGGCGTGGTGAGAGCTGTTCCCGGATGGCCTGCTTCACGCGGTCCAGGAGTGCGTCGTCCAGGACGGCTCCGGGTGCGAGGTGCACGAAGAGCGGCATCCAGTAACCGCCGTCGGGCTGCTCGATGCCGATGACGAGGGATTCCTTGATCTCGGGCAGGCGCTCCACGACCTCGTAGATGTCGGCCGAGCCCATGCGTACGCCCTGGCGGTTGAGGGTGGAGTCGGAGCGACCGTGGATGATCACGGTCCCGCGTGAGGTGAGGGTGATCCAGTCGCCGTGGCGCCAGACGCCGGGGTAGGTGTCGAAGTAGCTGGCGTGGTAGCGGCTGCCGTCGGGGTCGTTCCAGAAGTGGACCGGCATGGACGGCATGGGGTTGGTGACGACCAGTTCGCCGACCTCGTCGACGAGGGGGTTGCCGCTGGGGTCCCAGGATCGCAGGTCGGTGCCGAGGCCGGGTGCCTGGAGTTCGCCGGTGTACACGGGGAGCGTCGGTACGCCGCCCGCGAAGCAGGAGCAGATGTCGGTGCCGCCGCTGACGGAGGCGATCCACAGGTCGTCGCCGGCCTCGTCGTGCAGCCATCGGAAGCCGTCGGGCGGCAGCGGGGAGCCGGTGGTGGCGACGCACTTGACGGCGGTCAGGTCGTGGTCGCGGGCGGGGTGCACGCCGGCCTTGCGGCAGGCCATGACGTAGGCGGCGGAGGTGCCGTAGAGGGTGGCGCCGGTGCGCTCGGCGACCCGCCACTGGGCGCCCGTGTCCGGGTAGCCGGGGCTGCCGTCGTACAGGACGATCGTGGTGCCGGTGAGCAGGCCGGAGACGAGGAAGTTCCACATCATCCAGCCGGTCGAGGTGTACCAGAAGAAGCGGTCCTCGGGGCCGAGGTCGCAGTGCAGGCCGAGCTGCTTGAGGTGTTCGACGAGGATGCCGCCCTGCGACTGGACGATGGCCTTCGGCAGGCCGGTCGTGCCGGAGGAGTACAGGACCCACAGCGGGTGGTCGAAGGGGACCTGTTCGTAGACCGGCCGGGCGTCGCCGGCGGTGAGTGCCTCCCAGTCCAGGGCGCCCTCGGGGGCCTCGCTGCCCAGCAGCGGGATGTGGACGACGGCGCGCAGGGTGGGCAGTTCGCGGCGCAGCTCGGCGACGGTCTCGCGGCGGTCGTGCTCCTTGCCGCCGTAGCGGTAGCCGTCGACGGTGAACAGGACGACGGGTTCGACCTGCTGGAAGCGGTCGAGGACGCTGCGGGCGCCGAAGTCGGGGGCGCAGGAGGTCCAGACGGCGCCGACGGCGGCCGCGGCGAGGAGGGCGACGACGGCTTGGGGGATGTTGGGGAGGTAGCCGCTGACGCGGTCGCCGGGGCGTACGCCGAGCGCGCGCAGCTCGGCGGCGAGGGAGCCGACCTGGCGGCTCAGCTCGGACCAGGTCACCGGGTGCGGATCGTGGGTCTCGTCCACGTACAGCAGGGCGGGTTCGTCGGCGCGGTCGGCCGCTGCGCGCAGGGCGTGCTCGGCGTAGTTGAGGGTGGCGCCGGGGAACCACTGGGCGCCGGGCATGGCGCGGTCGCCGAGCACGCGCGTGAAGGGGGTCGAGAACCGTACGTCGAACCACTCGGTGACGGCTTTCCAGAAGGTGTCCAGCTGGTCGACGGACCACCGGTGCAGGGCCGGGTAGCCGCCCTCGGCCGGGGCGCCGTGGCGTTCGGCGGCCCATGCCTGGAACTGGGTGATGCGGGCCTGGGCGATCCGCTCGGGATCGGGCTGCCAGAGCGGCTGGGGGTTCGCGGTCGACATGGGAGGCTCCCGGGCTGTACGCGTCGTGGGCGTCGGTCCGCGCACGGGCTGGGGTGTGCGCGTGACGCGGCTGACAGGGACGATGCCATGTGATCGACTTCTGCACCAGGGTGCGCCGCACATAGTCCGTGTCATGAAGATGTGGTCGCGGCACGGGTGAACGGCAGTTGAACGACCCGCGCGCGTGGGGCGGTCGGTGGCAGGGTGAGCAGCATGGACGGTCGTGACCTGGTGCGTTCGGTGAATGTGGTCGGTTCGGGAAGGGCGGCGCTGGGGTTGCGTACCGTACGGGCGGCGTGGCGCAGGAGGCGTATCGACGCGGCGGGGCTGCCGCGCCGGGGGCCCGAGCGGGCCCGGGTGCCGGGGCAGGTGCTGGGCGCGGAGCCGGGGCCGGGCGGCGGTCTGATCCGGTTCAGCCGCTCCGAGCTGCGCATTGTCGTGGCCGTGAACGGAGCGGTCTTCTGGGGGTGGGACGGGGCGGGTGCGCAGCCGTCGTACGCACTGGCGGGGAGCGGTCCCGAGCCGGATCCGCGGGCGGTGCTGGAGCCGGACAAGGAGGGCGGCTGGCGGGTGGTGGCCGGGCGGGTGACGGTCGTCGTGTCGCGGCACGGCGCGGTGCAGGTGTGCACGCCGGGCGGGGTGGTGCTGCGGCGGGACCTGCCGCCGCGCTGGTGGGAGCCGGTGGGCGGAGGCCCGGCGCGCTGGATGCAGCGGTCGGAGGTGCCGGCGGACGCCCGCTTCTTCGGGCTGGGCGGGCGCGCGTCCGGGCCCCGGCTGCGGGACGGCGCGTACCGGCTGTGGAACACCGATCCCGGCCGTGCGTTCGGGCCCGGGGACGATCCGCTGTATCTGACGATGCCGGTACAGCTGGTGGTGGCGGACGCGGGCACGCATCTGGTGTTCCACGACACCGCCTGGGACGGGACGGTGGTCCTGTGGGAGGGCGAGGAGGGTGCGGGTTCCGGGCACGACCGGGCGGGGCGCTGCGAGGTGCGCATGGACGGTGGTCCGTTGCGCTGCTGGGTGGTGGTGGGGACGCCCGCGCGCGTGCTGCACACGTGGGCCTCGCTCACGGGGGCGCCGGCGCTGCCGCCCGCGTGGGCGCTGGGCCATCATCACGCGCGGTGGGGCTTCGGCGGTGAGGAGGGGGTGCGCCGGATCGTGGCGGGCTACCAGGAGCGTGGCCTGCCGCTGGATGCCGTGCATCTCGACATCGATCACTACGACGACCACCAGGTGTTCACCGTCGACCAGGAGCGTTTCCCCAAGCTGCCGGTGCTGGCGGAGGACCTGCGCCGGGACGGGATCCGGCTGGTGTCGATCGTCGATCCGGCGGTGCGGGCGCAACCGGGCGATGCCGTGTACGAGAGCGGTGCGGCCGTGGACGCGTTCGTGCGGGACGGGCAGGGCCGTACGGTGCGGGGTGTCGTGTGGGCCGGGGAGTCGGTCTTCCCGGATTTCACGGACGCGCGCGTGCGCGCGTGGTGGGGCGGGCTCTACGAGGAGCGGCTGGAGCAGGGTTTCGCGGGTTTCTGGCATGACATGAACGAGCCGACGTCGTTCAGCGCCTTCGGTGAGCCGACATTGCCGCGTTCGGCCCGGCACGTGCTGGAGGGGCGCGGTGGCGACCACCGGGAGGCGCACAACGTGTACGCGCTGTGCATGGCTCAGGCGGCCTGCGAGGGCCTGCGCGAGCTGGCGCCCCGGGAGCGGCCCTTCGTGTTCTCGCGCTCGGGCTGGGCGGGGCTGCAGCGCTACGGGGGCTCCTGGTCGGGGGACGTGGCGACGGGCTGGCCGGGGCTGCGGGCGTCGCTGTCGCTGGTGCTGGGGCTGGGCCTGTGCGGGGTGCCGTACTCGGGTCCGGACGTGGGGGGTTTCGACGGCAGTCCGTCACCGGAGCTGTATCTGCGGTGGCTTCAGCTGGGCGCCTATCTGCCGTTGTTCCGCACGCACGCGGGTCTGCGGGCGGGGCGCAGGGAACCCTGGGAGTTCGGTGCCGAGGTGCTGGAGCACGCGCGCGTGGCGCTGCTCGAACGCCGGCGGCTGCTGCCGTACTTCGTGACGCTGTCGCATCTGGCCCGGCGCACCGGCGCGCCCTATGTGCGGCCGCTGTGGTGGGGGGCGCCGGAGGACCGGGCTCTGCGCGACTGCGAGGACGCGTTTCTGCTGGGCGACAGCCTGCTGGTGGCTCCGGTCCTGGATCCCGGTGCCGACCGGCGGGCGGTGCAGCTGCCGCGGGGCCGCTGGTACGACACGGTGACGGAGAAGGCCCACGAGGGGCCGGCGCAGGTTCTCGTCGACGCGCCGCTGTCGCGGATACCGGTGTTCGCGCGCGCGGGAGCGGTGCTGCCCGTGCGGGGTGCCGAGGGCGGCCTCGAGCTGGAGGTGTGGGCGCCCGCGGCCGGACGGGCCGGGGGCGGCCTGGTCGTGCCGGACGCGGGCGACGGGTGGGAGGAACCGGAGGTCGAACGCTATGCGGCCCGTTTGCAGGGCGAGCGGGTGGTGGTCACCCGGGAGCGGGAGGGCGGCGTGGTGGAGCCGCCCTACCCGGTGCGGGTGCGGGGGCTCGGCTGAGCCGCCCGGCTCAGATGTAGCGGCCCTCGAACCACGCCTTGACGGCCACCGTGTGCAGGGGGAAGGCGAGTTCCTCGGGCCTGCGCAGCAGGTGCCGGCCCTCCGTCTCGTCCGTGGAGCCGGAGGGCGGCAGTCCGTCGGCCGGGCGTTCCGGCAGCAGGCCGAACAGCAGAAGGTGCCCGTCGGGTGAGCTCATGGCGTCCACGAGCCGCACGTCGCGGACGGCCGCGTCGATACCGGTCTCTTCCTTGAGTTCGCGCACGACGGCCTGTTTCCAGTCCTCACGGTCGTCGATGTAGCCCCCGGGCAGGGCCGTGCCTCCGCGCGCGGGGGCGATCTTTCGGGTGATGACGACCAGGGCCGTGCCCTTGGTGTCGTACACGGGCTGGAGCGCGACCGCGACCGGCAGGGGGTTGCGGTAGGCGACGGCCCCGCAGGACGGGCAGGTGCGCGGCCAGCCGGAGATGCCCTCTCCATAGGGCGCTCCGCAGCTCGAACAGTGAGAGTTCGGCGCGGAGTTGGCAGATGGGTGCTGAGTTTCGGACACGCGCGGACTGTATCCGATCAGGGGAGGGCCGCGTTCCGGCAGTGAGGCGCCAGGAACGGGCGAAGCAGGAAAGGCGGCCGGAACCACCCCCGTCGGTCCCGGCCGCCCCTCGTGTACCACGACGTCGTCCGGGGCCGTTCGGTTCACAGATTCCGCCTGCTCATTTATGTTTGCCCGTGGCACACTTCTGACGCTCCGTCAGATGCCGTCATGGGGAGGGCCTTTGCCGGACACACGCAAGCCCGCGGTCGCCGACTGGTTCACCGGTGAGGGTGACGGCTTCCGCCTCCTGGGCACCCGCTGCACGGCCTGCGCCTCGGTCTTCTTCCCGCGTGAGGACGGCCACTGCCGCAACCCGCACTGCCCGGGCGGCTCCCTGGAGGAGGTGCCACTGTCCCGAAGCGGGCGTATCTGGTCGTACACGGACAGCCGATACCGCCCTCCGTCACCCTATGTGAGCAATCCGGAACTTCCGTGGGAGCCGTACACGTTGATCGCGGTGGAGCTGGAGGCCGAACGGATGGTGGTGCTGGGGCAGGCGGCTCCCGGGGTCACCGTCGCCGATCTGACGGTGGGCATGGAGGTGGAGGTCGTCCCCGGTGTACTGCACGAGGACGCGGAGACGACCTGGACCGTCTGGCACTGGCGGCCGACGGGGGTGACGGCATGACGGCCGACGTGGCGGTGCTCGGTGCGGGCATGCATCCCTGGGGCAAATGGGGCCGCGGCTTCGTGGAGTACGGGACGGCGGCGGCCCGCGCGGCTCTCGTGGACGCCGGTCTCGACTGGCGGGACATCGGCTCCGTCGTGGGCGCGGACACGGTGCGCGGCGGATATCCCGGGTATGTCGCGGGGGCCACCTTCGCCAAGGCGCTGGGCTGGCAGGGAGCCAGGGTGACCAGCGTGTACGCGGCCTGTGCGTCCGGAGCCCAGGCCATCTCCGCGGCGCGGGCGCAGATCCTCGCCGGCCTGGCGGACGTCGTCCTGGTGGTGGGTGCGGACGCCGCCCCCAAGGGTTTCTTCCGGCCTGCGGGCGGGGTGCGTCCCGACGATCCGGACTGGCTGCGCTTCCGGCTGCTCGGCGCGACGAATCCGGCGTACTTCGGGCTGTACGCGCGGCGGCGGATGGCGGCACACGGGGACACTCCGGAGGACTTCGCCCTGGTCAAGGTGAAGAACGCGGCCTTCGGGTCGCTCAACCCGTACGCCCGCTACCGCAAGCGGGTCACCGCCGAGGAGGTGGCCGCCTCCGCGGTGGTCGCCGACCCCCTGCGGCTGCTGGACATCTGCGCGACCTCCGACGGCGGGGCCGCCCTGGTGCTGTCCAGCCTGGACTTCGCACACCGGCACGGCACCGCCCGGCCGGTACGGATCCGGGCGGTGTCGACGGTGACCCCCCGCTTCCCGAACACGGTGCTGGACCTGCCGGACATCGCCACGGACTCCGCGGCCTCGGTGGCGCCCGCGGCCGAGACCTTCCGGGCGTCCATCGCCCGGGCCGCCTACGAGGAGGCGGGCGTCGGCCCCGAGGACCTGTCCCTGGCCGAGGTGTACGACCTGTCCACCGCGCTGGAGCTGCAGTGGTACGAGGACCTCGGACTGTGCCGCGAGGGCGACGGTGCGAAGCTGCTCCGGGAGGGCGCGACCGCCCCGGGCGGCCGGACACCCGTGAACACCAGCGGTGGCCTGGCCTCTTTCGGGGAGGCCGTGCCGGCCCAGGCCATCGCCCAGGCCTGCGAGCTGACCTGGCAGCTGCGAGGTACGGCGGGCGACCGTCAGGTGGCCGGGGCGCGGGTGGGCATCACGGCCAACCAGGGGCTGTTCGGCCACGGGTCCTCGGTGGTCGCCGTGCGGTGAGCAAGGCCGGGCGCAGGCGGTGACCGGCGTGCGGGACTCCGGGCCCGTCCACGCTGTGTGACCACCCCGGAATCCTGCGTGAACGTCTTATGAACTGGCCCTGGGCATGCGCGGGCAGCGCCATCATGCTCCCGTGCACTCCTGGACGGACACTCTCCGCTTCGCCTTCCAGCCGGTGGTCAACCTGAGGACGGGCACGGTCACCGCACTGGAGACACTCGCCCGCCCGGAGACCGGCGACGTCCTGGCCGAGGCCCGCCGGGATCCGGAACTCGACGGCACTCTGGCCGTGCTGGCCCTGCGTGCGGCGGTACGCAAGGAGACGCTGCTGCCCCTGCATCTGAACGTGTTCGCGGCCACGCTCGCCGACCTCGGCGGCCTCACGCCACTGCACGACGCCGTGCGCGCGGCAGGGCGGATGCCCTGGGAGGTGACCCTCGACATCGTCCCGCCCTGCACGCACGTGCCGCAGCGGGCCCTGCTGGAAGCGGTCGCCGCGCTGCGCGAGCAGGGCTTCCGGATCAGCGCGGACGGCATCGGGGACGGTGACGTACCGCTGAGGCTGCTCACCGACCTCGCCCCCGACCTCGTCAAGCTCGACGCCTCGCTGCTGGCGCGGCCGGCCGCCGTGCGGGCGATGCGGACGCTGTGCGAGGGGCTGGGCGCCCTGGTCGCGGTGGAGGGCGTGGAGACCGAACTCCAGTGTGCGGCGGCCCTGGCGGCCGGTGCGCAGCTGGCCCAGGGCGAGTTGTTCGCCCCGCCGGCCCGGATTCCCGTGGCGGACGTGTACGTACCGTCCCTCACTCCCGGTGCCGTGTCCGTGCCCCGCCGCGGGCCGTCGGTCCGGGAGTTCGTGCGGCCGGCCGCCGCACTGCCGCTGACCGCGTCGGCCGGACAGGTGCGGGCCCTGCTGACGGGTTCTCCGGACGTCTCCGGGGTGCTGCTGGTGGATCCGGCCGGCCGGCCCGTCCGGTCGGTGCACCGGTCGCGCTTCCTGCTGTCGATGTCCGGCCGTTACGGGCACGCCCTGTACGCCGACCGGCCGGCCCGCAAGCTCGGTGACGCGCCCCGCACCGTCGGTGTCCACGCGACGGCCTGGGAGGTGCTGGACGTGGTGGCGGTGGGCGGCCGGGACCGCACGTCCGACGACGTGGCGGTGGTCGACGAACGCGGCCGGTGCGTCGGGGTCGTACGGCTAGCCGATCTCGTGAGGGCGCTGGCCGAGAGCCGGGTCGAGGAGGCGGCCGGGCTCAACCCGCTGACCCGGCTGCCCGGTTCGGACGCGATCGTGAGCGAGGTGGACCGGCGGATCTCCGACGGGCAGGCGTTCGCCCTCAGCTGGCTGGACATCGACCACTTCAAACAGGTCAACGACGGAGCCGGGTTCGCCGCGGGCGACGAGCTGATCCGCGCCGTGGGCGGCGCGCTCCAGCAGGCGGCCGCGGGGCACGCGCGCGTGGGGCACATCGGTGGGGACGACTTCCTGGTGCTGGCCGACGAGGAGGCGTTGCATCCGCTGGTCACCGCGGTGCTGGACGCTTCCTGGACGGCGGGCGGCCGGCCGGTCACGCTGTCCCTGGCGACCGTCGTCTGCGGTCCGGGCAGTGTGAACGACCATCACCAGGCCGCGGCCCAGCTCGCTCCCTTGAAGCAGGCGGCCAAAGCGCTGACCGGCGCGAGCTGGGTGCTCGGACGCGCCGGGTCCGCCGGCCACGAGATCCGCCGCGGCAGCCCCGCACCGGCCCCGGCGGGATACGCGGCCGCCGAGCCGCATGGGTGAACGGCCCTCGTCCACACGTCCGTTGCGACACACCCCTCCCGCGGAGCGGGCGGACAGGTCGGTGTCACCGTCGCCGTCGGCAACCTTGACGCCCCCGGGACGCCGGTGAACACTTCCCGGTGTCAGCCCACATCGCCGTAGGTTCTCTGCGTCATCAGACATCGTGGCGCGGGTTCGTCCCGCACCGCGACCCGGCTCTCCAGGGCGATCCGGCTGCGAACGGCACGCTCGTCACTGACGCCGGGCGGGGCGCGGATCCCTCCCTGCCTTCGGCTGAAGTCGCCAAGGGAACCGTCCTGCACGACAGGGCCGGGGCCGATCGCCCCCTGACGGCGCCAAGGGAGCCGCCATGAGCAACGCGGACATCTTCGTCGGCGAGGTCATCGGCACCGCGATCCTGATCCTGTTCGGTGCCGGGGTCTGCGCCGCCGTCACCCTCAGGTACTCCAAGGCCCGGGACTCGGGCTGGGTGGTGATCGCCTTCGGCTGGGGCTTCGGTGTGCTCGCCGGCGCGTACACCGCGGCGCCCCTCTCCGGCGGTCACCTCAATCCCGCCGTGACGATCGGCATCGCCGTGGACACCGGCAAGTGGGACAAGGTCTGGGTGTATCTGCTCGGGCAGACCGCCGGCGCCATGCTGGGCGCGGTGCTGGCCTATCTCGTGTACCTCGCCCAGTTCCGGGCCAACGTCCGCACGGAAGGCACCACGGAGGGCACCGCCCACGAGCCCGTGCCGACCCTCGGCATCTTCTCGACCGTCCCGGAGATCCGTAGCCCTGTCGCCAACCTCGTCACGGAGATCATCGCGACCGTCGCGCTCGTCCTGCCGGTCCTCGCCTTCGGGCTCACCAAGGGGCTCGGCGAGTCCGGCACCACCGTGCTGATCGTCTCCCTCCTCGTCGTGGGCATCGGCCTCTCCCTCGGCGGTCCCACCGGCTACGCCATCAACCCGGCCCGCGACCTCGGCCCACGCATCGTGCACACCCTCCTGCCGATCCCCCACAAGGGCACCTCCGACTGGGGCTACGCCTGGATCCCGGTCGTCGGCCCGCTGACCGGCGGAGCGCTCGCCGGCCTCATCTACAACGCCGCCTTCTGAGCCACCGGTCGCCACCGGCCTTGCCTCCCCCACGGCTCTCCAGCCCCACCCACCTCTCGCCTCCACCACGGCTCCCCAGCCCCGGCGGCCTTGCGGCCGGCGACTCCACCCAGCGACCCAGGGACAGCCATGACGGACACCGCAGGCACATACGTCGCCGCCATCGACCAGGGCACCACGTCCAGCCGCTGCATCGTCTTCGATCACAGCGGCGCGATCGTGGCCGTCGACCAGCGCGAGCACCGGCAGATCTTCCCCAAGCCGGGCTGGGTGGAGCACGACGCCACCGAGATCTGGTCCAAGGTGCAGGCCGTGGTGGCCGGGACGCTGGCCAGGGCGGGGCTGCGCGCCGACCAGCTGAGCGCCGTCGGCATCACCAACCAGCGGGAGACGACGGTTCTGTGGGACCGCGCCACGGGCAAGCCCGTGCACAACGCGCTCGTGTGGCAGGACACCCGCACCGCGGCGCTCTGCGTCGAACTGGGCGGCACGGACGGCCAGGACCGCTTCCGCGAGCGCACCGGCCTGCCCTTGGCCGGCTACTTCTCCGGTCCCAAGGCGGCCTGGCTGCTGGACCATGTCCCCGGTCTGCGGCAGCGGGCCGAGCGCGGTGAGATCGCGTTCGGCACCATCGACTCCTGGCTGATCTGGAACCTCACGGGCGGCACCGACGGCGGCCGGCACGTCACCGATGTCACGAACGCCTGCCGCACCATGCTGATGAACCTGGACACCCTCCAGTGGGATCCCTCCCTCCTGTCCGCGATGAACGTGCCCGAGGCCGTGCTGCCCGAGATCAGGTCATCCGCCGAGGTGTACGGCACCGCCGTCGGGCAGCTGTCGGGGGTGCCCGTGGCCTCGGCGCTGGGCGATCAGCAGGCGGCCCTGTTCGGGCAGACCTGTTACGACGTCGGCACCGCCAAGAACACCTACGGCACCGGCAGTTTCCTGTTGCTGAACACCGGCGACCGGCCGGTGCCGTCCAAGAGCGGCCTGCTGACGACGATGGGCTACAAGATCGGCGGGGAGGCGCCGGTGTACTGCCTGGAGGGGTCCATAGCGATAACGGGTGCGCTGGTCCAGTGGTTCCGCGACCAGCTGGGGATCATCCGCAGCGCCGACGAGATCGAGACGCTGGCGGCGAGCGTCGACGACAACGGCGGCGCCTACGTGGTGCCGGCGTTCTCCGGCCTGTTCGCGCCCTACTGGCGTTCCGACGCGCGCGGAGTGGTCACCGGCCTGACCCGGTACGTCACGAAGGCCCACCTCGCGCGCGCGGTGCTGGAGGCGACGAGCTGGCAGACCCGGGAGGTGGTGGACGCGATGTACCAGGACTCCGGGGTGCGGATCAGCTCGCTGAAGGCCGACGGCGGCATGACCCGCAACAACCTGCTCATGCAGCACCAGGCGGACGTCCTCGGCGTGCCGGTGATCCGGCCCCGGGTGCCGGAGACGACCTGCCTGGGTGCCGCCTACGCCGCCGGGCTGGCCACGGGCGTGTGGAGCGGCCTGGACGAGCTGAGGTCGCACTGGCGCAAGGACGCGGAGTGGACACCGGCGATGGAGACGTCGGTCCGCGACCGCGAGTACCGGAACTGGCGCAGGGCCGTGGAGAAGAGCTTCGGCTGGCTCGGGGAGGACGGGACGTAGCGGCGCGGGGCCACCCCACGAGCGCGTGGGCGCTCCGGACAGGACCACGGCCCGTACCCCAGTCGGCGGGGGTACGGGCCGTGCCCGTCGGCCGGCGTCGGCGGGCCGCACGCCGCGTGCCCGCCGGTCAGCCGATGGCGGCCTTGCGGCGGTGGGCCGCGTAGTCCATCGCGTGCCGGACGAGCCCGATGAGCACTTCCTTGACCGACTCCCGGTCCCGTGCGTCGCACAGCAGGACGGGCACGTCGTCGTCCAGGTCGAGTGCCTGCCGGACGGAGTCGCCGGGGTAGCGGGCGGCCCCCTCGAAGCAGTTGACGCCGACGAGGAACGGTATGGAGCGCCGCTCGAAGTAGTCGATGGCCGCGAAGCAGTCCTCCAGGCGGCGCGTGTCGGCGAGCACGACGGCGCCGAGCGCGCCCTCGGACAGTTCGTCCCACATGAACCAGAACCGTTCCTGCCCGGGCGTGCCGAAGAGGTAGAGCACCAGGTCCTCGCGCAGCGTGATACGGCCGAAGTCCATGGCGACCGTGGTGGTGTGCTTGCCCTCCACGCCGCTGGTGTCGTCGACGGGCCGCCCGGCCTCGGTGAGCAGTTCCTCGGTGCGCAGCGGCCTGATCTCGCTGACCGAGCCGACGAGGGTCGTCTTGCCCACGCCGAAGCCGCCGGCGACCAGGATCTTGAGCGTGACGGGCTCGACCGGAGGCTTGCCTCGCTCAGAACGCCCGAAGATCATCGATCTCTTCTCCTGCTTGATGGGTGTCGGGCGACGGCCTGCCGTAGCCGCCGCCACCGGGGGTTTCGATGACGAGTACGTCGCCGGGACCGACGTCGGCCGAGCCGCTCGCGCCGAGGTCGGTGACCGTGCCGTCGGCCCGCTCCACCCGGTTGGCGCCGAGCGCTCCGGGGGCGCCGCCGGCCATGCCGTACGGCGGCACGTGGCGGTGCTGGGAGAGCGTGGAGACGGTCATCGGTTCGAGGAAGCGGATGCGGCGTACGGCGCCGTCGCCGCCCCGCCACCGGCCTGGGCCGCCGCTCCCCCGCCGGACGGCGAACTCCTCCAGCCTGACCGGCAGCCGCCACTCCAGGATCTCCGGGTCGGTGAGCCGGGAGTTGGTCATGTGGGTCTGCACCACGTCGGCGCCGGGGAAGCCGTCACCGGCACCGGATCCGGAGGCGACGGTCTCGTAGTACTGGTGCCGTTCGTTGCCGAAGGTGACGTTGTTCATCGTGCCGGAGCCCTCGGCCTGGACGCCGAGCGCGGCGTAGAGGGCGCCGGTGATGGCCTGCGAGGTCTCCACGTTGCCGGCGACGACGGCGGCGGGCGGTTCGGGAGCGAGCATCGATCCGGGCGGCACGACGATGTCCAGGGGGCGCAGACATCCGTCGTTGAGCGGGATGTCGTCGTCGACCAGGGTGCGGAAGACGTACAGGACGGCCGCGTTGACGACCGCGAGGGGCGCGTTGAAGTTGGTGGCGAGCTGCGCGGAGGTGCCGGTGAAGTCGATGGCCGCCCGGCGTCCGGTGCGGTCGACGCGGACCCTGACCCGGATGACGGCGCCGGAGTCGGTCTCGTAGGCGTACTCACCGTCGTCCAGGGCGTCGATGACGCGGCGGACGGCCTCCTCGGCGTTGTCCTGGACGTGCCGCATGTAGGCCTGGACGACGTCGAGGCCGAACTCCTCGATCATGCGGCGGACCTCGTCGACGCCTTTGCGGTTGGCGGCGATCTGGGCGCGCAGGTCGGCGATGTTCGTGTGCGGGTTGCGGGACGGGTACGGCGCCTCGGTGAGCAGCCGGCGGGTCTCCTCCTCGCGGAGGCGGCCGTTGTCGGCGAGCAGCCAGTTGTCGAAGAGGACGCCCTCCTCCTCGATGGTGCGGCTGTCGGCCGGCATGGAGCCGGGGGCGATGCCGCCGATCTCGGCATGGTGACCGCGTGAGGCGACGTGGAAGAGGATCCGCGGCTCACTGTGCGTGCCGGTCGCGTGCTCGGTGTCGAAGACGGGGGTGATCACGGTGACGTCCGGCAGGTGGGTGCCGCCGTGATACGGGTCGTTGACGGCGTAGGTGTCGCCCGGCCGCATGGCGGAGCCGCGCCGGCGGATCACCTCTTTGACGCTGGTGCCCATGGACCCCAGGTGGACGGGGATGTGGGGGGCGTTGGCCACCAGGTTTCCGTCCGGGTCGAACAGGGCGCAGGAGAAGTCCAGCCGCTCCTTGATGTTCACGGACTGGGCCGTGGACTCCAGTCGCGCGCCCATCTGTTCGGCGATCGACATGAAGAGGTTGTTGAAGACCTCCAGCAGAACCGGGTCGGCTTCCGTGTCGAGACGGGAACTCTGCGTAATCGCCGCGCGTTCCATGAGCAGCTGCCCGTCATCGGTCGCGGCGGCCCGCCAGCCGTCGTCGACGACGGTCGTCGCACCGGCCTCGGTGATGATCGCGGGGCCGGTGACGGGCTCGCCGGGGGGAAGGGCCTCCCGGCGGTGGAGGGGTACGTCGCGCCAGGCGCCGCCGGTGTGGAGACGGACGGTGGCGGGCGCGCGGGGGCTGCCGTCGTACGGGGCGAGGGCGGAGAGATCGGGGGGTGCGGTGATGCCGGTGGCTTCGACGGAGAGGGCTTCCACGACGACGGGCCGGTCGAGCGTGAAGGAGTACGTGGCGCGGTGACGTTCCTCGAAGGCGTCCTTCATGGCGTCGGGCTCGGCCAGCTCCACGGTGAGGGTGGTGTCGGTGCCGTCGTAGCGGAGCTGGGCGCGGCGGGTGACCTGGACGCGGTCCTCCTCGACGTCCTCGGCGCGCAGCTCGGCGCGCGCGGCGGCCTCCAGGGCGTCGGCCGTCTCGCGGATGCCGGGCATGGCGGCGGCTTCCAGAGGTGCCTCTACGGAGTGTTCGCGCATGGCGGTGGTGTCGGCGAGGCCGATGCCGAGTGCCGACAGCACGCCGGCCATGGGGGGTACGAGGACGGTGCGGACGCCGAGGGAGTCGGCGACCCGGCAGGCGTGCTGGCCGCCCGCCCCGCCGAAGGTGGTCAGGGCGTAGCGGGTGACGTCGTGGCCCTTCTGGACGGAGATCCGCTTGACGGCGTTGGCGATGTTGGCGACGGCGATCTGCAGGTACCCCTCGGCCACCTGCTCCGGGGTGCGGTCGTCGCCGGTGCGCCGGTGGATCTCGCGCGCGAGGGCGGTGAACCGGTCACGGACGAGGGAGGCGTCCAGGGGCTGGTCGCCGCCGGGTCCGAAGACGGCGGGAAAGTGCGGGGGCTGGATACGGCCGAGCATCACGTTGGCGTCGGTGACGGTGAGCGGGCCGCCGGCGCGGTAGCAGGCGGGGCCCGGGTCGGCGCCGGCCGAGTCGGGGCCGACCCGGTAGCGGGAGCCGTCGAAGTGCAGGACGGAGCCGCCGCCGGCGGCGACGGTGTGGATGTCCAGCATGGGGGCGCGCAGCCGGACGCCCGCGATCTGTGTGGTGAACACGCGCTCGTACTCGCCGGCGAAGTGCGACACGTCGGTGGAGGTGCCGCCCATGTCGAACCCGATGACGCGGTCGAATCCGGCGCGCTGCGACATGCGGGCCATGCCGACGATGCCGCCGGCCGGTCCGGAGAGGATGGCGTCCTTGCCGCGGAACTGTCCGGCCTCCGTCAGTCCGCCGTTGGACTGCATGAACATCAGCCGTACGTCCCGCAGCTCCTCGGCGATGTGCCGCACGTAGCGGCGCAGTACGGGCGAGAGGTAGGCGTCCACGACGGCGGTGTCCCCGCGCGGCACGAGCTTCATCAACGGGCTGACCTCGCTGGACAGCGAGATCTGCGGGAAGCCGACGCGGGCGGCGAGTTCGCCGACGGCGCGTTCGTGGCCGGGGTGGAGGTGGCTGTGCAGGCAGACGACGGCGACCGCGCGGATCCCGTCGTCGTACGCCTGCCGGAGCGGGCCGGCCAGGGCGTCCAGGTCGGGGGCGCGCAGGACGGTGCCGTCGGCGGCGAGGCGCTCGTCCACCTCCACGACCCGTTCGTGGAGCAGCTCGGGCAGCTCGATGCGGCGGGCGAAGATGCGGGGGCGGTTCTGGTAGGCGATCCGCAGGGCGTCGCGGAAGCCGCGGGTGACGACCAGGAGTGTGCGCTCGCCGGTGCGTTCCAGCAGGGCGTTGGTGGCGACCGTGGTGCCCATGCGGACGGCCTCGACGGGCTCCGGGGAGTCCCCGAGGAGTTCGCGCACCCCGGCCACGGCGGCGTCGGCGTACCGGGCCGGGTTGTCCGACAGCAGCTTGTGCGTGAGCAGCCGGCCGTCCGGGCGACGCGCGACGATGTCGGTGAAGGTACCGCCCCGGTCGACCCAGAACTGCCAGCCAGTCACGTCACTACCTCGCTTCCGCGCCGGTCACAGCGCCCGGAGGCCGTTGATCACGTCGCGCAGAATACTTTCGTCCGGGAGTTCCGCCGGGGGCACCGGGCGGGTCACATGGACGAGTTCACAGTGCACCAGGTCCCCGATGAGGACCCGGACCACACCGATGGGCAGGTCCAGTTCCGCGGCCAGCTCGGCGACCGACTGCGGTTCGTCCCGGCAGAGCCCGACGATGTCCACGTGTTCAGGGGACAGCGTCGGGTCCGGTTCCGGATCGCCGGCGTCGGGCTCCGTGACCACCACCGCGATCAGGTCGAGGCGGTGCTGGGCCTCGCTCGTGGTGCGGCCCCGGGTCATGGCGTACGGCCGGACGACCGGCCCGGCCTCGTCGTCGAACCAGTGGCTTCTTCCCTGACCGTCTCCGCTCATGTCATCCCACTACCCGTCCGCGGGCAGATCGGTGCGCGGGGCGGTGCCCAGATGCACGCCGACCCGCTTGACCAGGAGTGTCATCTCGTAGGCGACCTGCCCGACGTCGGAGTCGGCGTCCGAGAGGACGGCGAGACAGCTGCCGTCGCCGGCGGCGGTGACGAAGAGGAAGGCGCCGTCCAGCTCGACCACCGTCTGCCGGACGCCGCCCGCGTCGAAGTGGCGCCCGACGCCCTTGGCGAGGCTGTGGAAGCCGGACGCCACGGCGGCCAGATGCTCGCTGTCCTCCCTGGTCAGGTCCTTGGAAACCCCTGTCGCCAGTCCGTCGCCGGACAGGATGACGGCCTTGCGGATGCTGGCGACCCGGTCGACGAGATCGTCCAGGAGCCAGTTCAGCTCCCCCTTGTTCGCCGGTGTGTGGCCGGTGGCCTTCGGTGCGGTCATCGACCGTCCCCCTTAGTCGTTCCTCGTGCTGTGCCGTCCCGGGCTTCGTCGCCGGCGGCGTTCTCCTCCCGGCCACGCTGCCAGCCGCGCTGGAGCGAGGCCATTCGGCTGCGGACCTCGTCGGCGTCGCGGTCGGCGGGCTGCGCCGCGGTCTCGGCGCGCCGTTCGGAGTCGTGCTTGAGCTGGGGAGCCAGGCTGGCCTGGCGTATGCGCCGGGGCAGCGGACCGGCGCCCGGCTCCGGGGCCGCGTCACCGGCGGGTGCGGAGGTACCCCCATGGGGCGGTGCCGGGTCCGCCGGGCCGCCCGTGCCCCGTGCCTCGGACCGGGTACGCCTGGGCAGCGCCGGGGCTCCGGACGGCTCCTGGCCGCTGTCGGCCGGGGGTCCGGGCGTTCCCTGGCCGCTGTCGGCCGGGGTTCCGGGCGTTCCCTGGCCGCTGTCGGCCGGGGCCGGGGCGCTGTCCCCGGCGCGTTCGGCGAGTCCGGTGGGGCGCCGGGAGGCCGTGCCCCGGCGGCGGGTGGGCAGCGGGGCGGGGCCTGCGGTGTCGGAGCGGGGCGGGGCGGCGGAGGGCCCCCGGTCCTGTTCGCCGCGGCGGTTGCGCTGGTCGGTGACGGGCTTGCCGTGCGAGCTGACCAGCTTGGGCGTCTGCCGTCGTGACAGCGGCAGGGGTCCGTGGTCGGCGGTCTCCTCGCGGGACTGCCGGTCGGCCGGCGCCGTGGCCCCCTGCTGCTCTTCGTCGCCGGGACCGGGGCGGCGGGGGCGGAACAGGCCGCCGCGCTCGCTGTCCTCGTCGTCGAGGGAGCCGGGGAAGCCGTCCAGCGCGTCGAGATCGACGGGCGCCTCCAGCTCCACCGGGCCGTCGAGCAGGGACGTCGGCAGACCGGGCAGCTGCAGCGGCGCCCTGGACCGCCCGGCGGTACGCCCCAGCGCCTGCCCGGTGCCCGTCGCCGGGCGGTCCCGGTCGAGCCGGAAGCCGATGCCGTTGGTGTCCGGGACATCGTCGGTCAGCAGCGCGTCGGGGATGAACACGACGGCGGTGGTGCCGCCGTACGGCGACGGCTGGAGGGAGACCCGGACGTTCTGGCGCTGGGCGAGGCGGCTGACCACGAACAGGCCCAGCCGGTCGGTGTCGGAGAGTTCGAACTCGGGAGTCTCGGCGAGGCGCAGATTGGCGTCCAGGAGTGCCTCGGCCGTCATTCCGAGACCCCGGTCGTGGATCTCCAGGGTGAAGCCGTTGGCGACCCGCTCTCCGATGACCTGGACGGCGGTGTGCGGGGGCGAGAAGACCGTGGCGTTCTCCAGGAGTTCGGCCACGAGATGGGTGAGGTCGGCGACGGCGGGTCCGGTGACGGCGACCCGGGGCAGCCGCCGGACCTCGATGCGCTCGTAGTCCTCGACCTCGGCGACGGCGGCGCGGACGACGTCCATCAGCTGCACGGGCCGGCGCCACTGCCGGGAGGGCGCGGCGCCGGAGAGGATCACCAGGCCCTCGGCGTGCCGGCGCATACGGGTGGTGAGGTGGTCCAGGCGGAACAGGTCGGCGAGTTCGTCGGTGTCCTCGGTCCGGCGCTCCATGCTGTCCAGCAGCGTGAGCTGCTTGTGCAGCAGCACCTGGCTGCGGCGGGCCAGGTTGACGAAGACTTCGGAGACACCGGAGCGCAGTTCGGCCTGCTTGACGGCGGCCTCCACGGCGGCGCGCTGCAGGGTGTTGAGGGCCTGTCCGACCTCGCCGATCTCGTTCTTGTCGTACTCCAGGCGCGGTACCTCGGTCTCGACGTCGACATGCTCGCCCGCGGACAGCCGGCGCATCACGCTGGGCAGGCGGACACCGGACGCCTCGTGGGCCTCCAGGCGGAGCTGGCGCAGGTCGCGGATGAGGGCGCGGCCGACGCGGACGGAGAGGAGGACGGAGACGAGGAGTGCGACCAGCCCGAGGAGGCCCGGTACGGCGGCCTGCATGATGACGCCCATGGCCACGGGGCGCATGCGGTCCTGGAAGCGGTCGCCGACCTGGTCGTCCAGGGTGCCGAGTTCGTCCAGGACGGTCGCCGCCGCGGAGTCCCAGCTCTTCGCGGTGACACCGTGCGGGGTGCCGGACTTCGTGGTGGCAGCGCTTTGTTCGGCCGTGCGCAGCGGGGCCGTGGTGGCGTTCTTCCAGAAGCGTTCGTAGCGCTCGCGCTCGGCGGCGGGCAGCGGCGGGAGGCCGATGTCGTACAGGAGGGTGCGCTGGGCGACGAGGTCGGAGATGGCACGGGTCTCGTCCGGGGTGAGCCGGCCGACGACGAGGGAGGAGCCGAGCAGGGCGTCCTCGCGGGAGAGCAGCTCGCGGGCGCGGGAGAGGTTGACCAGCGCGCGGGCCTGTTTGTCGGCGTCGACGTCGTCGATGCCGTCGAGGACCGCGAGCAGTGCGTAGCAGGGGTCCACGAGACGGTCGTAGAGGTCGAGCGCCTGGGCGCGGGTGACGGTGCCCTCCTCGACGCTGCGGCGCAGGGAGCCTAGGCCGTCGAAGGTGTCCAGGAGGGCGGTGAGGTGTTCGATGTCGTCGGCGTCCAGATGGGACCGGTAGTCCTTGAGGTTCCTGCGGACCGTGGTGATCGCCCGGTCGGTGGCGGTGCGGGTGCGGTGCAGTCCCGTGAGTGCCTCGGCGGCCCGCGGGTCGGCGAGGTAGACGAGGGTCTGGCGGCGCTCCTGCTGGAGGGCGCGCACGGTGTCCTCGGTGGGATAGCCGATGTTCTCGACGACGTCGGACACGCGGAACAGCTGGGCCACCTCGCGACCCGTGAGTACCGTGGCGAAGCCCCAGACGGCGGTCAGGGACACCAGCGGCACGAGAAGCAGCGCCACGATCTTCCGGCGGATCGACTTCCCGCGAAAGCGCATGGCCTCCCCCAGCTCGGCCCCCGCCGGCCGGGGGCTCATGTCCGTCAACAAACGGCGCGAGCCTACTACCGCCCCACAGATAACTCGAAGACACGTCCGGAGGGTGAACTTCCGCACTGGCGGCGAGAGATGGCGAGTTGTCCGGGCATTGGGGGAGATTGCCACCACGATCCGGGCGCACCTGCCGGGTCGGCGGCGGTCTCAAGGAGGGTCGGTTGGCCGGATTTTTTCGCCGTGGGGGAATCTTCGGGTGGTCTCGTTCGTCCTTCTCTATGGGAATTGGGGGCGGAATGGGCCACAGGAGCCGCATGCCGCACCCCGGCGGCGTAGAACAGCGCAAGCCGGGCAGCCACTGGGGAGCCGGGGTCTTCGGACGTCGGAGGCGAGCGGTCTGTCGGCGGTGGGGAGTGACACGGTGATGAGGACGGCGGGGCGGCGCGAGGCGCCCGGGGAGAGCGTGGCCGGGCGCACGCAGGCACGGTGGGACCGGAAGGAGCCGGGGCACGGCATCCCGGAATCCGGGCGGCCCGGGCGGCCGGCCGGTGAGGAACAGCGGCAGAGCTACCGGCCGTTGTGGGTCGAGGAGCCCGCGCGGCGGCATCCGACGCCGGATCCGGTGCGTGCGGCGGTGGTGCGGGCCGTCCTCGTCATCGCGGTGACGCTCATACAGGCGATGGTGGCGTTCCTGTGCACGCTGGCCGGCTCCTGGGCGGCGTTCCCGATGGTGATCAGCAGCGTGGCGAGCACGGTGGTGGCCACCTGGGCCGTGGTCGACGTGTGGGTGACCCGCCAAGTGTGGAGCCAGCGGTACGGCGTGGTGTCCGAGCCGAGCAGCACGGCCCGGGCCCTGCGCCGGGAGCGGCGCGCTCGCCGCCGCCAGGAGCGGGCGGCCCTGCGGGAACAGGAGCGGATACGCCGGACCGGCGGCGCCGGACGGCTGTCGCACTCCTGACCGAGGCGGACGGCACGGCGGTGGGGCGAGGGCCGGGCGCACTCCGGCCGGCCCGGCCCCGTCGATGGCGGCGGTGCCGCCCGCCGCCCGTCACAGCGCAGCGGGCTCCGTCTCCTGCCGCTCCCGGCCCTGGCGTCCGTCCGGCGCCCGTTCGTCCCGTTGCGGTTCCCGCCGGAGTTCGCGCCGGGCCCGCAGGAAGGCGCGGGGCCGGTCCACCGCGAGCACGGCGACGGTGCGGCCGTCCCGTTCGTAGCGGGCGAGGAAGCCGGACTCGCCGGGCAGACCGTCGTCGGTGATCTCGCCCTCGGTGACACGGACGGTGTCGCCCTCGCGGTGCCGGCCCGCGAACTGGATCCGGGAGTCGTACTGGTCGGACCAGAAGTACGGCAGCGTGCGGGCGGTCACGAGGGTGCGGCCGGCGAGCAGGTTGGCCGCGGCGGCGCGGGGCTGTTCCGTGGCGGAGGTCCAGTGCTCGGCCCGGATCCCGCCGACGCGGGCGACGTCGCCGACCGCGACGACCTGGGGCAGGGCGGTGACGCAGCCGTCGTCGCACGGCACACCGTCCTGCGGGACGAGTGTCGAGCCGGCCAGCCAGGCGCTGTTGGGGACGGCACCGATACCGACGATCACGATGTCGGCGGGCAGGGTGCGGCCGTCGGTGAGGCAGACCCCGGTGACGGTGGCGGCGCCCCGGAGCGTGGCCACGCCGGTCCCGGTGACCAGCTCCACGCCACCCCGGCGGTGCAGCGCGGCGCACACCGCGGCCATCGCCGTACCCAGTTGGGGCACGAGGGGCAGCGGAGCGGCCTCGACCACCGTGACCGTGTGGCCGAGGCGGGCGCAGGAGGAGGCGGTCTCGGCGCCGATGAAGCCGCCGCCGATGACGACGACCCGGCGGGGCCCTCGGGTGAGGCCGGCGCGCAGGGCGCGGGCGTCGTCCAGGGTGCGCAGGGTGTGCACGCCGGCGAGGCTCTTGCCGGGCAGGCGGCGGGCGGAGGCACCGGTGGCGATGACGACGCCGTCGGTGGACACGGTACGGCCGTCGTCGAGGAGGACGGTGCGGCCACGGGGGTCCAGGCCGCGGGCGCGCACCCCGAGCAGCCACTCGGCGTCGAGTCCGGCGGTCTCCTCGGCGTCGGTGAGCGCGAGCCGGCTCTCGTCGGCGCCTCCGGTGAGGAAGGTCTTGGAGAGAGGGGGGCGGTCGTAGGGGTGATGGGGTTCCTCGCCGACGATCACCAGTCGGCCGTCGAAGCCCTGGGCGCGCAGCTCGCGTGCGGCGTGGAGTCCGGAGAGGGAGGCTCCGACGATGGTCACGGTCCTCATAGGGCACGGCTCCTGGCGTCTGAGGCACCGCTCCTGGCGTCTGGGGCACCACTCCTGGCGTCGGGCCCGGGGGCGGGGCGGTGGCGACGGGCCGGCGCCGTACCGGCCGGACGGCCGGTGGCGGCGCGCGCGGGGTGTCCGGCGGAGTTCATGCGGCCGTACCCTCCTCCGCGCCGAGGTGGACGTGCACGACACCGTCCTCCACGGTGACGCGGTGAGTGCGCACGGGGCGCCGGGCAGGCAGGCAGGTCGGTTCGCCGGTGCGCAGGTCGAAGGCGGCCGCGTGCAGCGGGCACTCGACCAGGCAGCCCTCCAGCCAGCCCTCGGAGAGGGAGGCGTCCTGGTGGGTGCACGTGTCGTCGATGGCGTACAACTCGCCGCCCTCGGTGCGGAACACGGCGACCGGCGGCGTGGTCGCGACGCGGACGGACTCGCCCTCGGGGAGGTCTTCGAGGCGGCAGACGGGAATCACGGGCCCCCCTCTCGGTCCGGGACACTCGGTCCGGGACCTGCTCGATGCAGGCGTCAGGGATGCTGCCGGGAGCCCGGACCCATGGCGGTCCGGCCCGGGTGAAGCGGCAAGGGAGTGACGGACCGTCATCGGTCCGGGCGGTCCGTCACCCTTCCGGGATCCGGACGCTTCGGTAACATGATGTTTCGCATGGCGCACGAGCTAGCGCTATGCGCAACAGAATCCGCGCGGGACGACCGTCGCGTCAAGGGCTTCCCGCAGATGCGGCCCGAACCGGGCCGGCAGGTGGTGAGAGTTGAGCCATGACCCGCACGCAGAAGCAGTCTGACCACGGCGAGGAGAACACGCGGAGCCCGGGGACCCCGGAGAGGCGAAACGGCAGCGGGACGGCCAGCGCGGTGCAGTCGGTGGACCGCGCCGTGAGCGTGCTGGAGATCCTCGCACGGCACGGGGAGGCGGGCGTCACCGAGATCGCCGAGGAGCTGGACGTCCACAAGTCCACGGCGTTCCGGCTGCTCGGCGTCCTGGAGAACCGCGGTCTGGTGGCCCAGGCCAAGGACCGCGGGAAGTACTACCTGGGGGCCGGCGTACTGCGGCTGGCGGGGGCGGCGGCAGTGCGCCTGGACATCTCCCAGGAGGGCGTCCCGGTCTGCCGGGAGGTCGCCGACGAGCTGGGCGAGACGGTCAACATCGCCGTGCTCGACGACGACGCGGCGGTCAACATCATGCAGGCCCGCGGCACCGCGTCCGTGACCGCGCAGAACTGGCTGGGCAGACGCACCCCGCTGCACGCCACCTCCAGCGGCAAGGTGCTCCTCGCGCACATGCCGCCGACCCTGCGCGAGGGCCTGCTGGCGCGGTCGTTGCCGCGGTTCACGGACCGCACGGTCACCGGCGCGGGAATGCTGCGCGCCGAGCTGGAGGCCGTGGTCCAGCAGGGGTACGGCGTCACGGTCGAGGAGCTGGAGCTGGGGCTCGCCGCCGTCGCCGCGCCGGTGCGCTCGCACGACGGCAAGGTGATCGCGGCGATCAGCGTCTCGGGGCCGGTGTACCGGCTCAACGCCGACCGGCTGCCCGAGGTGGCCAAGCGGACGGTGGCGGCGGGCGCCGAGCTGTCCCGGCGCATGGGGTACGGCTTCTGACCGGGGCCGCGGCCCGCACGGACCGGACCGCGGCCCCCTCAACGCCTCCCGCCGCACCGGGAACCCGGTGGGACCGCGGCGCGGGACCGGGGCGTTCCCGGTCCCGCGCCGTCGTGTGTCCGAGAGGTTTCGCCCCCCGGCTTCCCTTTGCCAAGGGTTAACGCGCGCCCCTTGACGGCCCCGTGACGCCGTTCTCAGTATGTTCCCCATCACGCAACCCATCGTGTAATGCGCAACAGCAGAGGAGCTTGTCGTGCCCCACGAGGTCCGTGCCGTAGTCGCTGTGAAGAAGGGCGCACCCGTGGAGGTGCGGACGATCGTCGTCCCCGATCCGGGGCCCGGTGAGGTGCTCGTCGACGTGCAGGCCTGCGGGGTGTGCCACACGGATCTCCACTACCGGGACGGCGCGATCACCGACGACTTCCCGTTCCTGCTGGGTCACGAGGCGGCCGGTACGGTCGCGGCGACCGGCCCGGGGGTCACCGACCTCAAGCCCGGCGACTACGTCGTACTGGCCTGGCGCGCGCCGTGCGGCAGTTGCCGTTCCTGCCGGCGCGGCCGGCCCTGGTACTGCTTCGACTCCCGCAACGCCGCACAGCCCATGACGCTGCCGGACGGCACCCCGCTCACCAGCGCCCTCGGCATCGGGGCCTTCGCCGAGAAGACGCTGGTCGCGGCGGGCCAGGCGGTGAAGATCGACCCTGCCGCGCGTCCGGAGGCGGCCGGTCTCATCGGCTGCGGGGTGATGGCCGGTTACGGCGCGGCGGTGAACACCGGCGGTGTCGGCCGCGGCGACTCGGTGGCCGTCATCGGCTGCGGGGGCGTCGGCAACGCGGCCATCGCGGGCGCCTGCCTGAACGGCGCCATGAAGGTGATCGCCGTCGACATCGACGACAGGAAGCTGGACCAGGCGGAGAAGTTCGGCGCCACGCACACCGTCAACTCCCGGGGCACCGACCCGGTCGAGGCCGTCCGGGAGCTGACCGACGGACACGGCGTGGACATCGCGATCGACGCGGTGGGCCGTCCCGAGACGTTCCTGCAGGCCTTCTACATGCGTGACCACGCGGGCCTGCTGGTCCAGGTCGGTGTCCCCGCGCCCGAGATGAAGGTCGAGCTCCCGCTGATCGACGTGTTCTCACGCGGCGGCGCAGTCAAGTCCTCCTGGTACGGCGACTGCCTGCCGAGCCGGGACTTCCCGTTCCTGATCGACCAGTACCTCTACGGCCTGCTCGACCTCAACGCGTTCGTGTCCGAGACGATCGCCCTGGACCAGGTGGAGGAGGCGTTCGGCAAGATGCACCGCGGTGAGGTGCTCCGCTCGGTGGTGGTCCTGTGAGCGTGCCCGGGAGCAGACGCACCGAACGGGCCGCTTCCCGTACGCCGCGTTCCTCGACGCCCTCGTCACCGGGGACACCCTCGTCACCGGGGACATCGTCGTCACCGGGGACACACTCTGCCACGACGGCCCCGGCGCCACCGGCCGCCGCCCGTACCCCGACCGGACCGCCGTCGGGGCGTCCCTCCGCATCCGGCCGCTGACCCTGCCGGGTGCCACCGTCGTCCGCACCGGCCACGGCCGGGACGCGACGGTCGCCGCCGAACGGCCGCACACCCCGCCGTCCGGGCGGCTCCCCCGCACCTGCCATCCCCGCCACCACGAGGAGGGGCATGTCCAGCACACCCGAAGACCGTCCTCGCCCGCCGGAGGACCACCTCCGCACCCCGGGAAACCACTCCCGCACCCCCGAACCGCGCGGGCACGCCCCGGAAGACCACTCCCGTCCGCCCGCGGACCCGCCTCGTGGTCCCCGCGTCGTCGTGATCGGCGCCGGAATCGTCGGCTGCTCCCTGGCCGACGAGCTGACCGCCCGTGGCTGGACGGACGTCACCGTCCTCGAACAGGGCCCCCTGCCCGCCCCGGGCGGCTCCACCTCGCACGCGCCCGGGCTCGTCTTCCAGACCAGTCCGTCCAGGACCCTCACGCAGTTCGCCAGGTACACCGTCGAGAAGTTCCGCTCCCTCGAAGTCGACGGCGTCTCCTGTTTCCACCAGGTCGGCGGCCTGGAACTCGCGACGACCCCCGAGCGCCTGGCAGATCTGCACCGCAGGGCCGGCTACGCGGCGTCCTGGGGCATCCGCGGCGAGGTCGTGAGCACGGCCAGGTGCAAGGAGCTGTGGCCGCTGCTGGACGGCTCGGTCGTTCTCGGCGGCTTCCACACCCCGGACGACGGCCTCGCCCGGGCCCTCCTCGCGGCCCGCGCCCAGATGGACCGCGCCACCGCGCGCGGCGCCCGCTTCCTGGAGCGGCACACGGTCACCGGCATCGAGCGGCAGGACGGCCGGGTCACCGCGGTCGTCACCGACCGGGGCGCCTTCCCGGCCGACCACGTCGTGTCCGCGGCCGGTTTCTGGGGGCCTGTCATCGGCCGCCTGGCCGGCCTCGACGTACCGCTGCAGCCACTCGCCCACCAGTACGCGAAGACGCGGCCCCTGCCCGAGCTGAGCGGCGCCACGGCCGAGGCGTCCCTCCCCATCCTCCGCTTCCAGGACCGTGACCTGTACTTCCGCGAGCACACCGACCGCATCGGGATCGGTTCGTACGCGCACCGGCCGTTGCCCGTCGACCCGTTCGCGGTCCCGGCGTACGACGAGGCCCGCGCCCGGGGCATGGAGATGCCGTCCTCCCGCCCCTTCACGGCCGAGGACTGGGAACCGAGCTGGGAGGACTGCCGCCGGCTGCTGCCGGCCCTGCGCGGGACGGAGATCGAGGCCGGGTTCAACGGGGTCTTCTCGTTCACCCCGGACGGTATGCCGGTGCTCGGCGAGGCGCGGCGGCTGCGGGGCTTCTGGCTCGCGGAGGCGGTCTGGGTCACGCATTCGGCCGGGGTGGCGAAGGCGGTGGCCGAGTGGATGGTCGACGGACGGCCGTCCGTCGACGTGCACGAGTGCGACCTCACGCGGTTCGAGGAGGCGCAGCGTTCACCCGCGTACACCCGTGAGCGCGGTTCACAGCAGTTCGTGGAGGTGTACGACGTTCTCCATCCCCTCCAGCCGATGGAGCAGCCGCGCCCTCTGCGCGTCAGCCCCTTCTACGCCCGCCAGCAGCAGCTCGGCGCCTTCTTCCTGGAGGGCGGCGGCTGGGAGCGCCCGCACTGGTACGAGGCGAACGCCCCGCTCGTGGACGCCCTCGGCGGCCTGCCCGAGCGTGACGCCTGGTCGGCGCGCTACTGGTCCCCCGTCGCCGCCGCGGAGGCGAAGGCCACCCGTGAGAAGGTCGCCCTGTACGACATGACCCCGCTGCGCCGCCTGGAGGTCACCGGTCCCGGTGCCCTCGCCTTCCTCGACCGGATGACCAGCAACAACCTCCGCAGGAAACCCGGCGCGGTCACCTACACGCTGCTGCTGGACGAGACCGGGGGCATCCGCTCCGATCTCACGGTCGCGCGCCTCGCCCCCGACCGGTTCCAGGTCGGCGCCAACTCCCCCGCCGACCTGGACCTGCTCCTGCGGCACGCGCCCGAGGGGGTGCGGATCCGTGACATCACCTCGGGCACCTGCTGCATCGGCGTCTGGGGCCCGCTCGCCCGCGCCCTCGTCCAGCCCCTGACCGGTGACGACTTCTCCCACCAGGGGTTCGGCTACTTCCGGGCCAGGCAGACGTATCTCGGGCACGTGCCGGTGACGGCGATGCGCCTGAGCTACGTCGGGGAGCTGGGCTGGGAGCTGTACACCACGGCCGACCTGGGCCTCAGGCTCTGGGACACGCTGTGGGAGGCCGGGCAGGGGCTCGGCGTGGTCGCCGCGGGCCGCTCCGCCTTCAACTCCCTGCGGCTGGAGAAGGGTTACCGGGCCTGGGGTGCCGACATGACCGACGAGCACACCCCCTTCGAGGCGGGCCTCGGCTTCGCGGTCCGCATGGACAAGGAGGACTTCGTCGGCAAGGCGGCGCTGGAACGTGCCGGAGAGCCCTCCAGGCGGCTCACCCCGCTGCTCCTGGACGACCCGTCCGCCGTGGTCCTCGGCAAGGAGCCCGTCTTCGCCGACGGCGCCCCGGCCGGCTACGTGACCAGCGCGTCGTACGGCTACACGCTGGGCCGTTGCGTCGCCTACGCCTGGCTTCCGGCCGGCCTGCCCACCGGTACGGCCGTGCACATCGAGTACTTCGGCGAGAAGGTCCCGGCCACGGTCGCCGACGAGCCGCTGTTCGACCCCGGGATGATCCGCATCCGTCGCTAGGAGGCCTCCTTGTCACCGTCTTACGACGTCATCGTCATCGGACTCGGCGGCATGGGCAGCGCCGCCGCCCACCACCTGTCCGCGCGCGGCGCCCGCGTCCTCGGCCTGGAGAAGTTCGGCCCGGTCCACAACCGCGGCTCCAGCCACGGCGGTTCGCGGATCACCCGGCAGTCGTACTTCGAGGACCCCGCGTACGTGCCGCTGCTGCTGCGCGCCTACGAGCTGTACGAGGAGCTGGAACGGGCCACCGGCCGGGACATCGCCGTCCTCTGCGGTGGCGTGATGGTGGGCCCGCCGGACTCCCGGACCGTCTCCGGCGCACTGCGCTCGGCGAGGCAGTGGGACCTGCCCCACGAGGTGCTGGACGCGAAGGAGATCCGCCGCCGCTTCCCCACACTCGCCCCGGACGACGGCGAAGTCGCCCTGTACGAGGCGAAGGCGGGCCTGGTCCGTCCCGAGAACATGGTCGCCGCACACCTCCAGCTGGCCACCCGGCAGGGTGCGGACCTGCACTTCGAGGAGCCGATGGTGCGCTGGGAGCCGTACCGCGACGGGGTGCGCGTGCACACGGCCGAGAACACCTACACCGCCGCCCGGCTGGTGGTCTGTCCCGGGGCGTGGGCACCACGGCTGCTCACCGGCCTCGGAGTGCCGTTCACCATCGAACGGCAGGTCATGTACTGGTTCCGGCCGAAGGGCGGCACCGAGCGGTTCCGGCCCGCGCACCACCCGGTCTACATCTGGGAGGACGCGGCCGGCGTCCAGGTCTACGGCTTCCCGGCCATCGACGGCCCCGGACAGGGCGCCAAGGTCGCCTTCTTCCGCAAGGGGCGGGAGACGACGCCGGAGAGCATCGACCGGACGGTGCACGAGCACGAGATCCAGGCCATGGCGGAGCACATGTCCCGCTGCGTCCCGGATCTGCCCGGCACCTTCCTCAAGGCCGCCACCTGCATGTACTCCAACACACCGGACGAGCACTTCGTGATCACCCGGCACCCCGCGCACCCGGAGTCGGTGACCGTCGCCTGCGGTTTCTCCGGGCACGGGTTCAAGTTCGTGCCGGTCGTCGGCGAGATCCTGGCCGACCTGGCACTGACCGGTTCCACCGCGCATCCGATCGGCCTGTTCGATCCCGCCCGCCTCGCCGCCGCGCCCGCCCGAGGAGCCCGCCCGTGACGACGACCCCGACCTCCCCGAGCCCCGTCTCCCCCAGTCTCATCGCGACGCTTCCCGGCCGCTACTACACCGACCCGGAGGTCTTCCGGCAGGAGCAGGAGAAGCTCTTCGAGTCCCTCTGGTGCTGCGCGGTGCGCAGCGCCGACCTGGACAGGCCGGGTGCCTTCCGCACGGTCCAGGTGGGCCGCGAGAACGTCATCGTCACGCGGACCCGTACCGGCGAACTGCGCGCCTTCCTCAACGTGTGCCGGCATCGAGGAGCGCGACTGTGCACCGAGGAGGCCGGCGAGGTGCGGCGCAGCCTGCAGTGCCCGTATCACGCATGGACGTACGACCTTGACGGCAAGTTGATCGCCGCGCCCAACTTGATCAAGATGCCCGACATTGATCGCGTCGAGTACGGGCTGATCAAGGTGGCCCTGCGTGAATGGCTGGGCTATGCCTGGGTGTGCCTCGCCGACGAACCGCCCTCCTTCGAGGACACCGTGATGCACGCGGCCGTGGAACGGCTCGGCGACGCCGCCGCCATCGCGCACTACGGCACCGAGCGGCTGGCCCTCGGCAGGCGCGTCACCTACGACGTGAAGGCCAACTGGAAGCTGATCGTCGAGAACTTCATGGAGTGCTACCACTGCGCGACGATCCACCCCGAACTCACCGAGGTGCTGCCAGAGTTCGCCGACGGCTACGCGGCCCAGTACTACGTCGGGCACGGCGCGGAGTTCGGCGAGGGGATCGAGGGCTTCACCGTGGACGGCAGCGCGGGGTTCGCCAGGCTCCCCGACGTGACCGCCGGCCAGGACCGCCGCTACTACGCGATCACGGTCAAGCCGGCCGTGTTCGTCAACCTCGTCCCCGACCACGTCATCCTGCACCGCATGTTCCCGCTCGCCGAGGACCGCACGCTGGTGGAGTGCGACTGGCTGTACGCACCGGAGGTGGTGGCCTCGGGCGCGGACGTGTCGAAGTCCGTGGAGCTGTTCCACCGGGTCAACGTCCAGGACTTCGAGGCGTGCGAACGCACCCAGCCGGCGATGTCCTCGCGCGCGTACCGCGGGGGCGGGGTGCTGGTCCCGAACGAGCACCACATCGGCATCTTCCACGAGTGGCTGCTGACCTCGCTGGGAGAGAGCCGTGCCTGACCTCTTCATCGACGGCACATGGCGCGGCGCCCTGGACGAGCGCACCCGCGAGATCCGCTGTCCGGCCGACGGCTCCCTGGTCGGGGTCGTGGACGAGGCCGGCGGAAAGGACACCGTGGAGGCCGTCGCGGCGGCCCGGCGCGCCTTCGACACCGGGCCCTGGCCACGTACGCCGGCCGCCGGGCGCGGTGAGCTGCTGCAGCGGGTCGCCGGCCTCCTGGCCCGGGACAAGGACGCGCTGGCCCGCGCCGAGTCCCTGGACACGGGCAAGCGGCTGGTGGAGAGCGCGTACGACATCGACGACGTCGTCGACTGCTTCCGCTACTTCGGGCGGCTGGTCGCGAGCGAGACCGGGCGGGTGATCGACACCGGGCGGGCGGACGTCGACAGCCGGGTGGTGTACGAGCCGGTCGGCGTGTGCGCCCTGATCACCCCCTGGAACTACCCGCTGCTGCAGACCGCGTGGAAGGTCGCGCCCGCGCTCGCGGCCGGCGACACGTTCGTGCTCAAGCCCAGCGAGCTGACCCCGCACACCGCGATCCACCTGGTCCGGCTGCTGGCCGAGGCGGGGCTGCCGCCGGGCGTGGCCAACCTGGTGCTGGGCGCCGGCCCGGAGGCGGGCGCCCCGCTCGCCGACCATCCGGACGTCGACCTGGTCTCCTTCACCGGCGGGCTGGAGACCGGCCGCCGGCTGATGGCGGCGGCGGCCGGCACGGTGAAGAAGGTCGCCCTCGAACTCGGCGGGAAGAACCCGAACATCGTCTTCGCCGACGCCGGCTTCGAGGCGGCCGTCGACATGGCGCTGACGGCGGTGTTCCTGCACTCCGGGCAGGTCTGCTCGGCCGGGGCCCGGCTGCTGGTCGAGGACGCCCTGCACGACCGGTTCGTTGACGAGGTCGTACGGCGGGCACGGCTGATCCGGCCGGGCGGGCCGTTCGACGAACGCGCGCGGACCGGTCCGCTGATCTCGGCGGCCCACAGGGCCAAGGTCGAGGCCTACGTGGCGCGGGGGCTCGCGGAGGGCGCGGTGCTGCGCTGCGGCGGTGCCCGCCCCTCCGGCCCCGGCTACGACGAGGGCTTCTACTATCTGCCGACCGTCCTGGACGAGTGCACGGGCGGCATGTCCGTCGTGCGGGAGGAGTCCTTCGGGCCGGTGCTGACCGTCGAACGGTTCACCACCGAGGAGGAGGCCGTCCGGCTCGCCGACGACACCGTCTACGGCCTCGCGGGCGCCGTGTGGACCGCCGACGAGGCCCGGGCCGCGCGGGTGGCGGGCCGGCTGCGGCTCGGCACGGTCTGGATCAACGACTACCACCCGTACGTGCCGCAGGCCGAGTGGGGTGGGTACAAGCAGTCCGGGTTCGGGCGTGAACTCGGGCCGGCGGGGCTCGCCGAGTACCGCGAGACGAAACACATCTGGCGCAACACGGCGCCGGCACCGCAGGGCTGGTTCGACTGACAGCCAGAGGAGTCCGCTCATGACGACCACCGAGCAATCGCCAGGACCGCACCGCGACGACGACACCGAACTCGCCGAGTTCGGCTACAGACCCGAACTCAAGCGCACCCTCGGGAACTTCCACACCTTCGCCGCCGGGATCAGCTACATCTCGATCCTCACCGGCACCTTCCAGCTGTTCTACTTCGGCTACGGCAGCGGCGGTCCGGCCTACTGGTGGTCGTGGCCGATGGTGTTCGCCGGCCAGTTCGCGGTGGCCCTGTGCTTCGCGGAGCTGGCCGCCCGCTATCCCGTGGCCGGCTCGGTCTACAACTGGTCCAAGAAGGTCGGCAACCCGCATCTCGGCTGGCTCGCCGGGTGGATGATGTTGATCGCGTCCATCGTGTCCATCTCGGCGGTCGCGCTGGCCTATCAGCTGACGCTGCCGCAGATCTCGTCCGTGTTCCAGTTCGTGGGGGACGGCACGGGCACGTACGACGTGGCGACCAACGCGGTCGTCCTGGCCGCCGTGTTGATCCTGTTCACGACGCTGGTCAACGCGTTCGGCGTCAAGCTGATGGCCACCATCAACACGGCGGGTGTGTTCATCGAGTTGATCGCGACCGTTGTACTGATCACTCTCTTCGCCGTCCACATCACCCGTGGTCCGCACGTCGTCATGCAGACGAACCACACCGGATCGGGGCACTCGACGGGGTACCTGGGCGCCTTCCTGGTGGCCTCACTGGCGTCGGCGTACGTCATGTACGGCTTCGACACCGCCGCCTCGCTCGGCGAGGAGTCCCTGGACCCCTCCCGGAACGCCCCGCGCGCGATCATCCGGGCGATCGTCGCCTCGTTCGTGCTGGGCGGCCTGGTGCTCCTGCTGGCGCTGATGAGCGTGTCCAGCCTCAAGGGCGACAAGCTGTCCACGGACGGCCTGCAGTACGTCGTGCTCGACGTGCTCGGCCCCACGGCCGGCAAGGCGATGCTGTGGTGCGTGCTCATCGCCGTCACGGTCTGCGCGCTGGCCGTGCACACCGCCGCGATCCGGCTGGCGTTCGCGATGGCCCGGGACAACAACCTGCCCGCGTCCGCGCTGATGGCCCGGGTCAGCCCCCGTTTCCAGACCCCCGTACTGCCGGCCGTGATCATCGGGGTGCTGGCGCTGGCCATCCTCGTGGTCAACATCCGCCAGCCGCAGATCATCACGGTCGTCACCAGCATCGGCATCATCATGATCTACCTCGCCTACCTGGGCGTCACCGCGCCGATGCTGGTGGCCCGGCTGCGCGGCAGGTGGCAGCCCGCGGGCGAGGGCAGGTTCTCGCTGGGCCGCTGGGGGCTGCTCGTCAACATCGTCGCGGTGGTGTGGGGCGCGGCCATGACCGTCAACCTCATCTGGCCGCGCGCCTCGGTCTACAACGCGTCCGCGCCGTACCACTGGTACCTGCGCTGGGGCGCGGTCCTCTTCGTCGCGGTCATCGCGGGCGGCGGCTTCGGCTACTACTGGCTCGTCCAGCGGCACCGCACCGGCGTGCTCGCCGAACACCGTCTGGAGTCCTCGTCCACTGCTCGGGAGGTCGCGTGAACGCCGACGAGTTCGACTACGTCGTGGTCGGTGGCGGCACCGCCGGCAACGTCGTGGCCGCCCGGCTCTCCGAGGACCCCTCGGTGACGGTGTGCGTGCTGGAGGCGGGCCCGAGCGACGTCGGCGACGACGACGTCCTCCGGCTGGAGCGCTGGATGGGGCTGCTGGAGTCCGGCTACGACTGGGACTACCCGGTCGAGCCGCAGCCCGCCGGCAACAGTTTCCTGCGGCACGCGCGCGCGAAGGTGCTGGGCGGCTGCTCGTCGCACAACTCCTGCATCGCCTTCTGGGCGCCCGCGGAGGACCTGGACGACTGGGCGGCCCGGGGGTGCACGGGCTGGAGCGCCGCCGACCTGTTCCCGCTCTACCGCCGGCTGGAGAACAACGACGCGCCCGGCGACCACCACGGCCGCACCGGTCCGGTGCGGCTGCGCACGCTCAAGGGCGGGGACCCGTGCGGCGCCGCCCTGCTGGAGGCGTGTGCGCAGGCCGGCATACCGACGGTCCCGTTCAACACCGGGAGGACGGTGGTGCGCGGGGCCAACTGGTTCCAGATCAACTCCGACGAGAACAACATCCGCCAGTCCTCGTCCGTGGCCTACCTGCACCCGGTGCTGGGCAGGCGGGCGAACCTCGACGTCCGCACCGGGGTGCGGGCCAAGAAGCTGGTGCTGGAGGGGCGGCGGTGCGCCGGCGCCGAGTACCTGGACCCCGGTCTGGTGCACACGCGCACGGTACGGGCCCGGCGCGAGGTGATCGTCTCGTGCGGCTCGATCGACTCACCCAAGCTGCTGATGCTGTCCGGCATCGGCCCGGCCGCCCATCTGCGCGAGACCGGCATCGAGGTGGTGGCGGACTCCCCCGGCGTCGGCGGGAACCTCCAGGACCACCCGGAGGGCGTGATCATGTGGGAGGCCCGGCAGCCCATGCCCACCACGTCCAGCCAGTGGTGGGAGGCGGGCATCTTCTACGACACCGAACCCGGCCTGGACCGGCCCGACCTGATGTTCCACTACGGGTCCGTGCCGTTCGACATGAACACCGCGCGCTGGGGCTACCCGACCTCCGAGAACGCCTTCTGCCTGACGCCCAACGTGACGAAGGCGAGGTCGCGCGGCACGGTACGGCTGCGGACGCGGGACTACCGGGACAAGCCCGAGGTGGATCCGCGGTACTTCACCCACGAGCACGACGTGCGGGTGATGACCTACGGGCTGAGGCTCGCGCGGAGGATCGCCGCACAGCCCGCGCTGAGCGGCTGGGCGGGCGCCGAGCTGGCGCCGGGGCCGGACGTCGCCACGGACGACGAGTTGCTGGACTACATCCGCAGGACGCACAACACCGTCTACCACCCTTCCTGCACGGTGAAGATGGGCGCCGAGAGCGACCCCTCGGCCCCTCTCGACCCGCGGCTGCGGGTCAAGGGGATAGAGGGGCTGCGGGTCGCCGACGGTTCGGTGATGCCGGACCTGATCGCGGTCAATCCGTGCATCACGACGATGATGATCGGCGAGAAGTGCGCGGACCTCCTGAAAGCCGACGCCTGACGGCCCGGTACCGAAAAGGCGTGGGGCGGCGCGGCCGGCCGGTGGCGGCCGCCCGCGCCGTCCCCGCGCCCCCTACGGGACGCTCGGCGCCGGCTTCCTGAACATCCGGGTCGCCGTGATCTCGCTGCGCACCGTTTCCCCGGCCTGGGGCTGCTGGGGCAGGCCGGGCCGCAGGTGCTCCTCCACGCTGATGTACTTCAGGCCCGCCCTGAGGTCGGCGTCATTGCGCAGCCGGATGACCAGCGGGAACTCGGCCAGCGCGGTGGTGTCGAACAGCCCGGTGGTGTACAGCAGCTGCACGCCCAGCGCGTCGGACACGGCCCGCTGGAGCTCCAGCAGGTACGTCGCGTTGGCGCGGCCGATCGGATTGTCCAGGAACAGGGTGCCGGCGTGCCGGTGCTTGTCCCGGCCCCGGTCGTTCGACCGCAGCGCGGCCATCGTGCAGTACAGGGCGATGGCGGCGGTGAGCAGCTGGCCGCCCGAGAAGACATCGCCCATCTGGCCGACGGGGACGCGTTCGGCGCGCAGGACGGCGTCGGGCTTGAGGATCTCGACGGCCACGCCCTTGGGCTGGAGGGCCGCGGCCACGCCCCGCAGCAGCAGGGACATGCCGTCACGGCGCAGGTCGGAGTTCTTCCGCACGGCCGCGCGGGTGGCCTCGTCGATGACCTCGCCGAGCCGTTCGGTGAGCGTCGCCTGGTCGGGCTCCTCGAAGCGGATGCGCAGGAACTCCTGCCCGGACCACTCCCCGAGCCCCTCCGGCAGCCGGGAGAGCCGCTGAGCGGACCTCAGGGTCGCCAGGGACGTCTCCACGAGGCCGCGCAGCCGGTCCACGATCGAGTCCCGGTTGCGCTCCAGCTGGGCCAGCTCGTCCGTCAGGACGCGCAGCCGGGGCGCGAAGGCGTCCGCCCACTTCTGGGCGTGCTCGGGCAGCGCGGAGGCGGGCAGTTCGCGGATCTGCTGCCGGGCCGGGGTACGGACCTGCTCGTAGCGCGTGGAGTTGGCGTGCCGGACGAGGACGTCGCTCGCCTCGCGCACGGCCGCCTCGGCGGCGGACAGGTCGGCGGCGCAGCCGCGCAGTGAGCGGCGGGCCTCCGCGGCGGAGTGCCGGGCCTCCTCCAGGGTGCCCGGGTAGGGCTCCGGCTCCTCCTGCTCCTCCTCGGGGCCGTGCTCGCGCAGCAGGTCGCGGAGCATCGCGGCGATCTCGTCGAAGCCGCCGGCCGCGTCCTCGGCGGCGCGGTGGGCGTCCAGCAGCTCCGCGTGCGCCTCGCGGGCCTCCGCCAGCGCCCCGGTACGGGCGGCGAGTTCCGCCGTGGCGGTGCGCAGCAGCACCTGGGCGTGCTCGGCGTCGCGCGGCAGGAGTTCCTCGGGCAGTCCGGTGTGCGTGTCGCCGCCCTCGGGCGCGTGCCGCTCCGCCTCGCCGCGCAGCCGGCCGAGCTGTTCGCTCGCGGTCGACATGCGGGTCTCCAGGAGCTGCACCAGCTCCTCCGCGCGCGCGGCGGCGGCCTGCCGGGAGGGCCCGTCGGAGCCGTCGGGGGACTGCAGCAGCTGCTCGGCGCGGGTGCGGACCTTGTTGCTGAGCCGGTCCAGTTCGGCGCGGGCGGCGCTCTCGTCGCTCTCCGCGCGGGCCTGCTCGGCGCGCAGGTCGGCGCCGACGCCGACCTTCTCGTACACCTGTGAGGCGGCCCGGTACGCCTCGCGCAGGGCGGGCAGGGACGACTTCGGGGCATCGGTGTCCGAGGCGGGTACGTCGTCGGGGGCGCCGGCGATCTCGGAGCGCTCGGCGCGCAGGGCGCGCGCGGTACGGCGGGCGTCGTCGGCGGCCCGCTGGGCGCCGCGGCGGTCCTCGTCGGCGGCGCGGGCGCGCTCCAGGCACGACTGGGCGCGGGCCTCGGACTCGGCGGTCTCGTCGGCGAGTTCGCGCAGTTTCACCT
The DNA here is from genome assembly GCF_040647235.1 of Streptomyces sp. NPDC042638. Classification (NCBI taxonomy): domain Bacteria; kingdom Bacillati; phylum Actinomycetota; class Actinomycetes; order Kitasatosporales; family Streptomycetaceae; genus Streptomyces; species Streptomyces sp. NPDC042638. The sequence goes on from NZ_JBEZBT010000023.1 coordinate 40,286, forward strand.
GCCAGCCGGCGCGCTCGCGCAGCCGGAAGGCGAGGCCGGCGAGGGCGTCGGCGGCGCGCCGGGCCTTCTGCGCGCTCTCCTGGCGCTCGTCGCGGATCTGTGCGGCCTCGGCCGCGACCTCGTCGGCCTCGGCGCGCACGGTCCGCGCCTCGGCGAGTTCGGCCTCGGCCTCCTCGGCGAACGCGCGGGTCTCCGCCGCGGCCCGGGCCAGCTCGGTGAGGCGCCCGGCGGGGCAGCCGGTGCGCCAGGAGGCGAGCCGCGCCGCCAGTTCGCGGTCCTTGCCGAGGCGGGCGGCGAGGGAGCGGATCTCCTCGTCGCGCGCGCCGGCCCGCGCGCGCAGTGCCTGCCGTTCCTCGTCGGCGGCGTGCTCGTCGTGCATGGCCGGGTTCGGCGGCACCAGGAACACGTCACCCGGGGTGGCGTCGGCGGCGGGGGGCGGGGCGAGCAGTGCGGCGGCGGTGCCGACGGCGACCGCGGAGCGCGGCAGCAGGGCGGCGTCACCGAGGGCCTCGCGGGCACGCGCGTGCGAGGCCGGGTCGGTGATGATCACGCCGTCGACCAGTTCGGGGCGGGCGGCGAGCACGCGCGCGTGGTCGGCCGGGTCGACGGCCTGCGCGAGGTAGCGCCAGCCGGGCAGTGCCGGGATGCCGTGCTCGCCGAGGAACTCCACGGTGGCCAGTACGTCCGGGCCGGGCGGCAGCAGTCCGCCGTCACCGAGGGCGCCGAGGATCCGGGAGTCGTCGGCGGCGGCCGTCCGCAGGTCGAACAGGTGCCGTTCGGCGGTGGACACGGCGTCGTCGAGGAGTTCGCGCAGCTCGTCGGCGAAACGGTCGAGTTCCTCGGGTCCGAGGGCGCCCTCGCCGACGGAGCGGGGAGTGCCCTCGGGGGCCGGGGTGCCGTCGTCCGCTCCCGTCCGGGGGCCGGGCACGCGGGCCGCACCGGGTGCGCCCGGCAGGCTCAGCAGTTCCGCCAGGCGCTCCTCGGCGGCCAGGGCCTCGGCGAGGCGCCGCTCGGCCTGGTGGGCCCGCTCGGCCGCCGTCGCCGCGTCGGCCGCGCGGGCCGCCGTCAGCTCCGCGCGGGACTCCGCGGAGGCGGCCTCGCGCGCGTGCTCGGTGGCCTTGCGGGCGGCCTCGCGGGCCGTGTCCCAGGCGGCCACCGCGGTCTTCTCGGCGTCGCTGGCGGCGAGCGCGGCCCGGGCCGGGTCGGCGTCCGGGGCGCTGTCGTCCAGCCAGCCCGCGCGGACCGCCTCGGCGGTCTCCTGTTCGACCTCGGCGAGCCGCTGGCGCAGGTGCCCGGCCTCGCTGCGGGCCCGCTGTGCCTCGGTGGCGGCGGAGGTGGAGTCCCGGTAGGCGCAGTCGCTGACGTCCTGGAGGGCGGCGGAACGCTCTTCCTCCTCGTTGGCGAGGGTCTCGGCGCTCTCGGCGGCGGCGTGCAGGGCGCGTACGAGGTCCATGGCGGCCTTGGCGCGGGCGGCGAGTGCGGGGGCCGCGTCCCGTTCGGCCTCCTGGATGGCGGCGGACACGCGTGCGACGCGGTCGGCGGCGGCACGGTGGCGCAGTACGACCTCGGCGGCCTGCCAGGCGGAGTGCAGGGTGCGGGCGTCGGCCAGCTCGCGCTTCTGCGCGGCGGCGGACTTCTCGGCGGCGGCGAGGGCCAGCGAGGCGTGCCGGTAGGCGAGTTCGGCGGCGATCAGGGCGCTGCGCTCGCGGGCGCCCTCGGAGTGCGTGACGGCGTACGCGGCGGCCGTCACCCGCTGGGCGAGGTCGGCGGCGCGGACCCGCTCCCGCACGGCCCGCGCGGTCAGCCGCCGGGCCAGCGTACGGGTACGGCGCTCGGCGCCCGCGTGGACGTCACGCGCGCGTGAACGCGTCTCCGCCGCCTCGACGATCCGGCCGAGCAGGTCGACCGAGCCGGCGGTGAAGTCCCGCTCGGCGATCAGCTCGGCACGCCGGCCCAGCTTGTTGCCGAAGCCGCTGACCAGGTCGGCGAGGCCGTCGGTGTCGCGGGTGTCGGTGACGGCGCGCAGCAGCAGGTCGGTGAAGTCGGAGTCCTTCTTGACCGCGAAGAGACCGGCCGCCTCGCCCTCGTCGGCGTTCATCTCGCGCTGGTAGCGGAAGAGTTCGGGGTCGAGGCCGAGATCGCCGAGGTGCTCGATCCACCGGTCGTGGATCTCCTCCCAGTGCACCTCCAGGTGCGGGTACGCCTTGCCCGCCTCCGTGAGCGCGTCGCGGAAGCCCTTCATGGTGCGGCGGCGGCCCTGCGCGCCGGACGTGCCCTCGGCGGGCGGCCGTACGGCGGTGGCCTCGGCGACGGGCAGGTTGTCCAGGCTCAGGCCGGGGCCGGGCCGGAAGGAGTACCAGGCCTCGGCGAACTTGCGCGGGTCGTTGGAGACCTGCCGTCCGCGCCACTCGCTGACCTTGCCGACGACCACGCACTCGCCGGTCTGTACGTGCTGCCACTCCAGGGCCACATGGCCGCAGTCGTCGGCGAGCAGGAACTTGCGCAGCACACCGGAGCTGGCGCCGCCGAGGGTGTTGCGGTGGCCCGGCAGCATCACCGAGAAGATCAGCTTGAGCAGGACGGACTTGCCGCCGCCGTTCTCCAGGAACAGCACGCCCGCGGGTGCGGGCCGGCGCGGCGGGCCGGACGGCTCCTCCGCGAAGAACTCCGCCTGGGTCGGCGCCGGGTCGGGCACGGGCTCGCCCACGCCCCGCAGGTCAAGCACGGTGTCGGCGTAGCGCGCACCGGCGGGACCGATGGAGTAGAGGCGGACCCGGGACAGCTCGTACATGGCGGACTCTCGTAAGTCTGGAGAACGGTGCGGTGGTTCAGGAGTGGAACGGCAGGCCGGCGTCGGCCACCAGGTCCAGGTCGTCGCTGTCCTCGGCGGGCAGCAGGGAGGCGGTGCCGTCGGTGACCGGGACGACGCCCAGTTCCAGCAGTTCGGCCAGGGCGGCGGCGCCGGCCATGTCGCGGACCTGGAGCTGGTAGCGGGCGGTGGTGCGGTACGTGCCGCCGCTGTCGTCGCCGGTGCGCTGCAGGAAGCCCGAATCGGTCAGGAAGGCCAGGGCCTTCGCCACGATGCCGGTGGTGGAGGCGGCCGGCCGGCGGGCGTCCTTGGTGGCGCCGGTGGCGCTGCGCCTGGCCCAGATGCGCCAGGCGGCCTCCAGACCGGGGGCGTCGGTGGCCGGGTCGGTGTTCTCGCCCTGCCGCGCGGCGCGCTCCTCCAGGCGGCGGCAGGCCTGCCGGACGAAGGCGTCGACGCCGTTGACGGTGACCCGGCCGATGTAGGAGTCGTCGGCCAGGTCCTCGGGGCGCGGGAACGCCAGCGCGGCGGCGGCGAGATGGGCGAGTCCGTGCAGGAAGCGGTCGCCGGAGTCGGCGGCGGTGCGACGCGCGTAGTCGCCCATGCGGACGGCGAAGACGGAGTCCTCGGCGGCGGTCACGGCCATTCCCGCGCGCGGGGACACCTCCAGCACGACGAGTCCGAGGCCGGCGGCGACGGCGTCCGCGAGCCGGGCGAAGGCGGGGTCGTCGCGGTGGCGGCGCAGCAGTTCCGTGTACTCCTGGTCGCGCGCGGGCGCCAGCTTCGGCTGCAGTCCGAAGGCGACGAGCCGCGCCGCGTCGGCGGCGTCGGCGGGGGTGACGGCGGAGCCGGCCGGTGCCGCGGCAGGCTCGGGCTCACTCCACTCGACGTGCTCGGTCACGGGTTCGGCTCCTTGTCGTGCTCTTGCTCGCTCATGCTGCTTCCGTCCGGTCCGCCGCCATACCCGCCGCGTCCAGCAGCGCGGTGCCCACGATCAGGTCGGCGCCGCCGAACTCGGGATCGTCCAGCTCGGTCCCGTCGTCGACGGCGAACAGCAGCTTCTGCTCGCCCTGCCGGTAGGCGGTGCCCACGGCGGGACTGGCCGCGTGGACGGCCAACAGCGCGACGAGATAGGCCAGATCGGGGTCGCCCGTCCGCCGGGCCTCGGCGAGCAGCCCCGACAGTCTGCGTGGCGCGTCCGCCGGCAGGTCGAGCAGTTCGGTCGCCGCGGCCAGCTGTTCGTCGCTGAACCGGCTGTCGTCCGGCGTCGCGATCAGATCGGGCTCGGGCATCTCCGCGCCCAGGTGCTCGCGTTCCACGGGCGGCGTCAGCAGTATGTCGACGAGGTCCGCCACGCGGACGGACACCGGGGTGCGCAGTCCCGTGCCGCGCGCGAAGAACGCGTCCGTGACCCGGATCGCCCGCTCCAGGGGCAGCGGCAGGGTGGGGGCGAGGAGATGGCCGTAGAGGTCCGTGCCGGACGTCGTGGCCGGTGTGGCGAAGGCCTGCCGGTCCTGTTCGGCGCGGAACAGCGGGCCCGCCTCCAGCAGGCGCGACTGGAGCTGGGTGTGGCGCCGGATGCAGTCCTTGACGATGTCGACCAGCTCGGCGGCGCGGCGCTTGTGCTCGGGGTCCTCGGTCTCGTCGCGGGCCTTGCGGATGTTGGTGAGGATGGCGTTCTCGTGGCGGTAGCGCTCCGCCACGTGGTCCAGGGCCTCGGTGATCATGTCGGGGACGGCGTTGAGCCAGTCGACCGCGCGGACGTTGCGCCGGGTGGCGTCCAGGGCCCGGCGGAGCGTCTCGGAGTACTGGACCGTGCGGTAGCGCGCCTGCTCGGCGGCGAGCTGGGCGTCGGCGAGCCGGCCGCGGTTGATCAGCACCTCCAGCTTGACCTCGGCGGCGATCTGGGCGCTGGTGACGTCCGTGTCGAGGGCACCGACCAGGACGTTGACCGCCTCGTCCGTGGTGCGCAGGTAGACCGTGCCGCCGGGGCCGGGGACCTCTTCGACGAGCTTGAAGTCGTAGTCACGGCGGACGTACGTGCCGTCGGGCGCGAAGGTGCCGTAGACGGCGCGGAAGCCGCGGTCGACGCTGCCGACGTTGATCAGGTTCTCCAGGACCCAGCGGGCCACGCGTTCGTGCTCGGCGGGGGGCCGGTGCGGAGCCTGGGCGGCGATGCGCGGGACCAGCCGGGCCACGATCTGCTCGTGGTCGGCGCCCGTGTCGAAGTCCATGTTCAGCGTGACCAGGTCGATGGCGGCCAGCGCCACCTCGGCCATCCCGTACACCGAGTACTCGCCGGCCAGGTTGGCCTTGCGTGCGTCCAGGTCGTGCAGCGGCGCGGTGCAGGCGAGCGCACGCAGCCGGCGCGCCAGCCCCTCGTCGGCGGCCGGGCCCGGCGCCGGGCGCGGCCCCGCGCTGAGCTGGGGCGGAACACTGTCCGTCGGTGCAGGGGAAGTCACGGTGGACAGATTAGGTCCTCGGTCTGACATCGGCCCAAACGACGCGGGCGGCTGCGCCGGGGGCCGGGCACCGCGGGCCGCCGTCCCGGGTACGGA
>NZ_JBEZBT010000023.1:45742-99499 GCF_040647235.1 Streptomyces sp. NPDC042638
GTACGGAGGGCCGGGCACGGTGGGGCGCCGTCCCGGGTACGGAGGGCCGGGCACGGTGGGGAGCCGTCCCGGGTACGGAGGGCCGGGCACGGTGGGGCGCCGTCCCGGGTACGGAGGGCCGGGCACGGTGGGGCGCCGTCCCGGGTACGGGCCCGTGGCCGGCCGCGCGTCTTCCCGGTGCCCGCTAGGGGGCGCTGTCCTCGCCGACCCGGCGGCGGTAGACCTCCACCACCCGCTCCAGGGAGTCCGCGAGATAGGTCTCCAGGGCCCGCGCCGCGCCACGCCGGTCGCCGGCCTGCAGTGTGCGCAGGATCTCGCGGTTGCGGGCGAGGTACGGCTCGTGCAGCCGGCGCGGGTCGTCCACGACGTGGAAGGCGAGCCGCAGCTCGGCGAAGACGCTGCGCATGAGCTCGTCGGTGCGCTCGCTGCCGGCGAGGGCGACGAGTTCCCGGTGGAAGTGGATGTTGGCGGTACCCATCGCTTTCCAGTCACTGTCGACGGCGGCCTGCTCGCCCTCGGCGACCGCCGCGGCCAGTTGCCGGAGCGGGTACGGCGGCTCGCCCAGACCGCGGACGACGGCGCACTCGACGAGGGAGCGCGTGCGGTAGATGTCCTCGACGTCCTCGACGGTCAGGACCCGTACGAACACCCCGCGGTTCAGCTCGTGGACGAGCAGGCGCTCGTGGGTGAGCAGCCGGAACGCCTCGCGCAGGGTGTTGCGGGAGACGCCGAGCGCCCCGCCGATGCTGTCCTCCGACAGCCGGGTGCCGGGCGGGAAGTAGCCCTCGGAGATGCGGCTCCTGAGGATGTCCGAAACCCGCTCAGCGGTGCTGGTGCGGCCCAGAAGGGCACGGTCGCCGGCCAGTCCCGTCAGCTGCTCTGCCATGCCCGGAATTCAATCGCAGACAGCAGGACGAAACAACATGGGTATTGAAGGATCGTTGAACGATCCCCTACGGTGCTCCGCACGGCTCACTTCTCCGCACCCTCCGTCCCCCTTCTGCGAGGTGCCCATGAGCACGACTCCACCGCCTCCGTCCGCGCCCTCCACCGGCGTACGGCCGGCGCGAGGCGAACGCTCCGCCGAGGACGGCGCGTTCGGCTGGCTGCACGCCCTCGGCCCGCGCGGACGGCGGGCGTTCGCCGGAGCCTTCGGCGGATACGCGCTGGATTCCTACGACTACTTCACTCTGCCGCTGAGCATGGTGGCGCTGGCGGCGTACTTCCGCCTCGACAGCGGCCAGACCGGCCTGTTCACCACCGTCACGCTGGTGGTCTCGGCGGTCGGCGGCGCCGCGGCCGGCGTGGTCGCGGACCGGGTCGGCCGGGTCCGGGCGCTGATGATCACCGTGATCACGTACGCCGTCTTCACCGTCGCCTGCGGCTTCGCGCCCACCTACGAGACCCTGCTGGTCTTCCGCGCCCTCCAGGGCCTCGGCTTCGGCGGCGAGTGGGCGGTCGGCGCGATCCTGGTCGCCGAGTACACGAGCGCACGCCACCGGGGCCGTACGCTCGGCGCGGTCCAGAGTTCCTGGGCGGCCGGCTGGGCACTGGCGGCGGTCGTCTACACGCTGGTGTTCTCCTTCGCCGGGGACGACCTGGCCTGGCGGGTGATGTTCTGGACGGGCGCACTGCCGGCGCTGTTCGTGGTGTGGCTGCGCCGCCGGGTGCACGACGCCCCCACGGCCACGGCGGCCCGTGAACAGGATCCGCGGCGCGGCTCGTTCACGGCGATCTTCCGGCCGGCCCGGGACGGCGCCCCGGGCCTGCTGCGCACCACGCTCTTCGCGAGCCTGCTGTCCACGGGCGTGCAGGGCGGTTACTACACCCTGGCGACCTGGGTGCCGACGTACCTGAAGTCCGAGCGCGGCCTGTCGGTCGTCGGCACCGGCGGCTATCTGACCTTCCTGATCTCCGGCGCCTTCCTCGGCTACCTGACCGGCGGCCATCTCACCGACCGGCTCGGCCGGCGCAACAACATCTGGCTGTTCGCGCTGCTGTCAGCGCTGTGCATCCTGGCGTACGCGAACATCCCGCACGGCGCCGACACCCTGCTGCTGGTGCTCGGCTTCCCCCTCGGCTTCTGCATGTCGGCCATCTTCAGCGGCTTCGGCTCCTACCTCAGCGAGCTGTACCCGACGGCGGTGCGCGGCACGGGGCAGGGGTTCACGTACAACACCGGGCGCGCGGTGGGCGCGGTGTTCCCGACCGTGGTGGGCTTCCTCGCGGACAGCTGGGGGGTCGGCGGCGCGCTGGTCTTCGGCGCGATCGGCTACGGCCTCGCCGCGCTCGCCCTGCTCGGGCTGCCGGAGACGCGCGGGAAGGAGCTGGCATGACCCGGGTGGACCGTACCGAGGACCGTCCCGTCACCACGGTCGACGCCCACGCGCACGCGTGGAGCCCGGAAACCGCGCGGGCCCGTTTCCGCGCGGGCCTGGCCGGTCCCACCGCTGGGGTCGCGGCGGGCCACACGCAGGCCAACCTGATCGCCGTGCCCGCGGACTGGGCCTACGACATGCTGCTGTTCTGCCAGCGCAACCCCAAGCCCTGTCCCGTGCTCGACGTCACGGACGCCGGCTCCACGGCGACCGTTCTCGCCGAGGGCGCCGACCTGCGCACCGACCTGCCGCGCTACCGCGTGTGGCGCGACGGCGAGTTGGTGGACGAGCCCACGGACGTGCGCGCGTACTGGCGGGACGACCTGGTGTCGTTCCTGCTCGGCTGCAGCTTCACCTTCGAGTGGGCGCTGGCCCGGGCGGGCGTGCCGATCCGCCACGTCGAGCAGGGCCGGAACGTGCCGATGTACGTGACCGGCCGGCCCTGCCGGGAGGCGGGCCGGCTGCGCGGGCCGATGGTGGTGTCCATGCGGTTCGTGCCGCCCGAGCACCTGGGTGCCGCGATCCGGGAGAGCAGCCTGTTGCCGGCCGTGCACGGCGGCCCGGTGCACTGCGGAGACCCCGCGGCCCTCGGCATCGAGGACCTCGGCCGCCCGGACTTCGGCGACCCGGTGACCGCCGCCGACGGCGACATCCCGGTGTTCTGGGCCTGCGGGGTGACCCCGCAGGCGGCCGTGATGGCCTCCCGGCCGCCGTTCGCGATCACGCACGCACCGGGCCGGATGTTCCTGACCGACGCCCGCGACGAGCAGTACCGGCTGACCGGCGTCGAGTGAGGTCGGTCGGCCCTTGAGCCCGCACGGGAACAGGAGACACGAGAACACCAGGGTGACCCCGCTGCTACCCGGTGGTCGCGGTGGTCCGCGCCGTCGGCCTGCCGGCCGCGGCGCAGGTGTCGCCCGGCACCCCGGTCCGGTCCTGGCCGGTACGGCGCCGCTGAGCCATGACGGCCTCGACGGCTCCCTCCGGCAGGTCCACGCCCTCGCCGGTGCGGCGGGGCTGCGCCGGAACGGCGTCGAGCCCCGCCGGAACCACCGCCTGCTCGCCGATGCGGTCCAGCCGAACCGGAGCGGCCTCCTCCGGCAGGGGCGCCCGCCCGTCGGCGCGGCCCCGCCGGACCGGAGCGGCCTCGGCGGTGTCGCCCAGGGACGTCGGCAGGGCCGCGAGGGCCGCGGAGACCGCCGCCGACGCGCGCAGGTCGAGACGGGCGCTGGTGCCCCGGGCGCGGTGCCGCAGTTCGTCGGCGGCCAGGCGCAGCAGCTGCGGCAGCAGGTCGTTGCAGCGCCGTACCACCCAGCCGGTCCCCGCCGTGGCCAGCCACCACAGGCTCGCCGTACGGGTCGGGGCGGGCAGCTCCGGCTCGGGCGAGGGCGGCCGTCCGGTGGCCCGGCCCGCTTCGGCGAGCATCGTGTGGTAGCGGGCGGCGAGCTGCCGGTGGCCGCGCTCGCCCGGGTGCAGCCGGTCCGCGCTCCACAGGGTGCGGTCGGTGACCCAGACCCCGTCCGCCGCGTGCAGGTGCACGGCGCCGTAGCGGTCCGACAGGGCGTGCACGACCTCGTTGACCGCCCGCTGGCGGCGGGCCAGCGGACGCGCGAGGGCGTCCGGCAGGCCGAGCATCGCGCCCGGGTCGGGCAGGCAGGCGGTGAGCAGGGTGGCGCCCTGGCGGGCGAAGGCCGCGTACACCTCGTCGAGGTTGGCGGCCACGGCGTGGATGTCGAAGGTGCTGCGCAGGGTGTCGTTGACGCCGATGACCACGGACACCAGGTCGGGGCGCAGCTCCAGGGCGGCCGGCGTCTGCCGTTCCCGCACGTCCCGGGTCTGTGCCCCGCTGACCGCGAGGTTGGTGAACCGTACGTGCTCGCTGTCCTCGGCGAGGGAGGCCGCCAGCAGCGCGGCCCAGCCCCGCCAGCCCGTGCCGTGCGGGTCGCCCACGCCCTCGGTCAGCGAGTCCCCGACGGCGACGAAACGCACGGCTCTCATGCCGCGGCCTCCGGCACGGCGGGACGGGAGCCGGTGCGCCGCAGGACCTCGGCGTCGTGGGCCGCCAGGAAGGCCTCCACGGCCGTTCCCCACCCGAAGCACTCCGCACGCGCGCGTGCCGCGTCCCGCCGCTCGGGTTCGGCGCGGTCCAGGAGCCGTTCCACGGCGTCAGCGAACGCGCCTGCGGTGCCGGCCGCGGTGGCCCCGGCGGAGCCGATGACCTCGGGCAGCGCGGACGAGGCGCTCGCCACCACGGGTGTGCCGCACGCCATGGCCTCCAGCGCGGCCAGTCCGAAGGTCTCCGCGGGCCCGGGCGCGAGGCACACGTCGGCGGACGCCTGCAGGGCGCCGAGTACGGCCCGGTCGGAGACATGCCCCAGGAAGGTGACCGGGAGCCCGCGGTCCCGCGCGCGCTGCTCCAGCCGGGCCCGCAGCGGCCCGTCCCCGGCGACCACGAGCACCGCCCGCCGCCCGCGGCGCAGCAGCGATTCCAGGGCGTCCAGGGCCGTGCCGGGTCGCTTCTCGACCGACAGCCGGGAGGCCATCACGAGCAGCGCCTCATCCGCGCGCGCGTGGTGGGCACGCAGCCCGGCGTCGCGCAGGGCGGGGTGGCGCTCCATCAGGTCGACGCCCAGCGGGGCGCGTACGACGTTGCGCGCGCCGATGCGGACGAACTCGCGCTCGGCGAACTCGGTGGTGCACACCACCCGTGAGTAGACGTGCGCGGTCCGGGTGTTGAGGGAGTCGGCCGCGCGCCGGGCGAGCTGCTCGGGCAGGCCCCAGGTGCGCAGTACGCCGTCGGCGGTCTCGTGGGAGACCATCACGGCGGGCACGCGCGCGCGGCGGGCCCAGCGGCCGGTCCAGCGCAGGGTGGTCCGGTCGGAGACCTCCAGGCGGTCCGGGGCCAGCTCCTCCAGGAGGGCGGCCACGCGCCGCTTGTCGGTGAGGACGCGGTAGCCGCCGGTGCCGGGCAGCAGCGGGCCGGGCAGGGTGATGACGCGGCCCTGCTCGGTGTCGCGGTCGGTGTGCCGTTCGCCGGGCACGACCAGGACCGGGTCGTGCCCCGCGGCCCGGAAGCCCTTGCCGAGTTCGCGCAGGGCGGTGCGCAGGCCGCCGGAGGAGGGGGCGACGAAGTTGGCGAGGCGGACTATGCGCAGGGACTGGCCGGTCATGCCGCCACCGCCGTCTTCCGTGTCACGAGCACGTCGTCGTAGTGGGCGATCAGCTGATCGCCCACGGCGGCCCAGGTGCGGCCCTCGACCATGGCGCGGGCGGCGGCGCCGTACGCGGCACGCCGCCCGGGATCGGCGGCCAGGGCCCGGACGGCCTCCTGGACGGCGGTGGCGTCACCCGGCGGGACGAGCAGGCCGGTGCGGCCGTGGGCGACCAGGTCGAGCGGGCCGCCGGCGGCCGGCGCGACGACCGGGACACCGCTGGCCATGGCCTCCTGGACGGTCTGGCAGAAGGTCTCGAAGGGGCCGGTGTGCGCGAACACGTCCAGCGAGGCGAAGATCCGGGCCAGCTCACCGCCGGTACGGCGGCCCAGGAGGACGGCGCCGGGCAGCGCCTCGGCCAGGTGCGCCTGGCTGGGTCCGTCGCCCACGACCACGACCCGCACGCCGGGCAGCCCGCACACTCCGGAGAGGAGTTCGACGTGCTTCTCGGGAGCGAGCCGGCCGACGTAGCCGACGAGGAGTTCGCCGTTGGGGGCGAGTTCGCGGCGAAGTGCCTCATCCCGGCGGTCTGGCCGAAAACGTACGGTGTCCACGCCCCGCGGCCACAGCCGTACCCGGGGCACGCCGTGCGTCTCCAGATCGGCCTGGGCGGCGCTGGACGGGGCGAGGGTGCGGTCGGCGGCGGCGTGCACGGAGCGGATACGGCGCCAGGCGGCGGCCTCTCCGGCGCCCATGTAGGTACGGGCGTAGCCGGCCAGGTCGGTCTGGTAGACGGCGACGGCGGGGACACCGAGCCGGGCTGCGGCGGCCATGCCGCGGACGCCGAGGACGAAGGGACTGGCCAGGTGGATCACGTCGGGGCGGTGCGCGACGAGGGCGGCGGCGAGGCGTCGGCTGGGCAGGGCGACGCGGACCTGGGGGTAGCCGGGGAGCGGGAGGGAGGGGACCCGGACGACGGGGCACGGGGCATCCGTGTCCGGGCCGCTGCCGGGTGCGGGGGCGGGGGCGACGACGAGCGGGTGGTGACCGCGATCTACGAGGTGCCGGGCGGTCTGGAGCGCGCAGTGGGCCACGCCGTTCACATCGGGGGGAAAGGATTCGGTCACGATGACGACACGCATACGGGTGTTGTCGCCGCGCAGGACGTGCCCGCGTCGACTTCGATCTTTCCGCGCGGGGAACGTCCCATGAGCGTTGGACTGCGCACCCGAGCAGGCCAGGCTGCCGTCATGACCGCCTGACCTGCGGGTCACCCGGTGTTCATACGCCGGGCCGTCGTCCGCCCGGACCGGATGCGCGAGCGGGGGCCGGCCGGCACGGGGCACGGCCGACGCACGACGCGGCCGAGGGACCTGTCCGGACACGGACGCTCCGGGGCGCCCCGGGTCACCGCGTGGCTCAGCCGAGCGTCGCGTCGGGGCCGAAGCGGCTGCGTACCGCCGTCTGCACCTCGTCCTCCTCGGCCGGGTCGGCGGCCAGGCGGCGCAGGCGCTCCACGACCCGGGTGTCACCGGTCTCGGCGTGCCGGGCGGCGACCTCACGGGTGGTCTCCTCGCAGTCCCACAGGCATTCGACGGCGAAGCCGGCGGCGAAGGAGGGATCGGTGGCGGCCAGCGCGCGGGCGGCCCGGCCGCGGAGATGGGAGGAGGCCGTCTCACGGTAGATGTGGCGCAGGACGGGGGCCGCGCAGGCGATGCCGAGGCGTCCGGCTCCGTCGACGAGGGTCCACAGGGTGGGCGCGTCCGGTCCCTCGCCGCGTACGGCTTCGCGGAGGGCGGCGAGGACGAGGTCGCGGTCCTTGACACCGCCCCGGCAGGCGAGCATGCGGCCGGCGGCGGCGCCGAGCGCGTCGGGGCGCTGGGCCCAGCCCCGGGCGCGGTCGACGGCGGCGACGCTGCGCATCCGTTCGAAGGCGTCCACGGCGGCCTCCACGACGGCCGCCGTTCCGTCGGCGACCGCGACCTCGATCAGCCCGAGGGCGTCGGGGTCGTTGCCGTCCGCGAGGTAACGCAGGGCGGTGCAGCGGGCGCCGTCGATGCCGTTCCTGGCGGCCTGGAGGATCTCCGGCCGGTCCTCGGGGCCGGCCACGGCGACCAGGCAGCGGGCGGCGGGGACGTGGAGGGCGGCGCCGCGCTCCATGCCCTGCTGCGCCCACTCGAAGACGGCGCGGACGCTCCAGCCGGGGCGCGGGCCGGTGGGACGCAACTGCCTCTGCCAGCGGTCGAAACAGCCGGTCTCCTGGGCGGCACGCACACGCGTGGCGATCGATTCGCGCGCATCCTCGGCCCACAGCCGCCAGGGCCGGGGCTCGAAGGCGTCGCGTACGGCGGTGGCCAGTTCGGCCTCGCCCTCGGGGTCCGTGGCGAAGCGGGCCAGGACGGGGGCGGCGAGGGCACGCAGGCCCGCGTCGTCGTCCCGCAGGGCCAGTTCGTCCAGTGCCCACGCCCAGTTGGAGCCGTGGGCGGCGTACCTGCGCAGCAGCAGGAGGGCGTCCCGCCTGCCGTAGGAGGCGAGGTGTCCGAGGACGGCCAGGGCCAGACCGGTGCGGGACTCGTCGGTGTGGACGACGTCCTCCGGGTCGAAGAGGTGCGCCTCGATGGCGTCCAGCCCGCCGTTCAGGTCGAGGTAGAGCCGGGCGTAGTACAGGGAGCGGTTCTCCACCTGCCAGTCGTGGCGGGGATCGCGCAGCACACAGTGGTTCAGGGCCGTGAGCGCTTCGGCGCGCGGGGCGGTGAGCGCGTGCAGCGTGCCGTCGCCACGGCCGCGCTGGAGCAGGCCCAGCAGCGTACCGCTGGGCGCTATGACCGGATCGAACATGGGAAACAGCCTCACATCAAGCGTCGACGCAACCGGGAAACACGCATTACCTGGCCGCGTGACACAACGTCGGAGCGCCCGCCGTCTCTTGCTTGCTGTAGACCATTTCTCTCTGCCTCTCGTCGGTGGCCCATGCGGACCGCTTCACGGCCCGCGCGGTGCGGCAACACCTGCCCGGCCATCGCGTCCGTGAATCACGTCGTCATGATGACCCGCGCGGTGTGCTGCCGCGACCGTATTTCCGGCGGCCCTTTACCGCCTCCCCCGTTTTCTGTGTCTTAGCTGGTCAGGACACTTCGTTCAGTGTGCGCCGAACAGTTCGAGCAGTTCCGTCTTGGCGAACATCCGGGCCGTGTCGACGGCCGACGGCGTGCCCGCGGAAGGGTCGGCTCCGCCTTCCAGGAGAGCCTTGATCACGTCCGTCTCGCCCTTGAACACGGCACCCGCGAGCGGGGTCTGGCCACGGTCGTTGATCTGGTCCGCCGCCGCGCCGCGGGCGAGCAGCGCACGCACCGCGTCGGCGTGACCGTGGTAGGCGGCGAGCATCACCAGGGAGTCGCCGCGGTCGTTGGTGAGGTTGGCCGGAACACCCGCGTCGACGTACGCCACGAGCGCCTCGGTCTGCCCCTGCCGGGCCAGATCGAAGATCTTGGTCGCCAGCTCCACGACCTCGGGGTCGGGGGCTTCACTCATCGGCCGGACCGCCTCTCCTTGCGCCTTCGGGAACCGCTCGGGGACTGAGCGAGCGTACGGCAGCGAGCGGAACGCGGCCGTACGAGTGAATCGCCAGGGTACTGGCTCGCGCGGCACATGACCCGATGTGCCCGAGGTAAAGATCAGCGACAGGCCCTGGTGACAGTAAAAGACCTGGTCAACCGGCCGTTGACCGGCTCCGCCAACTGGGGGAAATACGCCGTTTTTCACCCGGTTGCACCTTTAATCGTATGGATACATCCTGTGATCCTGGAAGAACTCATGGTGACTGTCCCCTCTCGACACCAGGAGACCCGAAATGATCCTCTCCCTGTCAGGCGTCCTGCTGCTCGGCATCGTCGTCTTCCTCTTCTTCCGGAAGGACGGGCTGAAGGGCTCGCACGCATGCACCTCGGCGCTGTTCGGCTTCTACCTCGCCAGCACGGGGATCGCCCCCAGCATCAAGGCAGGCGGCGAGAGCCTGGCCAGCCTCCTCGGCGGCATCAAGTTCTGACGCCGCCCGTCCCGTCCGCACGCACCACCAGGAGACAGCAGTGGCCCGGCGCCCTCTCCCCCGCATCCTGAGCAAGGACAGCGCCCAGATCGCCCGGATGCAGATCGCCCGGAGCAGGGAGCTGGCCCGGACGGCGGCGGACAGCGCCACCGACGTCCTTCACCCGCTGATCACCGTCACGCGGGGGCTGCGCCTGCTGGCCTCGGCCGGCCGGCGCAGATGGGCGGAGACGCCCAAGGACAGACGCGGGCCGCTGCTGTTCCTGGTGGCGTCCGTGCTCCTGGTCGTGGCCCTGGTGCCGTACGGGCCGCTGCTCGCCGTCATCACCGTGATGGCGGCGGCGGCCTGGCAGGGCCGCGACCGCACCCCCTCGGCCTCCGAGGGACCCGACGAGGCCCAGAGCGAGCGGCTCCAGGCGCTGTACGAGGCCCTGGTGCCGTACTTCTCCGGCCCCGAGGACCCGGCGCCGCTGTACGCGCACGGCGGGGAGTGGGAGAAGGGGTTCGTCGCGCACGAGTTCGACGACGCCGGGCGCGTCGGCCACCTCGTGATCCGCTACCCCGCCTATTTCCCGGACGGCGAGCCCGCGGCCCGCGCGCGGATCGAGCAGTTGCTCACCGCGAAGGCCGGTCGCAGCCGTGAGTACCACTTCGCGTGGGACGAGGCGGGCAACCAGCTCACCGTCACCGTCCTCGCCCCGCTGCCCGCCGATGTCCCCGCCCAGCGCTTCGTCACCGCACCCGGTGAGACCGTCCTCGGCTACACCGACCCCAGCGAGGTCCAGCGCACGCTCCCCCTCTCCTACGGAGAGGAACAGATCGACGTCCCGCCGGTCGTCTGGCGCACCGGCATCCGCTCCACCGAGCCGCACCTGCTGGCCATGGGGCATCCCGGCAGCGGCACGTCCACGCTGCTGCGCTCCATCGCCCTGCAGGCCCTGCAGTACGGCGATGTGCTCGTCGTCGACGGCGGCGGCACCGGCGAGTACGCCTGCCTGACCGGCCGGGAGGGCGTACTGGCCGTCGAGTGCGCCCTCGCCGGGGCACTGGCCAGCCTGGAGTGGGCCGCGCAGGAGACCGAGCGGCGGCTGATCGCGATCAACCTGGCCCGGCAGGCGGGCGACCCGCCGCCCGCGGACACCCGGCGCCCGCTGTGGCTCCTGGTGGACCGGCCGGGCGTCTTCGCGCACCTCGCGGCGGCGGACGGCCGCAAGGACCCACAGGCCCTGCTCCAGGTGCCGTTGCGGCACGGACGCGCGGCCAACGTGACCGTGGTCGTGGCCGAGCAGTTCGACAGCGTGGACGCGCTCAGCGACGCGGTTCGGCAGCACACACGCGCGCGCGTGGTGCTGGGAGCGGCGGCGCCCCAGCAGGTGGAGACGGTGCTCGGGGTACCGCCGCACACCACGCCACCGGCGCACCTGCCGCCCGGGCGGGGGTACGCCCGACTGGGCTCCGGCCCGGTGCACCGGCTCCAGGTGCCGCGCACGCCCGATCCCTACGACGACGCCACGAGCGACGCCGACCGGCAGGCGGTGCTGGAGTTGCTGCCCCCACGGACGAACGCCCCGGCGGCCGAGCCGGCGGAACTGACGGATCTCACGAAGCCGCCCACCGAGAAGACACCGGTGCCGGCGGAGGCCGTAGCGGCCGAGGGCTAGCCGGGCATCCTGCGCCGGGCCGGGCCAAGGCGGCGGATCCGGCCGGTCCGGCCGGTCCGGCAGAGCCGACGGACCCGACACGGGCGGGGCACGGGACGCAGGCGACGGAAGCGAGAAAGGCAGCCGAGCCAGGGCGGATCTCAAGGACGCCGCCCACCGAGAAGACACCGGTGCCCGCCGGGAAGGCCGGAGCGGCCGGAGGTCAGCCGGGTGTCCCGCGCCCGGGCCGGGGCCGAGGCGGGGGGCTCTGTCCGGCCCGGCCCCGGCCCAGGCGGGGCGCCTCCCACCGGACGCCGGGCGCCACCGCGGATACCCACTCCCCGGCCCCGGCTACGCCACGAACGTCCGCGGAGACTCCCCCGCCCCCGTCGCCCCCGACTCCACCAGCCGGGCCGCGGCGGCGAGCCGAGCCGCCGCTTCGTCCGCCACCGCTCCCCCGACGGTGAACGGAAGCCGTACGTACCCCTCGAACGCGCCGTCGACGCCGAAACGGGGGCCGGACGGCACACGGACCCCGACTCGCTCACCCGCCTCGGCGAGACGGGAGCCGGAGAGGCCGCCGGCGCGGACCCAGAGCGTCAGACCGCCCCGGGGCACCTCGAACTCCCACCCGGGCAGCTCCCGGCGGAGGGCGGCCACCAGGGCGTCACGGTTCTCACGGGCCTGCGCACGGCGCAGCTCCACGGCCTCCGCCCAGCCGCCCGTGCTGAAGAGCCAGTTCACGGCCAGCTGTTCCAGCACCGGAGTGCCCAGGTCGGCGTACGCCCGGGCGGCGACCAGGCTGCGGATGACGTCCGGGGCCGCACGCACCCAGCCGATGCGCATCCCCGCCCAGAACGCCTTGCTGGCCGAGCCGACCGTGATCACCGTGGAACCGGCCGGGTCGAAACCGCACACCGGGCGGGGCATCCCGCCGTCCCGGAAGTCCTCGTCGAGCCACAGCTCCGACATCGTCTCGTCGGCGACCAGCACCGTGCCCGCCGAGCGGGCCGCGTCCACCAGCCGGCGCCGCTGGTCCTCGTCGGCGAGCGCCCCGGTGGGGTTGTGGAAGTCGGCGACCACGTAGGCGATGCGCGGGGCGGCCTCGCGCAGGATCTGGCGCCAGCGGTCCATGTCCCAGCCGGACAGCCCCGCGGCCATCGCGACCGGGACCAGCCGGGCGCCCGCCTCGCGCATGAGCTGCAGGATGTTGGCGTAGGACGGGGACTCCACGGCGATCCGCTCGCCGCGGCCCGCGAAGAGGTGGCAGATCGCGTCGATGGCGCCCATCGCGCCGGTCGTCACCATGATCTGCTCCGGCATGGTGGGGATCCCGCGCGCGGTGTAGCGCTCGGCGATCATCGAGCGCAGGGCGGGCAGCCCGGCCGGGTAGTCGCCGTGCGTGTGGGCGTACGGCGGCAGCTCCTCCAGGGCGCCCTGCACGGCCCGGGTCAGCCACGGCTCGGGCGCCGGGAGCGAGGCACAGCCCAGGTCGATCACCGAGCCGAGGGCCTCCGGGGGCAGCGGTTCCAGGCCACGGGCCGGGACCGGGTTGCCGGCCGGCACGGCGGTCCAGCTGCCCGCTCCGCGCCGGGACTCCAGGAAGCCCTCGCCGCGCAGCGCCTCGTAGGCCGCCGCGACGGTGGTACGGCTGACGGAGACGGCCAGGGCCAGTTCGCGTTCCGCGGGAAGGCGGGCGGCCACCGGGACCCGGCCTTCCAGCACGAGCAGCCGGATGCCGTCGGCGAGGGCGCGATAGGCGGGGGGACGGCGGGTGCCGGGACCGGCCGGGCGGTCCTGCTGCGAGGTGAGGAGCCGGGCGAGCTGCGCGGCCCCCATTGCCGAGGTCCACTGCGCCATGAGATCAGTCCACCTTCCCCGAATTGGCCATGGAGAGCGATCGTTTCCAAGCCACAGAGTGTCATGTGTCAGGCCACCGCCACCACCCCGGGGGGTATCTCGTGTCCACTCCCAGCGCGTCCGCTTCCAGCCGCCGTCTCGGACGACGGCTGGTCCAGCTGGCTGCGGGACTCACTCTGTACGGTGCGAGTTCCGCGCTGCTCGTGGCGGCGGGGCTGGGGCTGGAGCCGTGGAACGTGCTCCACCAGGGACTCGCGGAGCTGACCGGGCTGAGCATCGGCGCCGTGTCGATCGTGGTGGGCGCGGCGGTGCTGCTCCTGTGGGTCCCCCTGCGCCAGCGGCCCGGGCTCGGCACGGTCTCCAACGTCTTCGTGGTCGGCCTCGCCATGGACGGCACGCTCGCGCTCCTGCCGGACGTCCGCTCCCTCACCCTGCGCGTTCCGCTCCTGCTGGCGGGGATCGTGCTGAACGGCATGGCGACCGGCCTGTACATCGCGGCGCGCTTCGGTCCGGGCCCGCGCGACGGCCTGATGACCGGACTGCACCGGCGCACCGGCCGCTCGGTCCGGCTGATGCGGACGGCGGTCGAGGTGGCCGTGGTGGTCACCGGGTTCGTCCTGGGCGGCACCATCGGGGTGGGCACCGTGCTGTACGCGGTGTCCATCGGCCCGCTGGCCCAGGTGTTCCTGCGGGTGTTCGCCGTGTCGCCGGCATCGGCGGGCAGCACGGTCGTTGCCGCCGCGACACCCGAGCGGGTCATACTGCGTCCGTGACCCTCACGAGACCGCCCCTGCGCCACCCCTACCTGGACCATCCCGGGCCGATCGCGTTCGCCCACCGGGGCGGGGCCGCAGACGGCCTGGAGAACACCGTGGCGCAGTTCCGGCGTGCGGTGGAGATGGGCTACCGGTACATCGAGACGGACGTGCACGCCTCGGCCGACGGCCGGCTGGTCGCCTTCCACGACGCGACGCTGGACCGGATCACCGACGGCACGGGCCGGATCGCCGACCTGCCGTGGGCGCAGATAGAGCACGCGCGCGTGGGCGGCCGGGAACCGGTGCCACTGTTCGAGGAGCTGCTGGAGACCTTCCCCGGGGTGCGCTGGAACGTCGACATCAAGGCGGAGCCCGCGCTGCGGCCCCTGCTCGACCTGATCGAGCGCACGGGCGCCTGGGACCAGGTCTGTGTGGGCTCCTTCTCCGAGGCGCGGGTGCTCCGCGCCCAGCGGCTGGCCGGGCCCCGGCTGGCCACCTCGTTCGGCACACGCGGGGTGCTGAACCTGCGGCTGCGCTCCTGGGGGCTGCCGGCCGCGGTACGCCGGTCGGCAGTGGCCGCGCAGGTACCCGAGGCCCAGTCTGGCGTGCCCGTGGTCGACCACCGTTTCGTCCGCGCCGCCCACGCGCGCGGGCTGCAGGTGCACGTGTGGACCATCAACGAACCCGAGCGGATGCACCGGCTCCTGGACCTCGGGGTCGATGGCATCATGACCGACCACATCGACATGCTGCGCAAGGTCATGGAGGACCGCGGCGTCTGGGTCTGATTACCCGGCCGCGTTCTCGGTTTCGTCCTGCTCGCGCGGGTACCGGTACGGCGTGCGACCGGCGAGGCGGGGAACCCCGTTCCCGAAGGGATCCAGCGCCGATTTAGCACTCGGCGTGAAAGGGCGGTAGTGTACGCGTTTGGCCTGCCAGGCGTACCGTTACTGCGCGTCAAAGATGCCGAAACGCTGGGTGACATCTGCTAGCAGATGTGACAAACCGGGCGCCTGTGGGTAGAACAAGGGGCGGCTACGACGGCGACGCATGACCCGGAACGGGACTCGGAACGGGAATCTTTACCGCCGACCGGACGTTGACCGGATGACGACGACAGCGACACCTGTCCTGTGGGCGACAAGCCCGGGAGGCACGATTCATGAGTGAGCGAGCTCTTCGCGGTACGCGCCTCGTGGTGACCAGCTACGAGACGGACCGCGGCATCGACCTGGCCCCGCGCCAGGCCGTGGAGTACGCATGTGAGAAGGGGCATCGCTTCGAGATGCCCTTCTCGGTCGAGGCGGAGATCCCGCCGGAGTGGGAGTGCAAGGTCTGCGGGGCCCAGGCACTTCTGGTGGACGGCGACGGCCCTGAGGAGAAGAAGGCCAAGCCCGCGCGTACCCATTGGGACATGCTGATGGAACGACGCACCCGTGAGGAACTCGAAGAGGTCCTCGAGGAGCGTCTGGCGGTTCTGCGCTCTGGGGCGATGAACATCGCGGTCCACCCCAGGGACAGCCGCAAGAGCGCGTAACGCGCACGACAGCACAAGTAACCGCGGGCGCCGTACGTGAAGACGTACGGCGCCCGCGGTTTCGTGCTGCCCGAGGCCCGCACCGCCGCCCGCCCGGGCGCCGCGGACGCAGCCCGGCCTCAGCGCGTGAGCGGAGGCCGCCGCTCCCCCGGCTCGGAGCGGTCCTCCCGGATGACCTCGCCCTGCACCACCTTGCCGTCGGGCCGGTGCATGCGGGCCTGCTGGAAGACCTCCCCGAAACTGCCCGGGGTGGCCTTGCGGAGCCTCTTCTCCAGCGCGTTCTCCGTGAAGCGGCTCACCGCCTTCTGGACCGGCGGGAGCAGCAGGAGCAGACCGGCCGCGTCCGAGACGAGGCCGGGGATCATCAGCAGCAGACCGCCGAGCATCGTCAGGCCGTTGCCGCCGCCGCGCGCCGGCGAGCCGCCCCGCTGCAGTGCCTCGTTCAGGTTCTGGAAGGCGCGGCGGCCCGCCCGCTTGATCACCACGGAGCCGGCCACGAGCCCCGCCACCAGCAGCAGGACCACGGTGAGGCCGCTCGCCGCCCCCGCGACCAGGGTCAGCAGCCAGATCTCCAGCACCAGCCACAGGGCGAGGCCCAGCGGCAGATACCTGCGCAGCCGGGAGCGCCGGCGGCGGGCGGTGTTCGGGGAGGTCGGAGCGCCAGTCGTCATGCTCCCAGTGTGCCTGGGCGCGGCTCAGCGCGGGATAAGCGTGCGATCAGCCCGGCAGGCCCTAGGCGTGCTTTTCCTTGCCGGTGATCTTGCCGATGCGGTCCCCGACGCCCCAGGCCGTGACCCGCCACAGCGCCTCGACGACGATGTCCCGGCTCATCTTGGAGTCGCCCAGCTCGCGCTCGACGAAGGTGATGGGGACCTCGACGACGTGGTAGCCGGCCTTCACCGCCCGGCGGGCCAGGTCGACCTGGAAGCAGTAGCCCTGGGAGGCGACCTCACCGAGGCCGAGGCCCTCCAGGGTCTCGCGGCGGAAGGCCCGGAAGCCGCCCGTCACGTCCCGGATCGGCACGTCGAGCATGAGCCGCGAGTAGGTGGAGCCGCCCCGCGAGAGGATCTCCCGGGACTTCGGCCAGTTCACCACCCGGCCGCCGGGCACCCAGCGGGAGCCGAGGACCAGGTCGGCGCCCTTGAGGGCGGTGAGCAGCCGGGGCAGTTCCTCGGGCTGGTGGGAGCCGTCGGCGTCCATCTCGACCAGCACGCCGTAGTCGCGCTCCAGGCCCCAGCGGAAGCCCGCCAGGTAGGCGGCCCCGAGGCCCTCCTTGCCCTTGCGGTGCAGCACCTGGATGTGGTCGTCCCCGACGGCCAGTTCGTCGGCGAGCTTGCCGGTGCCGTCCGGACTGTTGTCGTCCGCGATCAGTACGTGCGCTTCGGGGACGGCCCTGCGCACCCGGCCGACAATGGTCTTGATGTTCTCCGCCTCGTTGTAGGTCGGAATGATCACCAAGGCCGTGCCGAGCGGGCCGAACTGCCTCCCGTGAGACTTGGCCGCGAGGGTCCCGTCGCCGTCGTTCACTACTGCCCCTTCATGTCGTACTCAGGGGGTCCACCTTAGTGGCCGCGGCCTGGGAAGACGCGACATCGCGCGCAAATGGTGGTGTCGATTCGCGAAGAGCTGGGTAAGAATCGGCTTTTCCGGCCCGGTCCCGCCGGCCTCGGCCCCTCGGTACCACGACGGATGGGGGCCCGGCGCCCTTCGGGCCGACCTGGGACCCGCTGGCTGCGGATCGACCGAAAGCCGTTGTCTACTGAGCGCCCGGGCCCCACCCGGGTCACACCTGGCCGACCAGCTGGAGCGTTCCCTCGTCGGCGCGGGCGCTGAGCCTGGCTCCCAGTGACGGTGCCCCGGTTCGGCACACCGTCCCTGACCCAGCGGCGCTGCGACGAGCCGTCTGAATGCTCCACCGGTCGGGCGTCCGGTGGTGGACTCGGACGAACCTACCGGCCCCTGGCCGCCGACTGTCAACAGCCTCCTGATCTGGCAAGTCCTCGCCGCCGGCGCGGCACGCGCGGAGGATGCGCAGGTCGGGCGGCGGGGCCGCGGCGGCGCCCGGCCACCGCGCCACCCCGGGAGATCACTCGCCCGGCCGTACGAACACCGTCCGTCCGCCCACCACGGTCCGCAGGCAGACCGGCAGGTCACGGCCCGGGGAGAGGTCGGGCAGGCCGGGGGTGCCCGAGCGCGGGTCGGTGGACCAGCGGGCCACCCGGTCGTCGGGCGCCTGCACGACCAGCTCGTCCGTGCGCCAGACGGCGTAGTCGGCGGGCGCACCCGGGACGAGGACACCGGCGTCGTCCCGGCCGACGGCCCGCCAGCCGCCGCGGGTGTGCGCGGTGAAGGCGGCGCGGACCGAGATCCGGTGCTCGGCCGTGCGGTGGAAGGCGGCGGCCCGGACGGTGCCCCAGGGGTCGAGCGGGGTGACCGGGCTGTCGGAACCGAACGCGAGCGGTACGCCGGCGCGCAGCAGCGCGGCGTACGGGTTGAGGGTACGGGCCCGCTCGGCGCCCAGCCGCCGGGCGTACATGCCGTCCTCGCCGCCCCACAGCGCGTCGAAGGCGGGCTGGACGGAGGCGATCAGGCCCAGCTCGGCGAAGCCGGCGACGGTCTCGGGGGTGAGCATCTCGGCGTGCTCGACGCGGTGCCGGGCGGCGCGGATCCGGGCCGGGCCCGCCTTGTCGGCGGCGGTGCGCACGCCCTCGACCACGGCGGCCACGGCCGCGTCCCCGATGGCGTGGAAGCCGGCCTGGAGGCCCGCCTCGGTGCAGGCCAGCACATGGGCGGCGACGGCGTCGGCGTCCAGGTAGGCGGTGCCGGTGTGGGCGGCGTCGGCGTACGGCTCGTGCAGGCAGGCGGTGTGCGAGCCGAGGGCGCCGTCGGCGAAGAGGTCGCCCGCGGCACCGGCCGCGCCCAGCTCGCGGGCCTTCGCCACACCGTCGTCCCCCTGTTCGGCCCAGTACCCGACGACGCGGGGGCCGGGCACCTCGGCGGCGAGCCGCAGCAGGGCGGTGAAGTCGTCCTCGGAGGAGATCTGCGGGCCGCCGCACTCGTGCAGGGTGCCGATGCCGAGGGAGGCGGCGTGCGCCAGGGCGGTGCGCTGGGCCTCGGCGCGCTGTGCGGGGGTGACGGCGGCGAGGGCGGCCTCGCGGACGACGTGGTGGTCCTCCCGGGTGAGCGGGACGTCCTCGCGGGTGACGTCGCCGGGGACCAGGTCCAGCAGGGCCGTGGTGACGACCGCGGAGTGCACGTCGATGCGGGACAGGTACAGCGGGCGTCCGCCGGTGGCCGCGTCCAGCTCCGCGCGGGTCGGCGGCCGGCCGCCGGGCCAGCGGGCGGCGTCCCAGCCGTGGCCGAGCAGCACCCGGTCACCGGGGCGGGCGGCGGCGAACTCGCGGATCCGCGCGAGGGCCGCCTCCAGGGAGGGGGCGCCGGACAGGTCGAGGCCGGTCAGGGCCAGGCCCGTGGCGGTGGTGTGCACATGGGCGTCGGTGAAGGCCGGGGTGACCAGGGCGCCGTCGAGGTCGACCACCTCGTCCACGCCGTCGGCGAAGGCGTCGGCGGCGCCCTCGGAGCCGACCCAGGCGACCTGGCCGCGTTCCACCACCATCGCGGTGGCGAAGGGGTCTGCGGGGCTGTGCACCTCCCCGCGGCGCAGCAGGACGGTCTGGGGCTCGGCGGACTGCTCACTCATGAGGCACAGTCTCTCGCGTGCGCGGGGCACGCCGGGCACCGGGGCGGCCGGTTCAGATCTTCGGAGGGCGCGCCTCGTACGGGGTGGACAGCACCACGGTGGTGCGGGTGGAGACGCCGGCCAGCGAGCGCACCCGGGCCAGCAGTTCCTCCAGTTCGTGCGGGGTGGCCACACGTACCTTGAGGATGTAGTTCTCGTCGCCGGCCACGCTGTGGCACGCCTCGATCTCGGGGACCCCGGCGAGGCGGTCCGCGATGTCGTCGGGGGCGCTGGGGTCGAACGGCTTGACCGAGATGAAGGCGGTCATCGGCAGCCCGACGGCCTCGGGGTCGACCACCGCGGCATAGCCGCGGATGACGCCACGCTGCTCCAGCCGGCGCACCCGCTGGTGCACGGCCGACGTGGACAGGCCCGTGGCCTTGCCCAGGTCTGTGTAGCTCATCCGCCCGTCCTTGACGAGCAGCTGCACGATCTGTCGGTCCAGCTCCTCCATGCCGCCAAAACCTACAGTGCGCTTGATCTCCTCGGATACCTGAGAGGCGCAGGTCATTCCCCGTCCGGCGGAAAACGGCGTCGGGGAGGGCACCTGGACGGGGCGTGTGACGAACGCCACACGACTCGGACAGGCTCCGTGATGTGTTCGTGATTACCTCCGGGAGCGGACGGGAAGTGCTTGCTGTGGTCGTGGCCGCAGTGCCTTTCACGGCCCAGCCTTAGGGGGAGAAATCCATGCAGAGTGCCCATCGCCCTGGTCGATCCGCGTCCGCACGGCAGCAGCCGGTCGCCGAGCCCGAGCCGGAGGGCGTCGAACGCGACGCTCTCGACGACGAACTGGACGCCTACGACACCTTCGAGATGTACCGGGTGATCTGCCCGGACTGCGCGCAGCCGATCGCGTTGCTGGCGGACGAGGAGTTCCTGCCGGAGCACGCGCTGTGCGCCTCGCCGTGGAACCCGTTCGGGCTCACGGTGTGCGCGGGTACGGGCCGTTCGGCGGCCGACGCCCGCCCGGCGGACGAGTCCGCCGAGCCGCAGGAGCAGGACACGGCGCTGCTGCTGACGCTCCCCCAGGGTCTGAACTGGCGGACGCAGCCCTTCTCACACGCCGGCGGCCCGGGCTCGCGCCCGATGCGCGTGCCGGTGATGCGCCGCCAGGCCGCCTGAGCCGCCTCACCCCACCCAGTAGGTGCCCTGCACCATGGCGCGCAGGCTGTCGTGGTGCAGGATCAGCGTGTCCGGGTCGGCCGGGACGGCGACCTCCCCGAAGTACGCCTGCCGGTAGGCGATGCGCAGCATGACGATCGCGTGCCGCAGGGCGGCGTACAGGGTGTAGAAGTCCATGTCCCGCGGGGTGTGGCCGGTCAGGCGCGCATAGCGGGCCTCGACGCGGTCGCGGCGCAGGAAGCCGGGCAGTCCCCGCTGCCCGGAGCCGGCCGTGAGGTCCTGGAAGAAGCGGTGCAGGTACACCGTCCAGCCGAGGTCCACCTCGCGCGGGGCGAGCGCCGCCATCTCCCAGTCCAGCACGGCGACGGGCTCGAAGCCGTCGTAGACGACGTTTCCGATGCGCGCGTCCCCCCAGGTGAGAACGGGCGCGCCGGGGTCGCGCGGCCACAGCCGCTCGAGCCGGTCGAACGCGGCCTCGATGAGCGGTGAGCGGGCGAGGCCTTCGATCACCCAGGCGTAGTAGGCGCGTTGGGCCGTCACATGCCGGCGCAGCGCGTCTCCCCGGCCCGGCAGGGCCAGGAACTCCGCCTCCGGGAGCGGGGCCTGGTCGTGCAGCCGGGCCAGCAGGCCGACCGTGGCCGCTTCCAGGCGCTCACGTTCGGCGTCGCTCGCCGCGTGCAGCCAACTGCCCTCGTAGGTGTACGGCATGACGTCCGGCGGAACGCGGCCGGCGATGCGTTCCATGACGAAGAACGGCGCCCCGAGCGGGCCCGGGTCCTCCTCCAGCCACAGCACCCGGGGCACGGGCACGTCCGTCCGCTCGGAGACGAGCTTCAGGGTGCGGTACTGGCGGCCCATGTCGTACACCGGGAACACGGTGTAGGCCGCGGGGTCCGCCGCCAGCCGCAGCACACAGGAGGGGACGGGCGCTTCGGGGTGGTCGATGTCGAACAGCAGGGTCTCGCTGGACATGCCGTTGGAGGCCGGTACGGTGACGCCGGCCGCCCTGGCGCCGGGCAGCCGGGTGGCGAGCCAGGCGGTGAGGCGGCGGGTCAGCTCCTCGGGGTCCCGGGTGCTGGTGCGGGGACGCGGTGCCGTGGTCATCCCGTCTCCCTCAGGGCGCGACCGAGTCGAAGCCGGTGAAGCCGCTCGGGTCGTGCCGGCCGAACGAGCCGTGCTCGAAGATGCCGTACCCGGTGCGCCCGTCGAGCCGGAAGCGGGCGGAGTGGTCGGTGACGCCGTAGCCGGCCAGCGGGTGCGGCAGGGCCATGTCGTAGGTGCGGCGGTCGGTCCAGCCCGGCCCCCGCCAGGTGCCGTGCTGCCAGTCGTCCGCCGGCGGGTAGCCCGCGCCGAGGGCGAGCGGCGAGGAGGCCAGGATCTCGACGTCGAGTCTGCGCGGCGCCCGCGCGTCACCGAGGTGGATGACCGCCCGTTCCGGGTGACGGGTGCCGGAGCGGTAGCCGATCTCGGCCTGGGGCCAGCCCAGTTGACGGTCCCGGTGGCCGGGGCGGACGAGTGTGGCGTCGTTCAGGGAGCGGTGGCCGTCGGCGTCCTCCTGCGTGATGACCATCAGGAAGCCGTCGTCGAAGCGGACCGGGCTCCAGATCCAGTGGAAGCCCTCGGCCGGATGGTCCGCGGCGAGCCGGCCTCCGTCCTCGCCGGGTATCGGGCGTACGCCCCAGCTGCGGTCGCGGGTACCGGTCCAGTCGTCGGCGGTGACCGGGAAGTCCGCTCCCCCGGCGTGGATCACGCCCTCCGCCATGCCGGCCTGGACGAAGCGGCGGCCCTCCAGGGTGAGGCGGTCGCCCCGGCGCTGGAGGTGGTGCGGCTCCCACAGGGCGGGGAAGGCGGCCGTCCAGGTGAGGTCGTAGGACAGCTGTGCGTCCTCGCAGATCAGGCGCAGCTTTCTCAGTGGTTCCGGGACCTCGATGCGCAGGGGGCCGACGGCGAGCCGCATCCGGTCCTCGCCGAGGGCGTCCGAGGCGCGTACGGCGTGCAGGGTGTCCCCGGCGCGGAGCGTGGCGTAGGCGTCGATCACGCCGAGGTTGGGGTAGACGCCGAGGCCGCAGATGAGCAGGGCGCGGCCCGCGTGGTCGAGGATGTGGAAGATGCAGCGGTCGTAGGCGTTCCGGTCGCCGGTCGCCACGTGCTTCATGGAGAGCGGCACCTGGTGCACGGGGTACTCGTCGAGCGGTACGGGACGGTCGTCGGCCACGTCACCCCCTGGTCGATGGTCAGCTGACGGTACGTCAGCTGACGGGAGGTGGCCAGAGGGTGAGCCGGACGGGTATGGACTGACGCTCGAATCCCCCGGGGGGTGACCTGTCCGGTCGTCGCCGCGTTGCCCGGGTATGACCCCCACGTACCCGGCGACCGGGCGTCAGCGCCGTATCTTCGTCCCCCGCCCGGCAGCATCGCTTCCGCCGCCCACGCCGCAGGACCCGCCCATCTACCGTGACCTCATGCGGACGTGGGCCGACCGGGGCCGCACACTGCCGGGCCGCCACGACCCGGAGTGGGTCAGACTGGCGGCCCCGACGGTCCTGACGGGCCAGTTCAGCGACCTTCTGGGCCGGCCACGTGACGGGCGATGACCATCCGCTGGATCTGGTTGGTGCCCTCGACGATCTGCAGGACCTTGGCCTCGCGCATATAGCGCTCGGCCGGGAAGTCGGCGGTGTAGCCGTAGCCGCCCAGTATCTGCACCGCGTCCGTGGTGACCTTCATGGCCGCGTCGGTGCAGTGCAGCTTGGCCATGGCGGCCTGCTTGGCGAACGGCCTGCCCGCGTCCCGCAGCCGCGCCGCGGCGAGATAGAGCGCGCGGCCCGCCTCCACCTGGGTGGCCATGTCGGCGATCATGAAGCGCAGGCCCTGGAAGTCGGCGATGGGCCGGCCGAACTGGCGGCGCTCGGCGGCGTAGCGGACCGCCTCGTCCAGGGCGGCCTGGGCGAGTCCGACGGCGCAGGCCGCGATGCCGAGCCGGCCGGAGTCCAGCGCCGACAGGGCGATGGAGAAGCCCTGGCCCTCCTCGCCGATGCGCCGGTCGTCGGGGACGCGGACGCCGTCGAAGTGCACCTGCGCGGTGGGTGAGCCCTTCATGCCCATCTTCTTCTCGGGCGTCGCGCCACTCAGGCCCGGCGCGTCGCCGGGGACGAGGAAGGCGGTGATCCCGCGCGGGCCGTCCTCGCCGGTGCGGGCCATCACGGTGTAGAAGTCGGCGATGCCGCCGTGCGTGATCCAGGCCTTGGTGCCGTCGATCACCCAGCCCCCGCCCTCCCGGACGGCCTTGGTGCGCAGCGACGCGGCGTCGGAGCCGGAGGACGGCTCGGACAGGCAGTACGCGCCGAGCAGGCCGCCGCCGAGCATGGCGGGCAGGTGCTCGACCTGCTGCTGCTTGGCGCCGTAGGTGGCGAGCGCGTAGGAGGCGAGCGTGTGGACGCTGACGCCGAGGCCGACGGTGAGCCGGGCCGCGGCCAGCTCCTCCAGGACCTGGAGGTAGACCTCGTAGGGCTGGTCGCCGCCGCCGTACTCGGCGGCGTACGGCAGGCCCAGCAGGCCGGACTCGGAGAGCAGGGTGAAGATCTCGCGCGGGAAGCGTCCCGCGTCCTCCTCCTCCGCCGCCTTCGGCGCGATCTCGCGCTGGGCGATCTCCCGGACGAGGGCGAGCAGCTCCTTCGCCTCTTCCGTCGGCAGTTGACGCTCCACCGGCTGCGGGTAGCGGTCGGACATGGCGTCGGGCTCCTCCCTGTTCGGACACAGGCGGTGAGGCCCGTGGTTGGGGGCGGCTCCGCCTGATCGTTCCGCGGTGCCGACGGCGTCCGCTCCCGGGTCTCGGAAGCTGCTGACCAGCGGCATGCGCTGTGAGTATGCCCGATCGGGGACCTCCCGTCACCAGTTAACGACCGCTCACTTCAGGAATCCACTCCAGGCGTCCGTGCGGGGCGAGATTGGTCCGAACCATTGACCTATTGGTCTAGTCCTCCTAGCCTGCATGACCAACGCTTTACCGCGTTCATGCCAATCGGCGCGCGTTCCCCTCTCCCCACGAGGAGACACCCGATGCACACTCCCCACCGCTCCCTCCTCCGGGCGCTCGTCTCGGCCGCGTGTACCGCCGCCCTCGGTGCCGGCCTGCTGGCCGGCACGGGCACGGCGACCGCGGCGGCACCGACCGCCCCGCGGCTCGCGGCCGGCTCCAAGGTCGTCGGCTACTTCACCGAATGGGGCACCTACGACCGCAAGTACTACGTCAAGAACGTCGAGACCTCCGGCTCCGCGGCCAAGCTGACCCACATCAACTACGCCTTCGGCAACGTCACCGGCGGCAAGTGCGCGATGGGCGACGCCTACGCGGCCACCGACCGGGCCTACACCGCGGCCGAGTCCGTCGACGGGACCGCCGACACCTGGGACCAGCCGCTGCGCGGCAACTTCAACCAGCTGCTGAAGCTGAAGAAGAGGCATCCCGGCCTGAAGGTCCTGTGGTCCTTCGGCGGCTGGACCTGGTCCGGCGGCTTCGGCGAGGCCGCGAAGAACCCGGCCGCCTTCGCGCAGTCCTGCTACGACCTGGTCAAGAACTCCAAGTGGGCGGGTGTCTTCGACGGCATCGACATCGACTGGGAGTACCCCAACGCCTGCGGCAACACCTGCGACACCAGCGGGCGGGAGGCGTTCAAGAACCTGATGGCCGCCCTGCGGGCGAAGTTCGGCTCAGGCAACCTGGTCACCGCGGCGATCACCGCCGACGCCACGAGCGGCGGCAAGATCGACGCGGCGAACTACGCCGGCGCCGCCCAGTACGTCGACTGGTACAACCCGATGACCTACGACTACTTCGGCGCCTGGGACGCCACCGGCCCGACCGCCCCGCACTCCCCGCTGAACTCGTACTCGGGCATCCCGAAGGCGGACTTCCACACCTCGGCGACCATCGCCAAGCTCAAGGGCCTCGGGATCCCGGCCTCGAAGCTGCTGCTCGGCATCGGTTTCTACGGCCGCGGCTGGACCGGTGTCACCCAGGCGGCGCCCGGCGGCACGGCCACGGGCCCGGCGGCCGGCACCTACGAGCAGGGCATCGACGACTACAAGGTGCTCAAGACCAAGTGCCCGGCGACCGGCACCGTGGGCGGCACGGCCTACGCCAAGTGCGGCAGCGACTGGTGGAGTTACGACACCCCGGCGACCATCGGCACGAAGATGACGTACAAGAACCAGCAGGGCCTCGGCGGCACCTTCTTCTGGGAGCTGAGCGGCGACACCGCGGGCGGTGAGCTGATCAAGGCGATCAGCTAGGGCCCGGTCAGCCGTCCCGGCGGGCGGCCGGCGGGGCCGGGTGGGCGGGGTCCAGCTCCTCGATGGCGCGCAGGGCCCCGCCGAGCGTCTTCACCAGCAGCTCGCGCATGGTGTCGCGGGACAGCCCGGGGCGGGCGATCCAGTCCAGGGTGGCGCCCTCCACGCCGCACACCCAGGAGAGCAGGCCCATCCGGGCCGGCGGGGAGATGTCGCCGCGGCCGTAGGCACCCTCGGCGATCGTGGCGACGATCGCCTCCCGCACACCGTCGCGGATCGCGTGCACCTCCGCGTCGAAGCCGACACCACCGCTGACGATGGTGCGGTAGGCCGCCTGGTGGTTCTCGGCATAGCGCAGATAACCGTCGACGGTGCGGTGCACGCGGTCCACGGCCGGCAGCCGGAGGCCGCCGGCTGCGGAGGTGACCAGGTCGGCGACGGAGTCCCGGACGATCGCCAGGTAGTAACCGCGCTTGGACCCGAAGTAGTAGTAGATCAGGCCCTTGGCGACCTGGGCGTGACGGGCGATGTCGTCCATGGACAGCGCGTCGTAGGACGTGTCGGCGAACAGCTTCCGCCCGATGGCGATGAGTTCGGCGCGACGCGCCGCCGAGCGCTCGGTACCGCGCGCCTGGGTGGCGGCACGCTGCTGCGGCATGTTCAAGATCGACCCCGGTCTGGGCGCGGCGGACACCGGCAGTATGTCAGAACATGCCGCGGCCGGAGGCGGTCGGTTCAGAGCAGGCCGAGCTGGGTCACGAGCATCGCGAACACCGCGACGAGGACCCAGCCCATGAGGTGCTCGACGATCTGGGGGCCGTCTTCCTGGGGTCCGCCCGTGCGGACGCGGGTGGCGGTGGCCGGGTGTGCGGTCATGGTGTTACTCGCAGAGGTCGGACGTACACGGTCGGATCCCCCCGTCCATCCGTCCACCATGCCACCCGCGACGGCGTCCGCGGCGATGAGCTTGCTCACAGGCCCCGGCTCGGCTCAGTGGACGCCCACCGCAGCGAGTGCCCTGCGCTGGCGCGGGGTGGGGTGGGCCGGGAAGTAGAGGTAGCAGACCCCTCCGGTGCCGGAGGCCACCTTCCCGGAGGCGTTGTACCGCTTGGTCCGGAGCCAGATGTTCTCGAACTCCCGGCGCAGATAGACCCGCCGTACCGCGTCGTCGCCCGGCGAGGCCGGATCGTTGGCGATCACATCGCCGTCCGCCGTGAAGCCGATCACGGTCATCAGATGCCCGGACGTGCCGTACCCGGCACCGGTCAGCTCCTCCTTCAGGAAGGACTGGGACGTTATGGCCGGGATGCCGGCCGCGATCAGCGTCTCCAGGTCGGTGAGAGAGTCGAGCCGGGTGACCACGCCCTGCAGGCCGTCGAAGGTGGCCGCGTAGGCCGCGTTGAAGGGCCAGTTGCCGCAGCCCTCGTACTGGTGGTCGTACGTGAAGCGGGCCGCGTGGTCGACCTGGGGGTCGGCGTAGGACGGGTCGACCCAGGACAGCTGCTCGGGGGTGAGCCGGCCGCCCCAGTACTCGATGATCATCTGCGAGGAGGTCGGGCTGCACCAGGCCTCGCCCCCGTTGTCGTACTCCGGGTACTGGCCCTTGTGGATCTCCTGCGAGTACCGCGGGACGGCCAGTTCCTGGGCGAGGCCGGGGCTGGAGGCCGGGACGGTGAAGCGGTCGGGGATGTCGGAGCCCATCGCGCCGAGCCGCCAGACGGTCGGCGTGAGGGACGTGTCCGGCCGGCGGTAGAGGGTCAGGCGCAGCCGGTACGACGCCAGGCGCAGGCCGGTGCTCGCGTCGTCGACGGCGAAGGTGTCGGTCCACACGGTGCTCTTGCCGTCGCTCTGGCCGTCCACCGAGGTCCGCTTGATGTCCTGGTCGCCGGCCGCCCATCGGCCCATCACGTACCAGGGCGTGTCGGTGCCGTCGGAGTACGTGCCCCGCAGCTCGACCTGGAGCCAGGTGCCGGCGGGCGTGTGCGCGTTCCAGGAGGCGACGGCCTCGGTCGCGGGCACGGCGAGGCGGTGCACCGGGGAGGTCCAGGTGGCGTACTCCCAGGTGGCGGTGGTGCCGGTGTGCGGGTCGGTGTAGTCGGTACGGCCCGCGGGGGCGCCGATGACGATGCCGGGCCGGTGGCCGGGGACGGCCCGGGCGCCCTGGGCGGTCCCCCCGCGCCAGTCGCGGTACGTGGTCCAGGCGTGGTAGTCGATCGGGCGGGCCTGCGCCCGGCCGGCGTCGGTGGTCCGCGGGGTGGCGGCAGCGGGGGCCGCTGTGCCGGTCACCGCCGCGGCGACGGCTACCGCCAGGACGGTTCTGCGGGACGGCTGTTGGGCTCTGCTCATGGGCGCGATGACCCCCAGGGTGGCCTAGTCGGGCTGGTCCGGTGCACGTGTGTGCGCCAACTATGGAGCAGGCCGGACCCCCCTGCCAGCACTTCCGCGCATGCCGCGGCATGAATATTGGTCTGGGCCGGTGGAGGGGGGTCCGGAGGGAGCACTGCCGCGCGGCGGGGCGCCTGCCGGCGCCGGGCCGGGACGTCCGGTCAGACCAGGTCCATCGCGGCGACCTCGTCGGGGCGGCCGTAGCTGACCGGGCCCTGGAAGCGGCGGCGGGCGGTGGCGAACCACCACACCGTGGCCACCAGCAGGACGACGGCGAGCGCGATCGGCGCGTAGTTGAAGGTGTCGACGGTGATCGGCGAGGCCTGCGGCAGCATGAACAGCACACTGCTGAGCAGGATCCAGATCACCGCGAGCCAGCCGACCGGGGCGCCCCAGCGGCCCAGGTGCCAGGGGCCCGGCTGGAAGGCGTCACCGAGCCGCAGCCGCAGGAAGATCGGTACGGCGTAGGCGAGGAAGAGCCCGACCACGTTGACGCTGACGATGGCGGTGAACGCCGTGTGCGACCACCAGCCCGGCACCACCAGAGCGAGCGAGCAGGCGACCGCGAGCCACACCGCCTTCACCGGCGTACGGGTGCGCGGCGAGACCGAGTGCCACCAGCGGGATCCGGGCATGGCGCCGTCCCGGGAGAAGGCGAAGATCTGCCGGGTGTTGCTGGTGAGGTTGGCGAGACCGCAGAAGAGCATCGCGCCGATGACGATGAGGAGCATCACCTTGGCGGTGCGCAGGCCGAGGCCGTCGATCAGGATCTGCACGGGCGGCGCGGCGGCACCGGCCACCTCGGCGTAGTCACCGATGCTGTAGACCAGTGCGAGCATCAGAATCAGCCCGGTGATCGCCGAACAGCCGATGGCACGGGTGATGCCCTTCGGGGCGCTGACCGTCGCGTGGACGGTTTCCTCCGACATGTGGAAGCTGCCGTCGAAGCCCGTGAAGGTCCAGCTCGTGACCAGCAGGCCGAGCATGCCACCGTAAAGCCCGTTCGTGAAACCGGTGTTGTTCTCGAAATGCGTGACGAAGGACGCCGGCTGGTGCTGGTCGGGCATCACGGCGAGTGCGCCCACGATCACGACGAGTCCGATCAGCAGCCACCACACGGAAATGCGGTTGAGTACGGCGACGAGCTGGACGGTGTAGGTGTTGGCGAGGCCCTGCAGAACGATGATCAGCGCCGTGATCAGTACCGTCTGGTGCGCGGTCGGCTGGTAGGAGGGCCACTGCAACTGCACGAACACCTGGATGAAGGTGGCGGCGGCGTATCCGGTGGCGGCGGTGCCGCCGACCTGGCCCACGAAGTTCAGCCAGCCCGTGAACCAGGACCAGGCGCCCTTGTGCCGCTTGGCGAGCTTACCCGCGGAGAAGTACAGGGCGCCGCTCGTCGGATAGGCCGAGGCGACTTCCGCCATGGCGGCGCCGATGAGCAGGACCATCACCGACACACCGATCCAGCCGAATACGAGAATACGCGGGCCGCCCGCGTTCAAACCGAATCCGAAGGACGAGAAGATACCCGAGAGGATATTGATGATGGTGAAGGAGATCGCGAAATTGTCGAACGCCTTGAAGCGCCGGGTGAGTTTCCGCGGATAACCCATCGCGTGCAGGGTGGCGTCGTCGTCGAGCACGACGGTGTCCGCGACCCGGGCCCGCGCCCGGGGAGTCGACATCCGTTCCGACACAGATCGGCCTTTCTCTCGATGGGGCAGGGGGACGAGCGGGGTCAGCCGGGCCCCGGGACGGGCAGGCCGCAGGCGCGCCGGGCCCGGGAGAGCTGCTCGGCCGGGTCGCCGAAGGCGCTCCAGGGCATACGCGACGCGTACGGGCCCATCGCCGTGAAGACCGCCCGGGCCTCGAACTCGCGCTGGCCCATGACCAGCGCGTGCGCGAGGTAGGCCAGGTCGAGCACGGGGGTGAAGCGGTAACCGGTCACCGCGGGCAGCCAGTTCTGGTAGATCGACAGCGCGGTGGAGCGCCACTGGGGCTGCTCCCAGACCCGGTCGGCGAGCAGCTGGGTGGGGTTGTAGCTCTCCACCAGTGCCACCAGGGGCAGCATCCGCAGAGCGGAGTCGCCGGGCGCCCGCTGACTGAGGAAGGCGGCCACGTCCCAGGCCGCGGTGACCGAGCCGCCGTACCGCGTGAAGAAGCAGGACAGGAAGCGGTGGTGGGCCTCGCGGTGCCAGGGGTCCAGGGAGAGGATGTGCGCGAACAGCCGCCAGGGGCCGGGCGGTGCGGTGAGCAGGCCGTGCGGGGCCGGGTCGCGCAGCCGGTGCAGCCGGGCCATGGCGAGCCGGGCGACCCAGGGGGTGGGGTCGGCGGGGGCCGCGTCGGTGGCCCGGTCGCAGGCGGCCAGCGCTATCCGCTCCAGGGCCTCGGCTCGCTCGTCGCGCGCGTCGGCGGCCCGCAGGGCGCGCTGTACCGCGACCCGGGCCCACATCAGCGCCGCCTCGGGCGTGGGCTCCTCGTCGAGCCAGCGTTCCACCAGGTCGGTGCCGGCCGCCTCGGACGCGAGGACCAGCGAGCGGTGGGCCCTCAGGGCGAAGTCGGCGCGGGTCTCCGCCAGCGCTTCGGAGGCGTACCGGTAACGCCCGGCACGCACGTCGACGCATACGCTCGCCAGGGTGCGGTCGTCGGCCGCCGGATGCCACACGTAGTGCCCCTCGAACAATTCCGCGGCCATGTCCCCCTGCCAGTCCCCCTGCCCGTCCCCTGCGACGCATCACGGTGCGCAGGAGGCACCTTACTCAGCGTGGGGCACACCCGAAACGCCGAATTCGACATATCGGTCAGAGGATTCGGAATGTTTATCGGCGCCATTGACTGGCCGCCAGCCGGTGATTCAATATGCGACTTTTCCAGCCCGGGGCACCACCGTCCCGCGTCCAGCCGCACGGGGCCGCTACTAGACTGTTTCACGGGAAATCCCCCCACACCGCACCACACCTCGGGAAACGCCATTCACGACCTCGCCGCCCGGCTGAACGGGCTCTCCCCTTCACTGGGACCGGTCCGGCTGATCGGCGTGGACGGGCACGCCGGCTCCGGGAAGTCCACCTTCGCCGGACGGCTGGCGGGGGCGCTGGGCGGGGCTCCGGTGCTCCATCTCGACGACATCGCCAGCCACGCACAGCTCTTCGCCTGGACCGGGCGGCTCATGACCGAGGTGATCGCACCGCTGGCGCGCGGCGAGAGCGCGCACTTCACCCCTTACGACTGGCGGGCCCGCACCTTCGGCGCCCCGCGCCCGCTGCCGGCCGCACCCGTGGTGCTGATCGAGGGCGTCGGCGCCGGCCGCCGTGCGCTGCGGCCGTATCTGGCGGGGCTGCTGTGGATGGAGTTGCCCCAGGAGGAGTCCTGGGCGCGTGGCCGGCAGCGGGACGGGGCGGAGCAGCGGGAGTTCTGGGACGGGTGGGTCGCGGCGGAGCGCGCGCACTTCGCCGCCGACCCCTCGCGCCCCCATGCCGATCTCCTGGTGATGCAGCGACAAAAGGGATACGAGGTACTCCCGGGACCCGCCGCGACCGCCGAAACCGGGCGGGGTGTGACGCTGAGTGATGGACCGTCCCTGATGTGGTGAAGTTGTGAAGGGCCTTGCGGGACAACTTCTCCGACTGCCTCAACTCTGCTTGACCGGGGGCCCGTACAGGACTTACGTTCTCAATGTGCGGCTTTCGTAGCCGCCCACCGACACGAAGCCCCCGGTTGTTCCCCCGTGACCGGGGGCTTCGTTCTGCCCGCGGGAGCGGAATTCCGAGCGCTGCGCGCACCGATCCTCTCACCCTGGGTCACGAAACGCCGTGCGCCCCGTCTGCTCCCACCTCGCCGAACGCCCTGTGCGGCACCCTACGGTGCGCGCGGTACCACGGGTACGATGCCCTCGGTGCGACCTTCGAGCGGCTGCCTCGCGCACCGGCAACTCCGGTCCGCGGCACAGCGGTTCGACGGCGGCGGCCGTCGGGTGACTGCCCGGTGGCGAACCACGGGGGCACGGTCTGTGGGGGGACGTGATGGACTTCGGCACGCAGGGCTCCGAGGCCCCGGCCGACCTCGCCTGGCTGCGGGGTGTGGACGCCTACACGATGGGCGCCTACCCGCAGGCGGAGGAGGAGTTCCGCATCGCGGTGCGGATGGACCCGGGCATGGCGGACGGCTGGCTCGGCCTGCACGCGCTCCGGGTCGACACGACCACCGCGCTGCTGCGGATGTTCCGGCACCGCGACCGCTTCGGCGAACAGCGCGCCCGGCACCGCCGTACCCTCAACTCCTGGTACTGGCTCGGCTGGTGGGTGCAGCCGGTGCTGGAGAGCCCGCGTGATCTGCTGCTGGCGCACGCCTCCCACTGGCTGGACGGCCGGCATGTGCCCGAGCTGGACCGCGCCCTCGCCGGGCTGCCCCCGGTCGACGCCGACGCCCAGGTCCGGTTCCTGCACGCCTGCCGCGCCTATCTGATCAAGGACTGGGAGCAGTTGGTCCGGCACACCGACCCGCTGCTGGACGACCCCATGCTCGGCATCGAGGCCGGCCTGTTCGGGGGCATGTCCCGGGTCCGGCTGGAGATGTACGGCCAGGCCGAGCCGCTGCTGTCGGCGGCGCTGATGCGGTGCCGCAGCGAACAGCCGCAGCGCAAGGAGCTGCGGTACTGGCTGGCCCGGGCCCATGAGGGCACCGGCCGCAGCGCCGCCGCGCTCCCCCTGTACCGGGCGGTGCACCGGGTCGACCCGGCCTTCATGGACACCTCCGCCCGGCTGGCCGCGATCGCCGAGGGCGACGGGTACGAGGACACGGCCGACTTCGCCGCGATCACACTCACCGGCGCCGGGCAGGACATGGCGGACGGGGCGGACGTGTTCGATCCGCTGTTCGGCGTGGAGGGCCGCGACCTGCGGCTGCCGGAGCCCGACCTGCCGACCGGACCGCTGCCGTCGGTGTCCGACCCCTCGGTGCGGATGAGGACAGGGGTGGCCGGGATGTCCGTCTCGCCTATCCCGGCCGGGCCGACCGATCCCGCGTTACTCGAGGAGGCGCTCGCCGAACTGGAGCGCATGGTCGGGCTCGAACCCGTGAAACGCCAGGTCAAGGCATTGTCGGCACAGTTGAACATGGCGCGGCTGCGGGCCGGGCAGGGGCTGCCGGTGCAGCCGCCCAAGCGGCACTTCGTCTTCTCCGGCCCGTCCGGCACCGGCAAGACCACGGTCGCGCGGATCCTGGGCCGGGTCTTCTACGCCCTGGGACTGCTCGGCGGCGACCACCTCGTGGAGGCCCAGCGGGCCGACCTGGTCGGTGAGTACCTCGGGCAGACGGCCGTCAAGGCCAACGAGCTGATCGACTCCGCGATCGGCGGGGTGCTGTTCGTGGACGAGGCGTACTCGCTGTCCAACTCCGGCTACGGCAAGGGGGACGCGTACGGCGACGAGGCACTGCAGGTGCTGCTGAAGCGGGCCGAGGACAACCGGGACCACCTGGTGGTGATCCTGGCCGGCTACCCGGAGGGCATGGACCGGCTGCTCGCCGCCAACCCGGGACTGTCCTCCCGCTTCACGACCCGCGTCGACTTCCCGTCCTACCGGCCCGGCGAACTCACCGAGATCGGAAAGGTGCTCGCGGCCGAGAACGGCGACCAGTGGGACGAGGAGGCCCTGGAGGAGCTGCGGTCCATCGCCGGGCACGTGGTCGGCCAGGGCTGGATCGACGAGCTGGGGAACGGGCGGTTCCTGCGGACGCTCTACGAGAAGAGCTGTGCGTACCGGGATCTGCGGCTGTCGTCGTACGCGGGGGCCCTGTCCCGGGCGGACCTGGCGACCCTGCGGCTGCCCGACCTGATGCAGGCCTACGGGGAGGTGCTGTCGGGCAGAGGCCCGCAGGATCCTCCGGGTCTGTGAGAACCCCGGGGAAACCGCACGGCCGACCGGCCGTCGAAAAGCGGCCGGCCGGCCATCGGGAACGGCAGCCCCGCGGTTACCCGTCGCGCATCCGGGCTAACCGGCGAGTGCTCCCTCCGGCTCCCCGCTCACCCTCGGCTCCGGCATGTCCCGGTGCGCCGGGTCCCGGACCTCTCCCACCAGCGTCTCCAGGACGTCTTCCAGGGCCACCAGGCCGAGCACCCTGCCCGTCGCGTCCGCCACCTGGGCCAGGTGCGTGGCCGCGCGGCGCATCACGGTGAGGGCGTCGTCGAGGGGCAGCTCGGCGCGGAGCGTGGCCATGGGGCGCCAGACGTGCTGCGGGACGGCCCGCTCGGAGTCCTCCAGGTCG
This sequence comes from Streptomyces sp. NPDC042638, assembly GCF_040647235.1. Classification (NCBI taxonomy): domain Bacteria; kingdom Bacillati; phylum Actinomycetota; class Actinomycetes; order Kitasatosporales; family Streptomycetaceae; genus Streptomyces; species Streptomyces sp. NPDC042638. The sequence continues at coordinate 79,917 of NZ_JBEZBT010000023.1, forward strand.
AGGACGTCCTTGACGTGCACGTACCCCATGAAGGGGCCCTTCTCGCCCGCCGCGACCGGGAAGCGGGAGTATCCCGTGCGTGCCGTCAGCTCGACGATCTGCCCCGGGGTGACCGACGGGGCCACCGTGACCAGGGACTCACGGCGCAGCAGGACGTCCGTCACCGGGCGGGAGCCCAGTTCCAGCGCGTCCTCCAGACGCTCGCGCTCCTCGGGGTCGAGCAGGCCGGCCTGGCCGGAGTCCTCCAGCAGCCGGTTGAGCTGCTCGGTGGTGACGACCGCCTCCACCTCGTCCTTCGGCTCGACCCGGAACAGCCGCAGGATGCCCTGGGCGCAGGCGCCGAGGGACACGGTGATCGGCTTGCAGAGGCGGGCGAACCAGACCAGACCGGGGCTGAGCCAGAGCGCCGCCTTCTCCGGCGCCGCCATGGCCAGGTTCTTCGGCACCATCTCGCCGATGACCAGGTGGAAGAAGACCACCGCGGCCAGGGCGATGACGTAACCGAGGGGATGGATCATGCCGTGGGGGAGGTGGATCCACTCGAACAGCGGCTCCAGCAGATGGGCCACCGTCGGCTCGGCGACGGCGCCGAGCGTCAGGGAACAGACGGTGATGCCGAACTGGGCGGCGGCCATCATCTGCGGCAGGCGTTCGAGGCCGTACAGCACCTGGCGGGCCCGGGCCGTGCCGAGCGGTTCGATCTGGCTGCGACGGACGGAGACGAGCGCGAACTCGGCACCGACGAAGAAACCGTTGGCGAGCACGAGCAGCGCGGCGAAGACCAGTTGGAGGACGCTCATCGGGCCGCCTCCGTCACGCCGGCCGCCGGGGCCATTCGGACCAGGCGGACCCGTTCGGCGCGGTAGTGGCCGACCTGGCGGACCGAGAGCCGCCAGCCGGGCAGTTCGGCCCTGTCACCGGGGGCCGGGATCCGGCCGAGCAGATCGGCGACCAGCCCGGCGACGGTCTCGTACGGCCCCTCGGGCACGTCCAGGCCTATGCGCTGGAGGATGTCGACGCGGCAGCTGCCGGCCGCGTCCCAGGCGGGCCTGCCGTCCTCGGGCGGGGCGGGGGCCAGCTCGGGCATGTCCTTGGCGTCGTGCTCGTCGCGGACCTCCCCGACCAGTTCCTCGACGATGTCCTCCAGGGTGACCACGCCGGCCGTGCCGCCGTACTCGTCCACGACGACCGCGATGGGCTGCTCGCTGCGCAGCCGGGTGAGCAGGGGCTGGACGGGCAGGGTCTCGGGGACCAGGAGTGCCTTGCGGGCGATGCGGCCGACCGGCGTGCGCAGCCGGTCGTGCACCGGGACGGCCAGCGCGTCCTTGAGGTGGGCCATGCCGACGATCTCGTCGATCTTCTCCCGGTAGACGGGGAAACGGGACAGGCCGGTGGCCCGGGTGAGGTTGACGACGTCTTCGGCGGTGGCCGAGTCCTGCAGCGCGCTCACCTTCACGCGGGGGGTCATGACGTGCTGCGCGGTCAGCTCGCCCAGGGACAGGGTGCGGACGAACAGGTCGGCCGTGTCCTGCTCCAGGGCTCCGGCCTGGGCGGAGTGCCGGGCCAGGGAGACCAGCTCGCCGGGGGTGCGGGCGGAGGCCAGCTCCTCGGCGGGTTCGACGCCCAGGGCGCGGACCAGCCGGTTGGCGACCGTGTTCAGCGCGGAGATCACCGGGCGGAACAGGCGGGCGAAGCGGTGCTGGGGGCCGGCGACGAAGCGCGCGACCTGCAACGGCCGGGAGACGGCCCAGTTCTTGGGTACGAGTTCGCCGATCACCATCTGGATCGCGGAGGCCAGCAGCATGCCGACGACCACGGCGACCCCGGAGGCCGCCCCGTCGGGGATGCCGATCGCGGCGAAGGGGCCGTGCAGCAGCTCGGCCAGGGCCGGCTCGGCGAGCATGCCGACGACCAGGGAGGTGATGGTGATGCCGAGCTGGGTGCCGGAGAGCTGGAAGGACAGCTCCTTCAGCGACTCCACGACCGTACCGGCACGCGGGTCGCCGTCGGCGGCGGCCTTCTCGGCCTCCGGCCGCTCGACCGTCACCAGTCCGAACTCGGCCGCCACGAAGAATCCGTTGGCGAGGATCAACAGGAGCGCCGCTCCGAGGAGCAGCAGGGGGGTGGTCACGCTGCCACCGCCTTCCCGCTATGTCGGGCGGGGGTGGCGCAGGTACTACAGGACGATCCGTCCATCGCTGGAGGGAGTCACTCCTCGGGTAGCAGGAGCCCCTGTGCACCGGGCTGGGCGCAGGGGCGGAGGCGCAGCGAGTCGGCCTCCGCCCACCAGATTAATCAAGATCTGGGCTCGTGCGGCAGGGCGGAGGGGCCCGAGTGGGCCTCGGCGAGTGCGCGCAGGGTCCGGGCGTCGGCGACGGCGCGCTGCCTGGCGATGCCCGGCTGGATGCCGAGCGCGGGCAGGCTGGTGCCGTCGCTGAGGTCGAGGAACACCCAGGGGTCACCCGGGCGGAGGTTCACCCGCAGGATCTCCGCCCAGGCCAGGCGGCGCCTGCTGACGATGTTGACCACGGTGACGCCGGAGTCGTCGGCGATCACCTTCACCCGGGCCAGCTGGGCCAGGACCCAGAAGATGACTGCCCCGGTGATGATGAAGGTGAGCCGGTCGCCCGGGCCGAGCTGCTCCAGCAGCAGCGCGATGGCGCTTATCACCAGGAACATCACGACCCCGGCAGTGAGCAGGATCACCCGGGTGTGGCCCGGCCGGAAGGTGACGGGCAGGGTGGGCAGGTCGGACATCGGTCGGCGTACCCCTTCTACAGGCGGCAGGCGTGGATGGCCGTGGTCAGGATGGCGCGGGCGCCGATGGCGTAGAGGTCGTCCATGATCCGCTGGGCTTCCTTGGAGGGGACCATGGCGCGGACGGCGACCCAGCCCTCGTTGTGCAGCGGGGAGACGGTCGGGGACTCCAGGCCGGGGGTGAGCGCGACGGCCTTCTCCAGCTGCTCGACCCGGCAGTCGTAGTCCATCATCACGTACGTCCGCGCGACCAGGACGCCCTGGAGGCGGCGCAGGAACTGCTGGACCTTCGGTTCCTCGGCGTCGGCGCCGGTGCGGCGGATCACGATCGCCTCGGACTTCATGATCGGCTCGCCGAAGACCTCCAGGCCCGCGTTGCGCAGGCTGGTGCCGGTCTCGACGACGTCGGCGATGACCTCGGCGACGCCCAGCTCGATGGCGGTCTCGACGGCGCCGTCCAGGTGGACGACGGAGGCGTCGACGCCGCTGTCGGCGAGGTGTCCGGCGACGATCCCCTCGTAGGAGGTGGCGACCGTGCGGCCCTTGAGGTCCTCGATGCCGTTCGCCGTGCCCGGCTTGGCGGCGAAGCGGAAGGTGGAACGGGCGAAGCCGAGCGGCAGGATCTCCTCGGCGTCGGCGCCGGAGTCGATCAGCAGGTCACGGCCGGTGATGCCGATGTCGAGGCGGCCGGAGGAGACGTAGATCGCGATGTCGCGGGGGCGGAGATAGAAGAACTCGACCTCGTTGCCCGGGTCGACGATCCGGAGTTCCTTGGACTCGCGGCGCTGCTGGTAGCCGGCCTCATGCAGCATCTCCGCCGCAGGGCCGGACAGGGAACCCTTGTTGGGGACGGCGATGCGCAGCATGAGGTCGGCTTCCTTCGCGTGGAGTGGGGTGGGTGGGAGCTGGTGCGGCTTAGAGATGGGCGTAGACGTCGTCCAGGGAGATCCCGCGGGCGACCATCATCACCTGGACGTGGTACAGCAGCTGCGAGATCTCCTCGGCGGCCGCCTCCTTGCCCTCGTACTCGGCGGCCATCCAGACCTCGGCGGCCTCTTCGACGACCTTCTTGCCGATGGCATGGACGCCCTTGCCGACCAGCTCTGCGGTACGGGAGGTGGCGGGATCGCCCTGGGCGGCCTTGTGCTGGAGCTCGGTGAAGAGCTCCTCGAACGTCTTCTTGGACATGGTGAGCCCCACCCTAGCCGTTGTGGTGGCCGGCCTAGTGCCAGGGTTCGGATACCGAGCGCAGCGTGGCCGCGGTCGCCACGGCCGCCGTCACCGCCTCGTGGCCCTTGTCCTCGTTCGAGCCCTCCAGGCCGGCCCGGTCCAGGGCCTGCTCCTCGGTGTCACAGGTGAGCACGCCGAAGCCGACGGGGACGCCGGTCTCGACGGAGACCTGGGTGAGGCCCTGGGCGACGCCCTGGCACACGTAGTCGAAGTGGGGGGTGCCGCCCCGGATGACGACGCCGAGGGCGACCACGGCGTCGTAGCCGCGGCCGGCGAGGACCTTGGCGGCGACCGGGAGTTCGAAGCTGCCGGGGACCCGGATCAGCGTGGGCTCGTCGATGCCCAGTTCGTGCAGGGCGCGCAGCGCGCCGTTCACCAGACCGTCCATCACCGTCTCGTGCCACTGCGCCGCGATGACGGCGACCCTGAGGTCGCTCACGTTGCGTACGGACAGCTCCGGTGCACCCTTGCCGCTCACGTCTCTCCTAAGTCCCTTGCTTACTGGTTGCCACAGGTGGCCGCTGCCGCGGCCGTGGGGGCCGACACGGCGGGCGTGTCGAGCCAGGGCAGGTCGTGCCCCATCCGGTCCCGCTTGGTGCGCAGGTAGCGGAGGTTGTGCTCGCCGGCCTGGACGGGCATCGGCTCGCGGCCGGTCACCTTCAGGCCGTGCCGCAGCAGGGCGTCGCTCTTGTCGGGGTTGTTGGTCATCAGCCGCACGCCGCGCACGCCGAGGTCGGCGAGGATCTGCGCGCCGGCGCCGTAGTCGCGGGCGTCGGCGGGCAGCCCGAGTTCCAGGTTGGCGTCGAGGGTGTCGTGGCCCTGCTCCTGCAGCTCGTAGGCCCGGAGCTTGGACAGCAGGCCGATGCCGCGTCCCTCGTGGCCGCGCAGGTAGACGACGACGCCCCGGCCCTCGGCCTGGATGCGTTCCAGGGCGGTGTCCAGCTGGGGGCCGCAGTCGCAGCGCAGGGAGCCGAAGACGTCGCCGGTGAGGCATTCGGAGTGGACGCGGACCAGGACGTCCTCGCCGTCGCCGATCTCGCCGTGGACGAGGGCGACGTGCTCTACGCCGTCGGCCGTGGACCGGTAGCCGTAGGCGGTGAAGGTGCCGTGCCGGGTGGGCAGACGGGTCTCGGCCTCGCGGCGGACGGTGGGCTCGCTGCCGCGGCGGTAGGCGATCAGGTCCTCGATGGAGATGATCGTCAGACCGTGCTTGCGGGCGAACGGGATCAGCTCGGGCAGGCGGAGCATCCGGCCGTCCTCGCCGGCGATCTCCACGATGGCGCCGGCCGGGCGCAGGCCCGCGAGCCGGGCGAGGTCGACGGCGGCCTCGGTGTGGCCGTTGCGGACGAGGACGCCGCCGGGCCGGGCGCGCAGCGGGAAGACGTGTCCCGGGCGGACGAGGTCGGTGGGTTCGGCGGTGCCGCTCGCGAGCAGCTGGAGGGTGGTCGCGCGGTCGGCGGCCGAGATACCGGTGCTCACGCCGTGGGCGGCGGAGGCGTCGACGGAGACCGTGAACGCGGTCTTCATCGACTCGGTGTTGTCCTCGACCATCTGCGGCAGCCGCAGCCGGTCCAGTTCCTCGCCCTCCATGGGGGCGCAGATCAGGCCCCTGCACTCGCTCATCATGAAGGCGACGATCTCGGGGGTCGCCTTCTCGGCGGCGATGACGAGGTCGCCCTCGTTCTCCCGGTCCTCGTCGTCGACGACGACCACGGGGCGGCCCGCGGCGATGTCGGCGACGGCGCGCTCGACCGGGTCGAGCGTGAAGTGCTCGATGTCGTCGGTGTCGTACAGCGGCGGTGCGGAGGTCATGCCGGCGCTCCTTCCAGTGCGGGCTGCGGGCCCCTGCGGGAGCGCAGCCACCAGTCGCGCATGCCCCACAGGACGAGTGCGCCGTAGATGACGTAGACGAAGCCGGAGAAGGCGTAGCCGTTGGCGAAGTTGAGGGGGACGCCGACGAGGTCGACGAGCAGCCAGGCGAACCAGAACTCGACCATGCCCTTGGCCTGGGCGTACATCGCGACGATGGTGCCGACGAAGATGTAGGCGTCGGGCCAGGGATCCCAGGACAGCTTCGGGTAGGCCGTGAAGAGCAGGGCGACGGCGACCGTGCCCACGGCGGCCGCGGCGACCATCGCGCCGCGCTCGCGCCAGGTGGCGAACCGGGGCGCGATGTGGCCGTCGCCGCCCTCGCCCCGGCCGCGGTTCCACTGCCAGAAGCCGTAGCCGGCGACCGCCATGACCACGGCCTGCTTGCCGGCGCTGCCGGTGAGGTGGCCGTAGAAGGCCGCGAAGAGGATCAGGCCGGAGGCGAACTGCACCGGCCAGGTCCACAGGGAGCGGCGCCAGCCGAGGGCGAGGCCGGCCAGGCCGAGGATGTTGCCGACCATGTCGGACCACAGGATGTGCTGCCCGAACAGGGTGAACGCCTCGGTGTTGAGCGAATTCACCGGCCTGCCCCCTGTCCGGCCGTGAGCAGGCGCTCCACGTACTTGGCGAGGACGTCCACCTCGAGGTTGACCGGGTCGCCGGGCTGCTTCACGCCGAGCGTGGTCAGGGCGAGTGTGGTCGGGATGAGGCTGACGGTGAAGTGGTCGGAGCCCGCGTCCACCACGGTCAGGCTGATGCCGTCGACGGTGATGGAGCCCTTCTCCACCACGTAGCGGGCCAGGGCCGCGGGGAGGGAGATCTTCACGATCTCCCAGTTCTCGGAGGGCCGGCGCTCCAGGATCTCGCCGGTGCCGTCCACGTGCCCCTGCACGATGTGGCCGCCCAGGCGGGCGCCGACGGCGGTGGGACGCTCCAGGTTGACGCGGGAGCCGACGGTGAGGGCCCCCAGGCTGGAACGGTCCAGGGTCTCGGCCATGACGTCGGCGGTGAACTCGTCGCCCTCGTGCTCGACGACGGTGAGACAGACCCCGTTCACGGCGATGGAGTCGCCGTGCTGCGCGCCCTCGGTCACGACGGGGCCGCGGAGCCGGAAACGGGAGGCGTCGCCGAGGTTCTCGACGGCGGTGACCTCACCCAGCTCTTCGACGATTCCGGTGAACACTTCCCGGGTCCTCCTGCCTCTTCGGGCACGGACTCCGGGGCCTGTCGATGACGACAGAATCTACGGGTGAGCACACACCGGAGACGTCGCCGGAACGGACTCGTCCGCATGCGGCCGAGCCCAGATTCGGCGGCGCGCACACGGAACAACGCATGCCCGCCCGCCGCGCACTGCCTCCCATCCGGACTTTAACCGTCGGTCCAGGAATTTCACCTGGTCAACCGGCCGCTGGAAGCGACCGGGTCGCGGACTGTAACCGCCGGTTCGGACTTTCACCGACCCCGGAGTGCGCTGCTTTTGGTACAGGGCCAGTGTGCCACGCCCGGTACTCGTCCATACGGGTGAGTGGTGTGCGTTCGCTCACAGTGCGTACCCCCGCTTTCGCGCCCCGCAGTCGCCCTGGTCAACTGGACACCGAGGAGAGCGTGTTGACGTGGGTCCGGACCATTGACCGTACTGGTCTAGTCCTTTTAGGGTGCGGACGGGCCCGGCGGCGGTGACGACGGCCCTTGCCCGCCGCCGGGCCGCCAGGGGTCGTGCAGCGCTCTGGCAGGGCTCCTCAGAGCTCTGGCAGGGCAGCGCGGTACCCCGCCGAGAAGTCCGCCGACCGGTGTCGCGTTTCCGGGTGGTTGTATCGGTCCCATTCAACGACGGGCGTTCCAACGGGAGCGCCCCGACGTCGAAAAGGACGGAGAACGACATGTCCACGATCCTGGTGACCGGCGGTACCGGTACCCTCGGCCGGCTCGTGACGCAGCGACTGCGGACGGACGGGCACGAGGTCCGGGTGCTCAGTCGGCACGCCGGGCCGTACGCCGTGGACCTGCGCGCGGGCGGAGCGGGCCTGGACGCGGCCCTGGCCGGCACGGACACGGTCGTGCACTGCGCGAGCACGCAGCGGGGCGGTGACGAGCAGGCGGCCCGGAACCTGCTCGCGGCGGCCCGGCGGGCCGGGGCGGGCCATCTCGTGTACATCTCCATCGTGGGCGTCGACCGGGTGCCGATGCGCTACTACCGGACCAAGCTCGCGGTGGAGCGGCTGGTCGAGGAGTCGGGGCTCGGCTGGACGCTGCTGCGGGCGACGCAGTTCCACGACCTGCTGGTCACGCTCTTCGAGCGTCTGGCCAAGCCGCCCGTGCTGGCGGTGCCGGCGGGGGTGCCGGACCAGCCGGTCGAGGTCGCCGAGGTGGCGGGGCGCCTGGCGGAGCTGGCGCTCGGGGCGCCGGCCGGACGGGTGTCGGACATGGCCGGTCCCGAGATCCGCGGGCTGGACTCGCTGGCCCGCGCCTATCTGCACGCGACCGGTCGGCGCCGCCCGGTGGTGCGGGTGCCCCTCGCCGGCGGGACCTACCGGGCCTTGCGAACGGGCGCACACCTGGCGCCGGACCGGGCCGTGGGCGAGGTGACCTTCGAGGAGTACCTGGCGCGCCGGTTCGGACGGGCCTGAACGGAGGAGGCGGGGCGCCCGGACACCGCCGCGGACGACCGGACAGCCCTTTCGGGCACCGGCCGCGGATCCTGCACGACACGGCGCACCGGAAGACGTCTGCCGTGAAACGTCGGCCGAGCATCAGCATGGGTCACCAAGACCTCCGGTGGTGGTGAAGGCGGGCATCTCCACTACGCCCGGATCTGGCGCCCGGGCGGTGCGAACAGTTCGTCCTGCGCCCGCTCCCGGGCGGTCAGCAGTGCTCCGCGCAGTACGGCGCCCCCGCCGAGGCCGCTCGCCCGCACCTCGGTCGGCAGGGGCGACATCCGGCGCAGACGCTCCTCCACCAGCCCGGCCAGCACCGCGCCCCCGGCGTGCCCCGCCTCCCCGCCGAGCACCACGCAGCCGGGGTCCAGGACGGCCACGACGGAGGCGGCTCCGACGGCGATCCGGTCGGCCAGGGTGTTCAGGAAGCGGTGCGCCGGGGACGACGTGGCCGGTACCGGCTCCCCGGACACCTGAGCCAGCGCGGCCCGGACCGCCACGGCCGCCCCGGGACCGTCGGCCGGGCCCGGCGCCGGCAGTCCGCACTCCGCCGCCAGCGACACGACCGCCGCCGCTCCGGCCAGGGAGTGGAAGCCCCCGTCGCAGTCGGTCGCCGAGGGCAGCGCGCCGGTTCCCGGGACCGGCAGGAAGCCGATCTCGCCGGTGCCGCCGGAGGCACCGCGGCGCAGGGTGCCGTCCAGGACGACCGCGGCGCCGACGCCGTGACCCAGCCAGAGCAGGACGAAGGTGTCGCGGTCGCGGGCGGCGCCCTCGCGCTGTTCCGCCAGGGCGGCCAGGTTGGTCTCGTTCTCGACGGTGATCCGGGCGCCGGGCAGCCGGTCCTGGAGCGCGGCGGCCAGGCTGCGGTGCCAGGCGGGCAGACCGGCCGAGTCCCTGAGGTCGCCGGTGGCCGGGTCGATCAGGCCCGGCGTGCCGATGCCGACGGTGTGCAGCCTCCCCCACGCCGGGACGCCCTCGCGCGGGGGCGCCCCCATGGCGGCGGCCTCCTTCGCCGCGCTCTCCACCGCGGCCACCGCCTGCTCCACCGCCGGCCCGGTCCCGGTGCTCCCGCCGATGGGCGCGGACGCCTCCGCGAGCACCCGCCCCACCAGGTCGGAGACCAGGACGAAGACGCCTTCGGTGCGGACGTCGAGCGCGGCGAGGTGAGCGCGGTCGGCGACGATGCCGTAGAGCCGGGCGTTGGGCCCCCGGCGCTGTTCGCCGGACTCGCCGACGACCGTGATCAGCCCGGCGGCCGTGAGCCGGTCGACCAGGTCGGCCACGGTCGGCCGGGACAGTCCGGTCAGCTGCTTCAGCTGCCCTGCCGTGAGTGGGCCCTCCTGCTGCAACAGCCGCAGGGCCAGCCGGTCGTTGATGGCCCGGGCGGTGCTCGGTGATGCGGGCATGACGGGAATCCTCCCAGATCGGTGAGGGCCGGCCGGCCGCACGGGACGCGCAGACGACTATCTATCAGGAAGGGTCCCTGATAGTTTACGCGACGTTGCACGGAGGCCAGGGACGGGCACCCTCGGGAGGGACAGGGACATGAGCGACGTGAGGCATGCGCATGACGGGGTGAGGCGCGCCCGGTACGCCGTGGCGGCCGTGTTCGCCGTGCACGGCGCCGTGACCGGTTCGTTCGCGACGCGCGTCCCATGGGTGCAGGAGCACACCTCGCTCGGCACGGGCCGGCTCGGGTTCGCGCTGGCCTTCACGGCGTTCGGCGCCTCCTGCGCGATGCCGCTGGCGGGCCGGATCAGCCACCGCTACGGCAGCCGCACGGCCCTGCGCGGACTGCTGGCGCTGTGGACGCTGTCCCTGGTGCTGCCGTCCGTCGCGCCGAACCTGGTCACCCTGTGCCTGGCGATGTTCGCCTACGGCGCCACGGCGGGCATGGCCGACGTCGCGATGAACGCGCTCGGCGTGGAGATCGAGCGGCTGCTCGACAAGTCGATCATGTCGGGCCTGCACGGCATGTGGAGCGCGGGGGCCCTGGCCGGGTCGGCGGCCGGCACCCTCGCCGCTCATCTGGGCGCGGACGCGCGCCTGCACTTCGCCCTCGCGTCGGCCGTCCTCACGCTGCTCGGGTTCGCCGCCTGCGGCTGGGTGCTGGACCTCCAGCCCGCCGAGGACGAGGAGCCGCCCCCGCGGTTCGCGCTGCCGCCGCGCTCCGCGCTGCTGATCGGCGCGGTCGGCTTCTGCGCGGTGTTCGCCGAGGGCGCGAGCCTCGACTGGTCGGCGGTCTTCCTGCGGGACCGGCTGGACAGCTCGGCCGGGCTGGCGGCGGCCTCCACGACCGGGTTCATGCTCACCATGGCGGTGGCCCGGATCGCCGGGGACGCGGTGGTGAACCGGTTCGGCGCGGTCCGCACCGTGCGGGCCGGCGGCGTCCTGGCCGTGCTGGGCGGGCTGCTGGTCGTTGTCGCCGGGCACCCCGCGGTGGCGATGGCCGGGTTCGCGCTGATGGGGCTCGGCATCGCGGTGGTCGTACCGCTCTGCTTCGCGGCGGCCGGGCACGCCGGCCCCCATCCCAGCCAGGCCATCGCGGGCGTGGCGACCATCACCTACACCTCGGGGCTGATCGCGCCGAGCCTGATCGGCGGGGTGGCCCAGGCGACCAGCCTGATGGTGTCGTTCTGCGTGGTGACGCTGCTGGCGTGCGGGCTCGCCGGGTTCGCGGGCGTGCTGCGCACCGCCGAGCGCGGGGGCCGTGCGGAGGTCAGTCCGCGGGCCGCAGCAGTGCCCGACCCGCGGCCCTGAAGGTCTCGCTCCAGGGCGCGGGGCGCATGGTCGTGGCGTCCAGCCGGACCAGCACCCGGGTGCCCTGGGCGTAGGTCTCGGTCCCGTCGGCCGAGCAGAACCGGAAGCCGTAGGTGAGGCCGGTGGTGCCGAGCCGCTCCAGCCAGAGGTGGACGGCGTAGGTGCCGGGGCGGGTGACCGGCGCCTCATAGCTGATGCGCAGTTCGCGGACCGCGTTGCAGGCGTCGCCGGCCGCCTCCCAGTCGCCGTCGAAGCGGACGCCGTGCTCGTTCCACAGCTCGGTCCAGGCGCGCTCGACCATCAGCGGGTAGCGGGCGTTGTGCAGCAGCCCGAGCGCGTCGAGGTCGTCGAAGTGGACGGTGACGGGGATCAGCCGGCCGTGGGAGACGGCGGGGGCGATCGGGGCTTCGGCGGTCACGGGAACGGCTCCTGAGCAGCGCTGGCGGGGTGGCGGCACCCCCGGTACACCACCATACTAAGCGACCGCTCAGGAGCCGGGCCGGGAAGCCCCGGGCCGTCGGGGATCAGCCCGCTATCAAGTCCAGTTGCTCGGCGGCGGGCCGCAGCGCCCAGAGGTCTCCCCCGGGCGGCGCCTGAAGCCGGGGCACGGCCGCCACGGCCGCCGGGTCACCGGCGTCGGCCGCCGCGTGCACCACGTCGGTCGCCGCGTACCGGTGGAACTCCAGCTCGGGATGGGGCCAGGCGGCCCCGCCGGTCGCGGCCGGCAGCAGATAGCGGACCGCCTTGAACAGGCTCTGCCCGTCCGGCCCGCGGTAGTCCCAGAGGTTCACGCCCACGTGCCGGCCGATGGCCGCGAGCCGGGTGTAGGCGACGAGGTCGAAGGTCGAGTAGTGCCAGCTGCGGGTGCGGGCCAGTTCCTGGGGCTGGCTGCCGTCGGCCGCGATCTGCGGGGCGATCCGCCGGGCGCGCGCGTCCAGCACGGTCCGGCGGGCGAGGGCCGTGTCGCCGGTGGCGTAGGCGAGGGCGGCGAGCTGCATGTCGTAGAAGGTGCCGTGGTTGTTGGCGGCGGCGCCCTCCTCCTTGCCGAAGCCGCTGTTCCTCAGCCAGCCGAGGAAGTCCTTGTTCCACCTGGTCATGGCGGCCCGGTCTGCGGCCGTCCAGCCGGGCGCGCCCGCGGCGAGGACGGCCTGCGCGTCCAGGACGCTGGTGTACGACTGCGAGAAGTCGACGACGCCGATGGCCCGGCCGTCGTACTTGCACGGGATGAACTGGGCGTGGTCCAGGTTCGGGTTCATCCGGGTGGCCGGGTCCAGGAACCAGGTGCGCAGGATCTGCCCGGCCTTCTCGGCGTAGTCACGCCTGCCGGTGTAGTACCAGGCGAGGGAGAGGTCGTACGTCGAGTCGAAGACCTTCTCCACATCCTGGCGGTCCGTGCCGCTGTCGACCTCCGGATTGCGCTGTCCGTCGCGCTGGACGTAGGGGCAGCCCCAGGGGTTGCCGGCGGTGGGGGCGGTCGTGGGCCACCAGTAGGGAGCCTGGCTCAGGTACTCGTGGACGTCACCGCCGGGGGCCGGTTTCGGCTTGTCGACGACCGTCCAGGGGCCCTGGTCCAGCCAGGCGTCCGCGCGGGTGGTCAGGTCCGCGAGGGCGCGCCGGAGTGCGGGGTCGTGGGCCGCCCGGGCCCGGGTCCGCTCCAGGCGGGCGCCGTCGAGGACGGCGGTCCGCGGCGGCTCGGGCGCGGCGTGCGCGGACGGGACGAGCACGGCCCCGAACGTCACCACCGCGGCCAGCAGTACGGCCGCACGGGATCTTCCACTCATCAGGCGCTCCGATCTGCCACTGATCAGATATATGAACAGAGTTCACGAGTAGGACCGTGCGAGCGTAGAGGCGCTCGTTACCCCTGACAATGGTTCGGACCGTCTTCATGTACGTAAGAAAGCGAAACCCCACCATGGACCTCGGCGTGCGCTGGAAACTGCACGGTGACGGGCGCACGCCCGCACCCGGAGCGGTGGTACGCCCCGACGAACGGCTCTCCTGGCCCCGAACCGTGGGCCTGGGCGCCCAGCACGTGGTCGCGATGTTCGGGGCGTCCTTCGTCGCCCCCGTGCTGATGGGCCTGGACCCCAATCTCGCGATCATGATGTCCGGAGTCGCGACCGCCATCTTCCTGCTGGCCACCCGCGGCCGGGTGCCGAGTTACCTCGGCTGCTCCCTGTCGTTCGTGGGTGTGGCCGCCGTCATCCGCGCCCAGGGAGGTACGAGCGCGACGGTGACCGGCGCCGTCCTCGTCGTCGGCGTCGTGCTGTTCCTGGTGGGCCTCGCCGTGCAGCACTTCGGCGCCCGGATCATCCATGCCGCCATGCCGCCGATCGTGACCGGCGCGGTCGTCATGCTGATCGGCTTCAACCTGGCCCCCGTGACCGCCTCCACCTACTGGCCGCAGGACCAGTGGACCGCCCTGCTGGTGATGCTCTTCACCGGCCTGTCGGTCGTCTGCCTGCGCGGTTTCTGGTCGCGCATCGCGATCTTCCTCGGTCTGGTCTTCGGCTACGGCATCTCCTGGGCGTTCGACCGGGTCTTCGGGAAGATCCACTCCATGGGCCCGGGCGGCAAGGTCACCGACCACTGGCGACTCGACCTCTCCGGCGTCTCCAAGGCCGACTGGATCGGCCTGCCGCACTTCCACGGACCGTCGTTCCAGTGGTCGGCGATCCTGGTCGCGCTGCCGGTGGTCATCGCCCTCGTCGCCGAGAACGCCGGTCACGTCAAGGCGGTCGGCGAGATGACCGGCGACCCGCTGGACGACAAGCTCGGCACGGCGATCTCGGCGGACGGCGTCGCCTCCGTGCTGTCGACGGCCGTCGGCGGCCCGCCGAACACCACCTACTCGGAGAACATCGGCGTGATGGCCGCGACCCGCGTCTACTCCACCGCCGCCTACTGGGCCGCCGCCGGCTTCGCGCTGCTCTTCGGCGTCTGCCCGAAGTTCGGCGCGATCGTGGCGGCGATCCCGGGCGGAGTCCTCGGCGGCATCACCGTCATCCTGTACGGCATGATCGGCCTGCTCGGCGCCCAGATCTGGCTGAACGCCAAGGTGGACCTGCGCAACCCGCTGAACCTGGTGCCGGCCGCGGCGGGCATCATCATCGGGGTCGGCAACGTCAGCATGAAGTTCACCGACAACTTCTCGCTGAGCGGCATCGCCCTCGGCACCCTGGTCGTCATCACCGGCTACCACGCGCTGCGCGCCTTCGCCCCGGCCCATCTGAAGAAGCAGCAGCCGCTGCTGGACGAGGGCATGTCCTCCTACGACGCGGAGGCGGGCGCACAGGCGCCGCGCGCCGAGTCGTAGGCGGCACGGCCGCACCGCACACCGCAGCACCGGGCCCGGCGTTCCCCCGTTCCGGCGAAGCGCCGGGCCGGTCGGCGCGCCGGCCGGCCACGGGCTGGGACGCTTCCCCCATGGCGCAGCCGGCACACCTCACCACCTCCGTCGACACGGTCGTCACGACCACCTCCGTCGGCACGGTCCTCACGCGGATGCGCGCGCTCGACGCGGCGCTGCCCGCCCGGGACGGCGTCGCCGTGTTCAACCGCGTCTACCTCGCCGTCACCGAGGAGGTCGGCCGGCGGCTGGCCGCGGGCGAGTTCCCGGACCCGCGCGCGGCGAGCGCGCTGGACGTGCGGTTCGCCGAGCGCTACCTGGCGGCGGTCGACGCGGCTGCCGCGGACCGCCGCCCGCCCGCCTGCTGGCGGCCCCTGTTCCAGCTCCGCCGCCATCCCGGGGTGCGGCCACTGCAGTTCGCGCTGGCCGGCATCAACGCCCACATCGGACACGACCTGGCCCTCGCCGTGGTCGACACGTGCCGTGCGCTCGGCTGCCGGCCGGCCGACCTGGAGGACGAGTTCGACCGGGTGGGCGAGCTGCTCGGATCGCTGGAGGAGCGCATCCGGGAGGATCTGATGCCGGGCCCCGACCTGCTCCAGATCGCCGACCCGCTCACTCATCTGCTCGGCTCCTGGAGCCTGGAGCGGGCCCGGGACGCGACCTGGACGGCGGCCCGCGCCCTGTGGGCGCTGCGGCACTGCGCCGACGTCGCCGAGGAGTTCACCGAACGGCTGGACGCGGCCGTGGGGTTCGCGGGCCGGATGCTGCTGACACCGCTCGCCGACTGATCGGTCGGATCCCGCACCGAGCGAGCCTTCCCGAAACCCCGTGTCCGGCGCCGTACGTTGCCGGGCAGGCACCCGATCACGCATCCGATCGCAGAGGAGCACCGGTATGGCGACCCGGCTCGGGCTGAGCCTTCCCCAGATGGGCCACTACTCGATCGGCACGGACGTGCCCGCGGTGGCGCGTGCCGCCGAACGGATCGGCTACGACAGCCTGTGGGTCTTCGAACGGGCCCTGTTCCCCGAGCCCGCCACCCAGGGCCTGTACGGCATCGAGGGCCTGCCCTGGCCCGACACGTACCGGAACGTGGCGGACCCGCTGGTCACGCTCACCCTGGCCGCGGCGGCCACCGAGCGGGCGGAACTGGGCTCCAGTGTCCTGGTGGCGCCGCTGCACCTGCCGTTCCGGCTGGCCAAGGCGCTGGCCTCGCTGGACGCGGCGAGCGGGGGCCGGGTGATCGCGGGCTTCGGCACCGGCTGGTCGTGGGACGAGTACGCCGCCTCGGGCGTGCGGCCGTTCGAGGAGCGCGGCGCGGTCCTGGACGAGATCATCGCGGTCTGCCGGGCGGTGTGGGGCCCGGATCCGGTCGTCCACGACGGACCGCTC
The DNA here is from genome assembly GCF_040647235.1 of Streptomyces sp. NPDC042638. NCBI lineage: Bacteria > Bacillati > Actinomycetota > Actinomycetes > Kitasatosporales > Streptomycetaceae > Streptomyces > Streptomyces sp. NPDC042638. The sequence continues at coordinate 95,937 of NZ_JBEZBT010000023.1, forward strand.
ACCCGGATCGCCTCCGCCGCGGTCGGTCCCAAGCCCGTCCGGCCGGTCCCGGTGCTGCTGGCGGCGGGCAGCGAGCGGGCCTTGCGGCGGCTGGTCGACCACGCCGACGGCTGGCTGCCGGTGGGGTTCAGCGCCCCGAGGGTGGCCGCCGAGTGGCGCCGGCTGCGGGAGCTGGCCGAGGAGCGGGGCCGCACCGAGCCGATCCGGACCGTGCTGCGGGTGAACGCCACCCAGCAGGCCAAGCCGTACGACGGTCCCGACCGCAGGCCGTTCCAGGGCAGCGTGGACCAGATCGTGGCGGACCTGGTCGAGTTCGACGGGATCGGCATGGACGAGATCCTCATCGATCTCCAGAGCTGCGCCCGGGACGCACGGGAGCTGACGGACGTCGCCGCCGAGGTGTGGGAAGAGGCGCGGGCGGCCGGAGTCTGAGGCCGGCCGCCCGCGCCCTGGTCCGTCGCGCGGGTCGGTTCGCGTCGGTACTCGTCGGTCCTCGTCAGTCCTCGGGAAGCTCCACCGGCGCGATCTCGTCGTAGACGTCGCCCGGGCCCGGGTTCGTCGCGTCGGTCCCGCCGCCGAAGTGGTGCATGACACCCCAGACCGCGTTCAGCGCGGTCTGGATCGCGCCCTCGGCCCAGCCGGCCGTCCAGGAGATGTCGTCGCCGGCCAGGAAGATGCCCCGCTTGTCCTCGGGCAGCCGGTCCTGCATGAAGTGCGTGAACAGGCGCCGCTGGTAGCGGTAGTGGCCGGGCAGGTTGGCCTTGAACGCGCCCATGAAGTAGGGCTCGTTCTCCCAGGAGACCGTCACCGGGTTGCCGATGATGTGCTTGCGGATGTCGACCTTCGGGTAGATCTCGCCGAGCGACTTCAGCATGACCTCCATCCGCTCGTTCGCGGACAGCGGCAGCCACTTCAGGCTGTCGTCGCACCAGGTGTAGGAGAGGCAGATGACGGCGGGCTTGTCCGGGCCGTCGTCCAGCAGGTAGGTGCCGCGGGTCATGCGGTCGGTCAGCGTCATCGACATGACGTCCCGGCCGGTCTCCTCGTCCTTGTCCAGCCAGAACGGCCGGTCGACCGGGACGAAGAGCTTCGAGGACTCCATGTAGTGGGTGCGCTCGATCGCGGTCCAGTGGTCGATCGGGAAGAGCGAGTCGTCGCAGGCGATCTTGGACAGCAGCATCCAGGACTGCGCGGTGAAGACGGCCGCCTGGTAGGTGCGGATGTCGCCGTTCGCGTCGGTCACGGTGATCTGGTTGCCCGCGGTGCGGTGCAGCCGGGTCACGGCCGGACGCGGCTCGCCGTCCACGTGCAGCGACTTCAGCGAGGTGCCGTACGGCCAGTGGACGATCTTCTCCGGCTCGCGCTCCCACAGGCGCAACGGCAGCTGCTGGGAGCCGCCGACGATGCCGCGGTGGTGGTCGTCGGCCTCGGTGTAGACGACGCGTAGGATCTCCAGGATGGAGTTCGGGAAGTCGGTGTCCCAGCCGCCGGTGCCGAAGCCGACCTGGCCGAAGATCTCGCGGTGCCGGAAGGACTTGAACGCCTCGGAGTCGCAGAGGAAGCCGTAGAAGGTCTGGTTGTCGAGCTTCTCGACCAGCTTCGCCCAGATCTCGCGGATGCGCGGGACGTCCCGCTCGCGCATGGCGCGGTTCATGTCGGAGAAGTCGGCGCCCTCTTCGAGGCACTTGTTCCAGGCGTCGGCGACGTCCCGGTAGACCTGGGGCAGGTCGTCGATCTTCTCGGCGTAGTGCGACTCGCCCTTGAGGTCGACGACGGTCGACGGGGTCGCCTCGGCCAGCGGGTTCGGGAACGGCCTGGTCTGCAGTCCCACCATGTCGATGTAGTGCTGGAGGGCGGTGGAGGACGGCGGGAAGCGCATCGCGCCCATCTCGGCGGTCAGTGACCCGTCGCAGCCCTCGAAGCCGACCGTGCGGAGTCGGCCGCCGATCTGGTCGGCCTCGTAGACGACGGGCTTGAGGCCCATCTTCATCAGCTCGTACGCGGCCACGATGCCGGACAGACCGCCGCCGATGATCGCGACCTCGGTGCCGTGCTCGGTCGCGGGGATCTGGCCGAGGCCCGCGGGGTGCGCGAGGAAGTCGTCGTAGGCGTAGGGGAAGTCCGGGCCGAACATGGTGATCGGCGGCTGCTGCTCGTCGGTGTGCTCGACGGCGTTGGGCACCGTGGACGTCATGGGGGTACGGACTCCTTGCGCGTGGTGAAACGGGGGGTAGCTGTGGGGGCGGCTCAGACGAGGGACCCGTACAGGCCCGGGCGGCGGTCCTTCAGGTACGGGTTGCTCTCCCGGGAGGCGGCCAGGAAGGCGGGGTCGGCGTCGGCGAGCACCAGCTGCTCGGCGCGGCCGGCGCGGGTGCGGGCGATCCCGTCGGGCCCGGCGAGGACGGAGAGGCCGACGAACTCGAACTCCCCTTCCTGGCCGACGCGGTTGACGTAGGCGACGTACATCTGGTTCTCGAAGGCGCGCACCGGGATCATCGCCTCGGCGACGAACTGGAAGGGGTGCATCTGCGCGGTCGGCACGACGAGGAGGTCGGTGCCGGCCAGGGCGTGGGCGCGGACGTTCTCCGGGAACTCGACGTCGTAGCAGATCAGCAGGCCCACGGTGAGGCCGTTCAGCTCGGCCTGGACGACCTGCTGCCCGCCCGGGGTGAAGTGGTCGCGCTCGAAGCAGCCGAAGAGGTGGGTCTTGCGGTAGTTCGCGAGCCGGGTGCCGTCGGCGGAGATCAGCTGGGCGGAGTTGTAGACGGTCCCGCCGTCGCGCTCCGGGTAGCCGTAGGCGATCGCCAGGCCGTGCCGGGTGGCGGTCTCGGCGATCGCGTCGGCGGAGTCGCCGTCGGCGGGCTCGGCGAGGCGTGCGATGTCGTCGCCGATCGCGTACCCGGTGAGGAACATCTCCGGCGCCGCCAGCAGACCGGCGCCCGCGGCGGCGGCCCGGCCCGCGGCCTCGTCGAGGACCTTGAGGTTCTCGACGACGGAGCCGGGGCGGCCGGAGCTCTGGAGCAGGGCGGTGCGCATGGGGATCCTCACCGGTACGGGGGGTTTGGGGGCCGAATAGACCGTACGGTCGGCACGCTCGGCCGGACAAGAAGGAGCCGTTGCGCGCGGGTGCGCGGATCGTTGCGTGGAACGGGGGGCGGACGACGATTTGTTGCGCGCCCCCGGGCGGGGTGCGGGGGCCGGCCCGGGCGCGGTGTGCCGGGGCGTGCGGCCCGGCCGCGGGATGATCTCCCGTGCACGCCCTCCACCTGCGGAAAGGGCCGTCCTGAAGCGCCGTGCCAGGGCCCGAGTGGGCGTGGCGCATATCGACCCGGTGCGGGCCGAGAACGTAGGCGACCCGGACGTACGCCTGGCGCTCCCGCCCGCCGGTCCCCACCGACCCGGCACCGGAGCCGGTCTCGCCGACAGCTGGAACCGGGTCCGGCCTCACCGACAGCTGACGCCGGAGCCGGCGCCGACAGCCGAGGACCGGAGCCGGCCTCACCGGCAGCCGGCACCGGAGCCGGTCTCGCCGACAGCTGGAACCGGGTCCGGCCTCACCGACA